>JAAESQ010000102.1 GCA_024229275.1 bacterium | reverse complement strand
GAGGTTAACTCCTTGTTTTTGCTTTTCCTTTCTCCCGCTTACTGCTGTACATATCAGCGTCAGCTTCGGCAAGTAACTCTTCGAAGCACGAGTGGTGTTCAGGATCAAAATGGGCCCAACCTGTCCTGCTAGACATCGACGGACTTTCTTGGATCTTGCCAAGCGCACTCTCTAGGTGCTCGTTCAAACGATCCCCAATCTCGTCATTGCCTCGATCGGCCCTATCCGGAAGCAATACGACAAACTCATCACCGCTAATGCGAGCGAGCGTATCCGAAGAACGAAAACAGCTTTGCATCGCGGCTGAGAGCGCGACGAGAACGGCATCGCCAACCGCATGACCGAAATGATCGTTAATCAGTTTGAGGCTGTCTACATCACCGTAGAGCACTCCAAACGACTGTTTCCGGCGACGGGCCAACGCGACGTGTTTCTCACCGAGCGCGAACAAGCCTCGCCGATTCAGCAGTCCGGTCAGCGGATCGGACAGAGAGAGCCTTTCAAGTTCATCCGCTTTGTCTTGAAGCGCCAACTCAGCAAGGCGCAGATCAGTGATGTCGTGCAGGATGACAACCCAACCGAGAAACTTGTCACTGACGTCAAGCATGGAGTGGACACGGACTTCATACGTGCGGTCGTCATGCCCAGGTACGTGATACTCGGTATGGAGCGGTGAGTCCGCGGCCTCTGCCTTGGACGTGAGTGCTGACAGCCATCTGGGAACCGGGACTTCTGCCTGATCACGACGGTAGTAGAAAGATCCAGGATCGGAAGACCTCCCCAAGAGTGGGGCTGCTGCGGTATTCGCGTAGGAGAGTCTTCCCTTGGGATCGATCTGAAAGACTGGGCTGGCGAGGCTTTCCGTAACCGTGAGTAATCGGTTCATCTCGTTGGAGAGTATTCGGTTGGTGTCCTGAAGCTCATGAATTCGCGTCTCTTCAGCCAGCTCGATCCAGGTAGTGCAGAAGGCTATCTCGAGGCGATCAAATATGAGGTTAACCAAGTGGATAGCTTGCTGCTCATCGGGTTCGTCATAGTCACCGCCAGTCAACCGATCGATGTAGGTCTGACGATAGTACTTGAAGAGACCGAGGAACATCTTGAGATCGATGCCGCGCTCCCGATGGCATGCAGCCTCCTCGATTGCAGAGGCACATACAGGGTCTTCTGCGAAATTCTGGTCAGGGCCGAGTTCAAGCTTTTCTGTTGCGAACTCGAGAGTCTGAATCACCGATTGAGAGAGGCCTTGAATCGATACACGCCACGCCTCCTCGAGCGTTGATGTGTACTTGGTGTGTCCGTAGCTTTTGGCGTAGGTCAGGATACGCCACATCAGCCAGTCTTCGCTGCTTTCGATCCATTGTGAGAGAGTCGCCGTCATAGCCCCTCACCCCGTTTCGACAGCTACCCTGAAGAACCGATCCACCTCATCCTGTGTGCCGGTACTGAACCCGAAACACCTTCCCCGGCAACCGGTCCCCCTGTTGATTGTCCGACTCCTGCATTTAGGTGTAGCGCCGCACAACTCATTTCTGAATCACTCACGTTTTCGAGACTCTCAGTAGCTTCTTCAGCCCGGAGTTGGCTACTGGTCTGTGATGCGCGCTACCGATTTGTCGTCGGATCGAGTGCTATCTTCGGCTCCGAATCAATCAATACTCGCGGTTCTCTAAACCCGACCGCTCAGTTGTCGCAAGGAGAAGAGATGAAAAGCCGTTCGGCCACCACGCGATGCCAAACTCAATTCCGATTGATCAACGCTGTTTCGCTCGTGGTCTGGCTCACTTCGGCTAGTTTCGGTGCCGCCGCTGTCGAGACTAGCGTCATCCGACAGGATTGTGCGAGCTACACCGGACCCTACAACTGTTACCAGTCGTTAGCAGCATGGCAGGCTGATCTCGGCGGCATCAACTTTGGGGCGGCGACACCGGGTGACTTGGTTACGGCTGACGTCATAGCAGAGGCCCGTATCGAAGGAAGTTGGAGCACCGCAGATACAACCCGTTTCGAACTCGGTATCTGGAACACGGATCCTGACCACTACGTGTGGATCCATACGACCTCAGAGGCTCGTCACGACGGCACGGCGGGCTCTGGGTATCGCTACGCGCCCACTGATCCTGCCCAGACCCCGCTCTACATCACCGTCTCCCATCTACGCCTTGCCGGACTGGAGATTCACGCCGATAGCGCCTATGACGGTTCGGTCGTCTACATTCGGCCGCCTAGCGTTGAGGGTGTGGGCGAGATAGCACTCGGGCACAATCTGATCCACGGCAACGGGATGAACTCCGCCAGCGGCATACTCAACTATGGCTGCGCTGGAACCCTCTGGATTTGGAACTGCATCATTTGGGATGTCGGCGATCCTGGATACACTGCAGGCATCCAGAGCGGAATCGGGCGAGTGATCGCAAGCAACAACACGATCAGTGGCATCATCAGCGGTTTTGGCATTCGTTCAAGCTCAGGCATTGTGGCTAGGAACAACTTGTGCAACGCGCCGGGCGATGATTTCTACGGTAGTTTCGCCCTCGGCACCGACTTCAACGCTTCGACGGACAACACGGCTCCCGGCATACACTCCCACCGCAACCAGAACTTCAGCTTCGTCAATCCAACGCTCCCCGACTACCACCTGGCGGCGTCTGATACCGGCGCGGCGAATCGCGGCACTGATCTCTCGGCGGATCTTGAGTGGCCTTTCACCGACGACGTGGATGGTGAGGTTCGAGTCAGAGCATGGGACATCGGCGCCGATGAGCAAGCTTCAGCGATTGACAGCACACCGCCGGTTCGATTGAACGGCGCCCCTACTGGCAGCCTTCCTCCAGAAACGACCGAAACGGTCATCTCGCTGAACACCAATGAGGCTGCCATCTGCCGTGTCGACACTGTGCCGGGCGTCCCCTTTGCGAGTATGCCGGTGGTGTTTGGGAACACCGGTGGCACGAGCCACTCTCAAACAGTCACCGCCCTTTATGAGGAACAGACTTTTTCCTACTACGTTCGCTGCCAGGATGCTGGGGCCAACGCCAACCTCGACGATTTCATCATCACCTTCTCTGTCGCCTCGTCAGATGGAGTCTCACCAGTGATTGAAAACGTGGAGATCGTTGACATCGGTCCCTACTCCGCAACGATCGCCTGGACAACGGACGAACCGGCCACAACCCAGCTAGAGTACGGACCCAGCAGCGCGCTGGGTAGGTTCTCGCTTCGAGATCCCACACTTACGTTGAACCACGAAATGCTTCTCGACGGATTGGACCCGGCAACCACCTACTACTTCCGAGCCCATTCACAAGACTACGCAGGAAACGAGTCAGAGTCGTCGACTCATGCCTTTACCAGTCTCGCCATTGTGGGTCCCGTATACCACGTAGATCAGAACCACCCGTTGGCCAATGACACCAACGACGGATCAGAAGCTGCGCCGTGGTTGACCATCCAACATGCCGCAGACGTTGCATCGCCGGGCGACACCGTCATCGTACATCCAGGGAGCTATGGCAGGGTGAGGTTCAACCACGGG
>JAAESQ010000101.1 GCA_024229275.1 bacterium | reverse complement strand
TGGTCTCGCGGGTCCTACGTTGCTCTTCGCCTCGCATCTCGACACCGTTCCACCGGGTGATGGGTGGACTGTTAATCCGTTTGAGGGCGTAGTTCGTGGTCGCAGGCTGATCGGACGCGGTGCTGTCGACGCTAAAGCTTCGATTGCCGCAATGGCAGTGGCTGCCCACAGGATTGCGCAGAGTGGGTTGTCGAATCTGAGGGGGCGGCTCGTGTTTCTGGCCACCTTCGGAGAAGAAACCCGTTTGACGACCATGCCGGATGCACTGCCACGCCTGGAGACGCCTCCGGATGCGGCGATAGTAGGTGAACCGACGGGGCTTCAACCTGCAATTGCGCAGCGGGGGCTTTTGCTGCTCAAACTCGTGTGGTCGGGCGAACAGATGCACGCAGGACGGGCGGCAACCGTGGCCACTCGCCCATTAAACGCCATTACTGCTGCGGCACGAGACCTTGTTCTTCTCAGTAACTCACCCTTCGACAGGGTGCATCCAGCGCTTGGCGAGGTCGTGGCTACACCGACCCTGATCGACGCAGGTGTTGCCCGCAACGTGACTCCGCCCGCTTGCGAGGTTGTGTTCGATATTCGTAGCACGCCGAGCTACAGCCATGCGGAGATCACAGAGCAGATTGAGACGATGGTGGAGGCCAAGGTCGAGGTTCTTTCAGATCGCCTCAGACCGGCAGCGACCCCGGACAATTCGCGATTGCTCGCGGCGGTTCTGCGGGCCTGTCCCGCGGCGGTGCCGTTTGCATCACCAACGTGCTCGGATTGGGCGTTCATGCGTCACCTCGACACGGTCAAGTTTGGTCCAGGAGATTCGAGCGAATCACACACGGCTGACGAATCTATCGACCTGGATGAAGTCGAGATCGCAACCAACGCACTGCGCTCAATCGCTGTGGAGTATCTGTCATGACTCAGGCTCTTTGGACCGCGAACGGACTCGACGCTTCGGTGGCGAAGTACACCATCGGCGATGACCTCGATTGGGACGACAGGCTGTTGACGTGGGACTTGCTGGGGTCGATAGCCCACGTCGAAGGACTGCGCGCTGCAGATTTACTGATCCCGGAAGATGCCGATCAACTCGTAGCGGTGCTACGCCGGGCGCTTCGGGCTGCACAGCGGGGTGAGTTCGTCATACCCGCGGATGCTGAAGACGTTCACACGGCGGTCGAGACCTGGCTGACTGAAGAACTGGGCTCTGTCGGCGAAAAAGTGCATTGTGGGAGGTCTCGCAACGATCAGGTATTGGTCGATGTCAGGCTCTACACCAAGGATCGTCTACTCGAACTGATGGACGGGATTGTTTTGCTCGCTGGTGAGCTGCTGCGGTTTGCAGGAGACCACGCGTCAGTGCTGCTGCCCGGCTACACCCACCAGCGTCGCGCGATGCCTTCTTCCGTGGGCCTGTGGGCAGCCGGATTCGCGGAGTCGTTGCTCGACGACCTGGAGACTTTGAAATCGGCCCTTGATTTGACCGATCGCTCTCCGCTCGGTAGTGCTGCGGGATATGGGGTGCCATTACCTCTGGACCGAGAGCTTGTTGCGGACATCCTTGGTTTTAAGGCGGTTCAGCGAAACGTGACGGCAGTGCAGTCGGCTCGGGGAAAGCTCGAGGCTACTGTCTTGGCGGCGTTGTGGGGCGTCGGGTACGACCTCGGCAAAATCGCTTGGGATCTGATTCTGTTCAGCTCTGAGGAATTTGGATTTTTCGAGCTCCCGATCCAGCTGACAACCGGATCAAGTATCATGCCGCAAAAGCGCAATCCCGACATTCTCGAGCTGACCCGTGCTCGAAGCGGTGTCCTCGAAGGACTCATGGTCGAGGCAATGGCGGTGGCGGGCCGTCTGCCGTCCGGGTATCATCGGGATCTGCAACTTGTGAAGGGGCCACTGATGAGGGGACTCGACCTGACCGGGGAAATGGTCGCGATGATGAGGCATCTGGTGCCTCGACTCAGGGTTAACGCCGCAGTATGTGAGCGCGCAGTAAGTGGTGGTCTTCTGGCGACAGACGAAGTTCTCGGAAAGGTGACACGTGGGGAATCTTTTCGGTCGGCCTATCGCGATGTCGCTGCTAGGGTGCGAGAGGGCGAGGATCCGCCGAGTATTCCGACGAAAGAGATCATCGCAAGCCGGAGTCATACCGGAGGGATCGGGAATCTGGGTTTGGATGAGTCTGCCCAACTCGCAGCACAGTGGGGGCAGCGCATTCAGGTACGAAGAGAACGATTCAACGCTGCCATTGCGCGAATCGAAGGAAGCAATACATGAAAAGTACACGCCGTCGCCGCGAACTCATTCTCGCGCTGATTACGACGGGATCGTACGAAACACAAGAGGAATTGGTAGAGGCGCTAAGAGCAAAAGGAGTCGATGCCAGCCAGGCCTCGATTTCACGAGACATCTCCCTGCTTGGCCTAGTCAAAGTGGCAGGGCGCTATGAGCCCCCGCCGCCAATGCGACCGGTCGAGAATCCACTCGAAGAAAGGGTCGCCGCCAGCTTGGTTGGTCTGGAAATGGCTGGTGAAAACCTACTGGTGCTGAGAACTCCTCCTGGAGAAGCTTCGGCCACAGCACTGGCTGTCGATCGTCTCGACTTGACCGGTATCGTCGGTACCATAGCGGGTGACGACACAATTTTCACTGCGGTGCGAGATCGGGCGGCGGGAATGGAAGTAGCGCGGAGCCTCAAAGCAATTATGAGGAGCGGCGGATAAGAGAATGATGAATGATGAAAGATGAAAGCAGAAAGAAGGAATTGGGCCCTCTTTGTTCGAGAGTGGCCACCTGATCAAGGTCTCTCCGACGCATGAGCGGCAACAAGGAACGAGGATCTGCTCTCATCTTTCCGCTTTCATCTTTCATCTTTCCTCCTCTGTGTTATCTTCCGACTTATGTGTGACAGTGATTTCAATCCTCAGGTACTCAAGAAAATCGCAGCAGATTTCAAAGACAGGTATTCGCCTGGCAGGGTTCGTGGTTTTCTCGTAGCCGGCTCAGGGCTTTCTCTCGAAGTACCTGGTTGGAAGCCGACCGAAGAGATACAGCTGAAAGACGTCTTTCCCTTCCCTATTCACGATTTGGCGGGACATCGACAGAGTCTGAGTCTGTGGAGGCGGGGCGAGGAAACACTGCTTGTCGCCAACGGACGATTTCATCTGTACCAGGGATACCCTCCTGAGCAAGTTGTAGCAACAGTGCGCTTGGCGGCGCTTCTCGGTGCTGAGGTCATGATCGCGACCAACGCGACTGGCGGCCTCGATCCGGAGATCGGTGCAGGTTCGCTTGTGGTGGTTAAGGATCATCTCAATCTTCTGGGGTCGAATCCCCTGGTTGGCGAGTGGGGCCGCGACATGGGGCCGCAGTTCCCGGACATGAGTGAGACCTACGACCCACAGCTGCAGGAGCTTGCGCTCAACGCGGCTCATGACGCTGGTTTTGCCGCTTCTTCGGGGGTCTACACAGCCGTGCTGGGGCCGTCATTCGAAACCCCGGCTGAGGTCAGGATGCTGAGGTCGCTTGGTGGGACTGTTGTCGGAATGTCGACAGTGCCGGAGGTGATCGCGGCACGACATATGGGGATGCGAGTGTTGGTCATGTCACTTGTAGCAAACCCAGGCGCTGGCCTTGTCGATCGGCCACTGACCCACACCGAGGTCATGGAAGAGGGCAAGAAGGCAGCGGCGAAACTGGCGGTGACCCTGGGTGTGGTCGTCGACAAGGCGTTCGCGTAGAGGAATTTATCGCGGGAGAGAAGACACGATGTCTGACACATTGTTCCTCGAGGTTTTTCCAACTGGACCGATACAAGCCAACTGTGTGTTGATCGGCGATCGTGAGGCCGGTGTGGTAGCCGTGGTCGATCCGGGTGAAGAGGCTGAGATGATCGCAGATCGCGTGCGAGCCAGCGGTCTCGAGCCATGCTTCATACTTCACACCCACGGTCATCTGGATCATGCAGGTGGCACTGCGGAGCTTAAGCGGCTGCTGGGAAATACCCTCAAGGTTGGCCTGCATCCTGACGAAGTAGAGCTTTACAACTCGCTTCCGACTCAGGGACAGATGTTCGGCTTTCAAGCTGAGACACCCCCCGAACCTGATCTTGATCTTGTGCACGGCAGCGAAATCGAGATCGGACGTCTCAAGCTTGAAGTTCGACACACGCCGGGGCACTCACCGGGAGGTGTGTGCTTTGTAGTCATTGGAGCAGCTGAGCCACTCGTAATTGCTGGAGATGTCCTTTTCGCTGGATCAATTGGGCGAACCGATCTCTGGGGCGGGTCTTTTGAGATCCTTGCCAAGTCGATTCGCGAGCAGCTGTACACATTGCCTGACGACACTCGGGTCATCTGCGGTCATGGTCCGGACACGACCATCGCCCACGAGAAGGCAACGAATCCATTCGTCTCTGGCTGACTCGCGCTCCCGTTTTTTCCTTGGCTCGGGTGGGAAAGCCGTGCCAACCGAGGCTGATTCAAAGAATAACGCAAAGGCGCAGAGACGCAACGACGGTTTGCTCTCACCATAGTAGTTGGCAGGGACTTTTCGCATCTCACAGCTAGAGCGAATGAGGAATCTGCATTTGAGCCGCGCGCCGAAACATCAGCACCAGCCTCGGCGAATATCCACATTTGGTCCCTCCCGAATGGGGCGCCTCCACGCGGTTGGGAAATTCAGATGGCCATGCGCTTTCACCGCGCGACACAAGTAATTTCTCTCAAACTGCCTCGGATCTTCGAGAACAGTCGAGTCCCTGCCAACCCACCCCGACAAAGTGAGTCCTCTTTGCGTCTCCGCGCCTTTGCGTTTCTCCTATCACGGGCACTGGGAGGGGACGGTGTAGGCAGCAGCTCAGGCGCTGCCTGAGGCGAGGATCTTTCGTGCAGCGGCGAGGACGTCGCGATGTACTCCGAACGATCCGC
>JAAESQ010000100.1 GCA_024229275.1 bacterium | reverse complement strand
GTGCTCGCATCCATCGCTGTCATTCGATAGGTAAGGCCTCTGAGATGCGAAGCACCCTCTGCCTCTGAATCTGTATCTGGAATCTGATTCCGATTTCTGTCTCTGACTCTGTCTTCTGCCTCTGCTATCTGGCCGGAACCTCAGGCACACTCGGCTCCGTACACGGCGCGTCATAGCAGTAGTGCCAGGTTAACGAGTCACACAGACAGAGTCGAAATCTAATGAGTTCTTTGTGCCGCCTCTGCGCTGTTTGGTTCCGGCTTTTTAGTTTGCTGAGCAGCTGTTGTCGAAGCTCGTCATACACATCAACTGCCAGATCGTCTTTTTGTTTTTCGAGCTGGGTGAGTGTCTCTTTCGCAGCAGCTATCTCAGCCAGCACGAAATCATACTTTCGGGCAGTCTCCCGTCGCTGCACATTATCTAGCGCGAGATATCGATTTTCGTCCGGCGGCTCCGGCTCGATGATTCTGACCTCGGCGCCTCTGAAGTTACTGCTGTCAATCACCCTGGCATCGTCTCCGGATGCGATGGACGTGCGCCGGGCGACATCACTGAGCGTTGGTTTGGCAGTCGACGTCGCCTCCTCCTCAGCTTCCAGGGTTTCTGACTCTTCAATCAAGATCCCACGCTTCGGCTGGAGGCCATCCAAAGCTCCCGGAACAACGTCGAGGCCAACCAGGCGGCTGAAACGCGTCAGACCCGTTTGGTCAAAGACTTCAATTCGAGCCGTAAACCGCTCGATCACAGTTGGCGGCAGTGCGAGATTGGAGATCTCGACGCTGCCCGACCACACATCATCCTCCCGCACCAGGGGTAGCGTTACGAGTTCCTCCTCGCTGGCGAGAAGATCCAATCGCGCTTGCCAAGACTGAGTTTTCGGCAAATCTCCGCGGGGTGTGACGCTAACTGCAATTGGTTGGGGTGGTTTGAGCACTACTCCCGGATCGAAATCGGCAACAAACATGCTCTGGTAGTAGAACTCACGCGCCTTCCGCAGAGAAATGCCAGCCCCAATTCGTTCCTCTCCTTGAACCTCACACACCGCAATGCCGAGGAAGAGCCCTGACGCATCCACGATCATCCCACCGCAGTGGCCCTCATCAAGAACAACACCACTATCAGACTCCCCGTCCTTCAAGCGAGATTCGAAAAATCCGTCAGAGAATTCAACCAGACTCTGCTCTGGCCCACCCTCTGAGACGATCCCTCCGGTCCTATTTACGCCTGCAAACATGAATCCAGCAACGTAAACCTCACCCGCTAAGGACCGACGCATCTCATCCGTAAAACCAACGAAATCAGAGACTCTATAATCCGCCTTCAGCAAAGCAAGTCGCCGCTTCCTATCCACACGGACGATGTCGGCATCGTACGATCTCGCTCTTCCGGCGGCATCGCGGATGACAACCTCAAGATCCACCACCGGAGCGTGAATCTCCGGTGCATCCGCCCAAAGGGGCACCAAGACCTCATCATCAACGACCTGGAGATCAGTCAGTATGAAACCTTCAGGGTGCACAAAAACACCTGCACCACCTGTGACGAGAGGGCGACCCATGAACGTCCGGTGTACTCGAACGAAAGCCATGGCATCAACGGAGTCCTCGATGCTGGGCCTTTCGACGGATACACCCAGTGATCCACACGCCAGCAGCGCCAGGAGCACAACAGTGCGGCTCAACACAGGACAACGGCTCATAAGATGACTCCTCCAAAAGAGGGTACCTGATCAGCGCGGATCATCGACCCTATTGGCTTGGTGAACGGAGCTGCCGGATCCGCGACAGCAATGCCACAGTCTATTTCCTCGGCTGTGTTTGACTCTACTCTTTCCAGTTCGGGCAGTCCGGGTATTCGCCTACAGAAATCCAGATTGACGTGCAGATTGCGGGCCGGTTGTGGTTAAATTGATGTAATGACCAACAGTGCGGCGCCTGAATGGAAACGCGCCCTAACACATCACTGTCAGAAGGGGGCCGAGGGTGAACGAAGCGCCACTCAAATCCGAACAGACTGTCGTGGTTGATCGAGAGAAAAAGCGAATCTACATCCGCTTTGAGGGCTACTTCAACCTCGAACAGGTCCGCCAACTCTACGAGGACTACCGTGCCGGAATCGCCGAGGTGGGCAGTGGCTACACCGTCCTGACCTATTTCAAAGATTTCACGCCCGGAAACGAGGAAGTGCAGGACGTCATTTCGGACATGATCGTGATGGCGAGCAAGGCTGGCTGCCGCAGGGCTGCACGCATCGGCGGAGGCAGTGTCCTAGGACCCTTGCAGCTGCGCCGGCTGTCCAACCTGAACGCGACTTACGATCATGACTACTTCGACAACTTGGATGACGCCGAGGCCTACCTCGATGCCGACTAGTGCAATTCGCCCTGCGAATTGCAGTGATGAATTCGGGATAACAGGGTTCGACAGATGCATGGCTTCACGCTGAGTCGCTATATGGCTGCGTCCTGCAGGATTGCCGCATAGCCGTTCACCCAACCTCCCGTCTTGCTTCCCTGCCGTTCTCCCGTCCGTCCCGTTGACCCGTTGACCCGCGCGACCCATACCGGCCACCGCCTTCACAACCACGCGGTCTCCCTTTTCATCTTTCAGCTTTCAGCTTTCTGATTTCCTGCATTCCTCTTGACACACCGCGGCAATCGGCCTATCTTCGCGATTGACCGACCGGTCGGTCGGTCTCTGGGGATACATGAATACACTAGACCGGGAAACAAAGAGGACAACTCTCCTCGACGCCGCGATGGCTGTCTTCGTGCGCAAGGGATTCGCCCGCACGCGCGTTGCCGACATCGCAACTGAAGCTGACGTCGGCAAGGGAACAGTTTACGAGTACTTCGCCTCAAAGGAGGCTCTCTTCTTTGCTGTCTTTGAGCGCATTCAGGAGGACATCGCCAGCGAGTTAAAACCCGAGCTTTCCGAGATCGGGACTTCGCGAGAGAGACTGCAGCGTCTCTTCAGCAAAGGTGCAGAGATCACCCGGCGACAGGTCGAGAACCAGGCAGTCGTGCTCGATTTCTGGGCTGCCTCGCGCGGCAACCTCCTCGAAGAGCAGTTTCGCGATTTCTGTGTTTCCGGCTTTGCCTTCTATCGCTCGCTTGTTGCCCAGATCCTCATCGACGGGCAGACATCCGGTGAGCTGAATCCCAATCACGACCCCGAGGGACTGGCTGTGATGATCGTAGCCGCCTTCGACGGCCTCGGAGCACAACTTTACCTCGACCGAAGCGTAGATGTAGAGCGCGCGGTCGCGGCGTTCACAAACACGCTGTGCGACGCACTCTGCTTGGAGGATGAATGACGATCACTCGACCGAACTCTGGACGGACCCTGCTTGTAATCGGCGCGCTGCTTGCGCTGCTCGTCGTTCCGAGCGCAAACGCGACTGCCGCCACGCTTGTCGAACTCGTAAACTCGGCTCTTGCAACTCACGAGAACATCGAGCGCGCTGAATCTCAGCTGCGGCGTGCGCGAGCGGACCTCAGACTCACCCGGTCTGCACTTATGCCACGTCTCACTCTCAACGCCGGATACACGATGTATGGGGACGAACAGAAGATCGAACTCTCACCCGGTGAGGAGTTCGTGATCCGGCCACGCAACGATTGGAGTTGGAGTGCGGACCTCCGGCAAACACTATTCTATGGTTTGCGCGACTGGCGTGCTCGTGACGTAGCTCTTCTGTATCGCGACATCGCCAAGCTGAATCGGGAGGTCGTCGCTTACGATCTCGTGCTTGACGTCTCGGCAAGGTTCTATGAGGCAGTGATGGCTGAGCAACGCCTGGAAGTCAGCCGAACGGCTCTCGAACAGATCAAAAGCCAACTCCGCACTGCCGAGCGTCGCTTCGAGGTCGGGGAAACGACGATTGCCGACGTTGCCCGATGGCGTGCCGAAGTCGCCGCGGAGATCCAGCGCCTTGTACTGACCGAGGGAGAAGCAGTCCGTTCCCGACGTGCACTCGCCCGTCTGGCTAGCGTCCCCGATGTCGGCAAGCTCCAAGCGCCCGGCCGCATCCCGGTGCCCGATGGTGAAATGGATCAGCTTGTTGAAGATGCTCTCGACACTCGACTTGAGATGGTCACGCTGCGCCATCAGCTTGAGGCCGCAGGCATGATGATAAAAATAGAAAAAGGAGCATGGCTCCCCGAACTCGAAGCTAATGCTCAGTACTTCCAACAATTGTCAGCATTCCCGTCACAAGACTGGATGTCATTCGCTCTGACCCTGAAGGTCCCAATCTACGACGGTGGCCTCACCGCTGCCAGGGTCGCTAAGGCGAAGGAGGATCTGCGCGAGATACAACTCCTCGAGCAGGAAATCCGCCGAGGCATCTCTGACCAGGTGGATGCAGGGAATATTCGCTATCTCGCCGCCAAGGCCGCCCATGAAGCCGCCAAGGAACGACAAGAGGCCGCAGCTGAAGCGTACCGCCAGGTGGATCGTGCGTATCGTGTCGGTGAAGCCTCGGCGACCGATCTGTTGGTCACCACGACTCAACGTATCGACGCCGAAACGGCGGCTATCATCGCCCGAGCCAACATGGAATTCGGCGCCATTGAATTGCGTCGTGCCGTTGGTTCGAAGCCCCTTCCGGACCTGAACCTCGATTTCAACTCTTCAAAGGACAACTAGTCATGAAGCTCGCACTCAATCAACCCAGTTCCACTGTTTTCCTTGCCACCACTCTGTTGCTGGGTCTCACAGCCTGCCATCCCCCAGGCGAGAGTCCTGATGCTGCGCGAGAGATTGTCGATCAGGCACTCGAACCGCGCGAAGTCACTCTCGTCACAGCCGAGCCACGCGAAGAGCGACCTAAGCTGGAACTTGTTGGAGAGGTCCGACCGTACGAAACGGTTCGTATCTCTAACGAAGTCAGCGGGCGGATTGACCGGGTCCTCGTCGAGGTAGGTGACCGCATCGGGGAAGATGACGTGATCGTCGAGATCGATCGCGAGACTCACCGCCTACAGGTACAGCAAGCCGAAGCCAATCTCGCTGCTGCTAAGGCCAACCTCGTTCTCGCTGAAAAAGATCTTGAGCGCAAAAAGGACCTCCTCACTGACAAGACCATCGCACAAGCGATCTTTGACCAAACCCTGGCCCGTCGTGACTTGGCCGAGGCCCAGGTCATGGCTGCCGAGGCGACACGCGATCTGGCCAAACGAGATCTCGATCGCAGCGCGGTGCGCTCGCTGAGCGCCGGTTCCGTCGCCAAACGCATGGTCAGCGCCGGTCAGTGGATCGATGTTGGAACTGGTCTAATTGACCTCGCGATTAGCGATCGACTGAAGGTCGCGGCGCGTGTTCCGGAAACGTGGGCCACCCGACTCAGTGGACTGGAAGAATTCGAATTCTCAGTTGGCCAAAACGGAGAACTCAAAGTCGCGAAGCTCTACAGCGTCGAACCGGTCGTCCAGGGAGCAAGTCGCTCCTTCGAGATCGTAGGTACGGCGCCGGCTGATGGAAGCACGTTGCGACCCGGAATGTTCGCGACCGTAGTCCTGCGGGCGCCCAACTCACAGCAGTCTCTGTGGTTGCCGGCTTCCGCGATCGCCACCTCAGACACGCCCGTGGTTTTTGTGGTCGAAGACGACGTCATCCGTGACCACCGCGTGACGATCGGACGTCGCGTCGACGGTTTCATCGAAGTCCTGTCCGGCATCGACACGGATCTCGAAGTGGTATCCGTTGCTTCGGGTCTCAACCGCGGCCTGCCAGCGAAGGTTATCCAGTGATCTACGCTAGTTTGCACCTGGCTCAGCAATCTTCACCGCGCTGCTGCTCGTCTCTTTGGTGGCGGTCAGCGACGCTTCACCAACGCTCCGACCTCTGTCCTGGGAGCCGCACATGAACCTCTACGACATCGCCATTCGACGCTGGGTTCTCACCTTCATGATGATGGTGGCGCTGGTTGTCTTTGGCGTGCTGGGCTATCAGACCCTGCCCGTCAATCTCCTGCCGTCGCTCGATATCCCGGTCGTCACGGTAATCACAGCTCTTCCCGGCGCATCGCCTGAGGTGATGGAAACAGACGTTACCGACGTCATTGAAAGCGCCGTCAATACCATTGAAGGCATCGACCAGCTGACCTCCTATTCCGGCCAATCGATCTCACAAGTCACGGTCACTTTCACTCTCGAGCGCGACATCGACATCGCGGCTCAGGACGTCCGCGACAAGGTCTCCGGCGCCGTTGGTCAACTCCCACTCGATGCCGAGCCGCCTATCATCCAGAAGCTCGACATCGGGAGCCAACCGATGCTGTGGATGGCTCTGTCCGGACTCGACAATCGTGCATTGTCCGACTATGCCGACCAGATCATCAAACCCGGTCTGCAGTCAGTTCCCGGAGTTGGCAATGTCCTCATCGCCGGATTCCGCGAGCCGATGGTGCGCATCTGGATCGACCGTGATCGTCTCGCTGCTCATGGCATGACGGTGAACGATGTGATCTTTGCCCTCCAACGCGAGAACCTTGAACTCCCTGGTGGCTTCATCTCTGGTGAGTCTTCCGAGCTGGCCGTACGCAATCTCGGTCTATTCAAAACAGTCGACGAGTTCAACGAGCTCATCGTGTCACAAGTGGATGGCCGACCGATCAGGCTACGCGACGTCGGACTGGCTCAGGATGGCATTGCCGACGAGCGTGGTCTCGGACGCTTCAATCTTAGTCCAGCACTCGGTCTCGGCATTGCACCACGCTCCGGCGCCAATCTGGTGAACACCAACAAGGCGGCACGCGCACGCATGGCCGAGCTTGCCAAGGACTTTCCTGAGGGGATCAGCTACGACGTTGCGTTTGACGGCGCTGAATACGTCGAAGTCTCCATCAACAACGTTCAGGTCGACATCGTCTACGGTGCAGCATTGGCCATTCTTGTGGTCTTTGTCTTCCTGCGCTCATGGCGTTCAACGATCATCGTCTCGCTGGCGATACCGACCTCCCTCGTCGCCACCTTCGGCTTCATGCGGATGTTCGGCTTCTCACTCAACAACCTAACAACGCTGGCCCTGGCTCTCTCGGTCGGTGTGGTCATCGACGACGCGATCGTCGTCCTTGAAAATATCTTCCGCCATCAGGAGGAGGGGTCGGACCCGTTCACCGCTGCTCAGGAAGGCACCAAAGAGATCGCTCTCGCCGCAATGGCAGCGACCTTCGCAATCGCGGCAGTCTTCATCCCAGTTGCCTACATGCAGGGGATGATCGGTCAGTTCCTCTTCGAGTTCGGTATCTCCGTTGCCGCGGCGATTCTGATCTCTCTCTTTGTCGCTCTCACATTGACGCCAATGCTGTGTGCGCGTTTCCTTTCGGTGAAACCGAAACACGGTCGCATCTATGAGATTCTCGAAACTGGATTTTTGCGACTCGAACAAAGCTATTCGAGAGGCCTTGATCTCGCACTCAAACACAAGACGACAACCCTAGTGGTCGCGTTCCTCATCTTCGCCATCAGCATAGCCGTGGTGCCGTTCATAGGCGGTGAGTTTGCACCGGGTGAGGACATGTCTATGTTCATGATCTCTGCGGAAGCACCGGTTGGAATCTCGTTGCCAGCTATGGACCTCAAGATGCAGCAGATTGAACGAGCGGTGATGTCCCAACCGGAAATCCTATCGGCTTTCGCCGCTGTGGACATGGAGGAACGCGGACAGGTCAACTCCGGGATCCTCTTCTGTCGCATGGTCAAACCACCTCACCGCGAAGAAACACAATCACAGATCGTGCAGCGCTTGCGACGAGAGTTGGCTGTGATTGAAGGCATCGATGCTCGTGTTGTGGAATTTTCCTTCTACAACGTTTCATCGGAGGGTGCCGAATGGGCGGTGTCCTATTCGATCTCCGGACCGGAGCTCGATACCTTGGACAGCCTTGGGCGAACCCTGGTAGAACGACTGCGCACAACACCGGGGTTTGTCGATGTCGATACGAATCTCGACCTCGAACAGCCACAGCTTTACGTTCAGGTGAATCGCGAACGGGCGCACGATCTTGGTCTCGATACCGCAACATTGTTCGAAACAGTCTACGCGCTCGTCGCCGGCCGCGAAGTCGGCTCTTTCACGAGTCGAGGCAAGCGCTATGACGTCCACATGAAGACACTCCCAAGCCAAATGCGAACACCCGACGACATAGGTGCTCTCCAAGTGCGGAGCGCCACCGGTGACATGGTGCGTCTCGATTCGGTGGTCGAAATCTCGCACGGTGTCGGCCCCATCAACATCAACCGAAGTAACCGACAACGCAGCCTTCTCCTCACCGCCAATTTGGAGAATGTGCCACTCAACGAGGCACTCGAGACTCTTGATGCGATCCTCGCTGAGGAGCTTCCGGACGGCTACGTGGCTCGACCCGCTGGACAAGCGGAAGAGATGGCAAAGTCGATGAACTCGCTCCTCTTCGCCCTTGGCCTCGCGGTGCTCATCGTTTACATGCTGCTGGCCAGTCAATTCAACTCTTTGATTCATCCGTTCACGATCATGTTCGCCCTGCCGCCGGCCATGGTGGGTGCTCTGTTGGCGCTGTTGGTGACCGGATACACGATCAACATCATGTCGGTCATCGGCATCATCCTGCTCTTCGGCCTAGTGACCAAGAACTCTATTCTTCTCGTCGACTTGACGATTCAACGCCAAAAACAGGGCATGGACCGTGAGGCTGCGCTGCGCGAGGCGTGCCCAATCCGACTGCGACCGATCCTGATGACGGCAGTGTCGATGATCTTCGGAGTGCTACCGGTTGCCATGGCGATCGGCGAAGGCGCCGAAGCGCGCGCTCCCATGGCCGTGGCCACGGCGGGCGGCATGACAACCTCGACCATCATGACTCTGTTCGTGGTTCCAGTTGTCTATGCGATCCTCGACAAGATGTTCAGCCGCGGGAAAGACGAGCCCGAACCTGAGATGAAAGACGAATAGAGCGTCGTTCAGAAATACAAAGGCTTCAACCATTGCGGAGCGCATGATTCATCGTGCGCTCCGCTTTTTGTTTTCAGTATCCCGGGACCGGGACCGTGGCAGTGACGGAGGCAGATTCAGGGCCAGAGGTGTCTCGTGTTCCAGAGACCATACCTGTCGAATGACACCGATGGATGCGAGCACTCTCGACGGGCATCGTCATCGTCATCGTCATCGTCATCGAATAGGGCGCTGGGGCTTTGAAAACAGATACGGGGGCGGGGGCAGGGGCAGGGGCAGGGGCAGGGGCAGGGG
>JAAESQ010000099.1 GCA_024229275.1 bacterium | reverse complement strand
CTTGGGTTTGGGTCTCTTGGATCTGAGGGCCCGAGCCGTGATGGAGGTCGTTGAGCATGCTGAGGAAACCTGCCCTTGCAGCAAAGTTGTTCATACTCTTGATGCTGGCGTCTCCCCTCGCGGTTCACTCTGAAGATCCAGCTCCCGCTCCGACGCCGAAGCCATCATTGGGCGGAGGGTTTGGAGAGAAAGCGGAACGAGCCGGTGTAGCCGATGAAGGACACATGGCAACGACGGAAACGCTGAATATCACCAACCTCAATATTCATGAATATGCCTCCCAAGGAAAAATCAACACTGCGAGCGGTGCAGATTTCGCGTGGTCACCGCCGGGAAACTCGCGTGGGGCTCGGGGCACTGCAGCCGATGCACGTCCGGGAAATCAGCTCAAGCAAGTGGAGAGTTATCGCAAGCAGTACAACTATCAGCGGGATCGCTGTCGCGAGCTATCGCGCAGCATCATGTATGACCAGATCGAGGAACGGAGCCGGGGATCTATCTCCGAGAAGTGGCTGTCGGACCTAACATCCGCCTACTCCTCGCTGAAGCCAACTCGTGAGAAGTACTTTCAGGCGGGGATGGATGCGCTTGCTGCGGAAAATGAAGGCAAAGCCGGGTCCGATACGTTGCCGGCCAAGCGACGCTACTGGCAGGACCGCGAGCGGATGATGAAGGACGAGGTCGCGTTCTGGCAGTCCGAAGTCGAGATCGGGGGCACTCTAGCCGAAGCCGTCAAGGCGCCACGGCATCACGATGCTCCGCTGGGCAGAAGCTGCGGAGTGACCGGATCGCCTCGGGCCTGGATCAATGGCTCCATTGAAGCTAGCATGACGAAGAAGCGAATCGGCATTGCCAAGCAACGTTTCGACGCGGCAAAGCGTCATTTTTCTAGGGCACAGTCAGAGTTGAAGACTGTGTATCGGCTTGCTGGTGCGGACGGCGGTGTCCCGGGTTGGTTCCGGTAACGCGCGACGGGTAAGACCGTCCACTGTGCCCGTTTGGTGATGCTGGCCGACCTCCTTGTTTGAAGTCCGCCAAAACACTTACCTGAGATACTTCTCGTACCAATCGATCATCCTGTTGAGGAGGTCTATCTGGTGTTTCTCCTCCCGGATGCCGTGGCCCTCTCTGGGATAGATGACGAGTTCGGTTTCGACCCCGTATCGCTTCAGACCTCGATAGAACTGTGTGCATTGCTCGACCGGGTCAATGTCGTCGTTCTCGCCGCATAGGATCAAGGTCGGGGTCGTGGCGTTCTTTACATGGGTCACTGGTGAGCGTTCGGTGAACAAGTCGAGGTTTTCGTAGGGAGTGCCCATGAACCAGGTGTCATAGGGGTTGATCGAAGCTGTTTCGGCGCCGTACTCGAACGCCAAGTCGGTCATCGGTGCACCGGAGATCGACGCATTGAAGCGATCTGTCTGGGTCACTGCCCATGCGGCCATGTAACCGCCATAGGACCAGCCACCGATTGCAAGGCGATCAGGGTCTGCAATTCCCGCCTCTATGAGGTGATCGACGCCAGCCATGACGTCTTTGAAATCGGCGCCGCCCCAATCTTTACGATTGGACCGCATGAACTCCTCACCGTATCCGAGTGAGCCGCGGATGTTGGGGGACAAAACGGCAAAGCCGCGAGCGACGAGCAGCTGGCCCCAGCGATCCCATCTGTCGGAGAATCGGCCGGTCGGTCCCCCGTGCACCAACACAACAAGAGGGAGACGGCCTTGGGCGTTGTCGGGTTTCAGGAGCGCGGCCTCGATGATTGTCCCGTCAAAGCTCGGATAGCGAATGATCTCCGGCGAGACCAGTCCAATATCGTTCCACTCCTTGTGGAAAGTCGTCACCGGTTCCGCTTTCTCTTTTCCTTGTCGAATCCACACTTCAGGCGCTTGAGTTGCTGTCTCGCCGACGAAGGCCAGGACGTCTGCACCTGCTGCGAAAGAACCCGAGGGTTGGACTTTGATGCCGGGCAAGGCGGTGACATCGCCGGTGTTCGTGATGTGATAGAAGACGGTCGAGAAACCATCAGCCACTTGAGCAAGGATCGTTCCGTCCTGTTGCCAGCTGAAAGAGTTGACGACGCGGTCTATGGCTTCCCCTGTGAGGTTGCGTGTCGCAAGGTCATCCATGGAAAGAACGAAGAGGTCGCGGGCTGAGGGGCCGTCTCCCTTCGCACCCAGGAACGCGAGTGAGTCGCCTGCGGGGGAAATCCGCATCCGGCCAAACGGGTGGGCTGGGCTGGCGATCTCGGTCATCTCGCCGTCAGCGACACGAAGTGCAAAGACCTTGTTGGTCTCCAGCTCCGGTTGTGGGCGATCGGTAGCGCTGAGCACAAGGCGCTCACCATCGGGTGACCACAGGTACTCTGAGATCCGCCACGGTGGTTCTGTGAGCTGTCGGACCTCCTGAGATTCCACGTCAATCAGCCAAAGCTGAGGCTCCTGGTCCATCGTGTCAGCGACCTGAGCATCGTCCTTCTTCTTTTCCTTTTCCTTCTCTTCCTCTGTCTTTGCAGTAGCGGCAAGAAAGGCGATCGAAGCGCCATCCGGTGACCAGGCGAACGATCTGATACCCGTCTCACTCTCGGTCAGTGGTTGCCCTTCGCCACCAGCCATCGACAGCAGATAGATCTGGCGTTTTTCAGCCCGGCTAGAAAGAAACGCAAGAGTCTTCCCGTCCGGAGACCAACGTGCGTGGTTGTCGCTCTTCTTCGAAGTCGTCATGCGACGAACATCACGACTTTCGACATCTATGAGCCACACATCGCTGTTTGACTTTGTTCCTTCCACTGGTTCCGTAACAGAAAGCGCGATAGAACGGCCGTCGGGTGAGAGGCGTAGGTCGCCGATCCGATACCGCACGAGCGTTTGCTCGGGAGAGAGGGGGCCTTTGGCGGTGCCTTCAG
>JAAESQ010000098.1 GCA_024229275.1 bacterium | reverse complement strand
GCTGGAGCTGCAATAGCTGCAGACGCAGTCAATCACCTTTTATGTCCTGCTTCGGATATGCGCCATGTTGTCATGTGGCACACCGGTGCGGTTGCTCTCTTCATGTTGGTGGGTTTCGTCATCGGACTGGTTTGGCAGAGATTTCGGTGGGACTCGAATTGAGGCGGAATTCGGCATACCTGCGCGGGGTTTTCTCTCCTTGACACCGAATCGTGTGAAAGGCAAATTCGCCTTCGATCCACATACCGGTTGGTGAAGGAGAACTCATGACCCAAGATATTGAATTTTCGGAGTTGTCGCTCAAGGATGCGATTGATCTGGCCATTCTCGTTGAGGACGAGGCCGAGGAACGGTACAGAGAGTTTGTCGCTCAACTCGAGGCGCACCACACTGTCGAGAGCCCCGATTTCTTCAGGTTCATGGCTGCGAACGAAGCGAAGCACGGTGAGGAACTCCGCAAGCGTCGTTCGGAACTGTTTGGAGATGAGCCGAGTCAGGTTGACGGGTCCATGCTGTGGGATGTCGAAGCGCCGGAGTACGCAAAGGCTCGGGCGTTCATGTCGATTCAAGCAGCTCTCAGAGTAGCGTTAGAAGCCGAGATCAAAGCCTATGAGTTCTTCGACAAAGCACTGTCGCAGATCAAAGATAAGGGTGTGAAAGAACTCTTCTCCGAGCTTCGCGAAGAAGAGATCGAACACCAAAACCTGGTTAAAGAGCAGATGGCGAAGTATCCGGCTGATCAGGGTTTTGACGCCGAGGACTTCGTGGACGAGCCGGTTGGCCAGTAGGCCATTGGCGGTCACTGAGGTAAGCTGCATTCAACAATGATGGACGGCAACGAACACGCAGGTCGGGCTCCTAAGCTTGACGTTGGCGTACTTGTCGCCAACCTTGGTACGCCGAGCGCACCGAACCCTGGAGCCGTGCGGAAATACCTCCGCGAGTTCCTCCGCGATCCGCGGATCGTCGAGGCCCCACGTCTGTTGTGGTGGACGGTACTCAACTTGGCGATCCTCCCGTTTCGTCCGAGGCGGTCGGCAGCGCTATACCAGAAGATCTGGACTTCAGAGGGTTCGCCGTTGATGGTTACGACTGAACGCATTGGACGCGCGCTTGTCCTCGAACTGAAAGGATCAAACCAAGAATCGATCCCCGTCGAAGTCGGAATGCGCTATGGATCACCGAGTCTTGCAGGAGGGCTGAAACGATTGGTCGCCACCGGATGCAACCGTGTATTGCTGCTGCCTTTGTATCCACAGTACTCCGCGACGACGACTGCATCGACCTTCGACGCTGTTTTTCATGAGTTACAGCGATACCGTTTTGTGCCCGAATTGCGTACGGTCAACTCCTATGGTGATCACCCGGCTTATATCGAAGCTCTGTCTAAGTGTCTCGAAGCGTGCTGGGCCGAGGAACCGTTCCCAGGGAAACTCATGATGTCGTTCCATGGTCTCCCGCAGCGATACGTCGATGCTGGTGACCCGTATCCATCACAATGTCAGCACACGGCCCAGCTGTTGGCGCAGAAGCTCAATCTCATTGATTCCGCATGGCAGGTGACATTTCAATCACGCTTTGGACGTGAACCGTGGCTTGAACCCGCAACTGATCTGACTCTAGAAGAGTTCGGCAGGGAAAGGCGATCAGGGCTGGATGTGATCTGCCCCGGTTTTGCGGTGGATTGCCTGGAGACCCTCGAAGAGATAGCAATCACCGGTCGGGAGCAGTTCGAGAGTGCGGGAGGTAGCCGTTTTCGGTACATTCCAGCCCTCGGTGATCATCCCGAACACATCCGTGCACTCTCCGATATCGCGAGTGAGAATCTCAGAGGTTGGGTGTAGTTGCCACTTTGGGATCGCTATCACAGCCGAGGTGGCCCCGAGTCAACCCACAAACTCACTCTGTGAGTGTCAAGGTCTTGTACCGCCCTTCGAGCCAGGCTTTGACATCGGTAGCATAGTACCGTGAGAACCGTCGGCCTGATGGCCCTCCAGCGAGCACTGTCTCGATTCTGTCTGAGCCCAGGTCAGTGACGCAGCGCCAAGAGGGGCAGAACGTGGTCTGACGACCATGCGCCTCGAAGATTCCGCCCTGAACGACAGTGGCTCGGCAGCCTGGCAACTCGTAGGGGCCTCGGTCGAAGCTGAACCAGTGTGGCAGCCTTCCCCCGAGAACGATGTGCTTCATGACGAACTGCTGGCGCCGGCCCCAGGTTTCAGTAGGTTTTGTGTCGGTCTCGCTGAGTTGGTCGGCGACTCCACCTTCTGTTCGGCGTACCCTCATCGCATAGGGATCGAGAGAGCGATTGAGCCATCTATTCGAAACGCGCACTGATTCCTCTGAGAAATAGGGTCTCTACTAGACTATCAGTCGCTGATCTGTGCGAGACTTCACAGTCTATGGGAGGTGAGTATGGAGAGGATTGTTCGACTAGCCCATGAGGATCGTACGATGTGGGGCATTCTCGATGGCGAGACTGTACGAAAGCTCGACGGCTCGCCTTTCGGAGGCGACATCCGTCCGGGTGAGGTGGTCGGTTCCATCGGCGACACTCGATTGCTGGCGCCGACAGTGCCGAGCAAAGTGATCTGTGTGGGTCGCAACTATGCTGCCCACGCTGCTGAACTTAAGAACGAAGTCCCAGAACAGCCCCTGCTCTTTCTCAAACCGCCGAGTAGTGTCGTTGGCCCGCGAGAGCCAATCGTATTACCGTCGCTTTCTGACAATGTCGAGCATGAGAGTGAGTTGGCGCTGGTCATCGGCCGGCGGTGCCGAAATCTCAGTGAGGACGATGCCTGGAGTGCAGTGTTTGGCGTCACCTGTGCCAACGATGTGACCGCCAGAGATCTGCAGCGGTCCGACAAGCAATGGACACGAGGCAAAGGGTTTGACACCTTCTGCCCAGTAGGGCCATGGGTCGTGACTGGTCATGAACTCACCGATATTGCAGACCTTGGAGTCACGTGCCGGGTCAATGGCGTTGAACGCCAATCCGGCAGAACCTCTCAAATGGTCTTCCCTCCAGCATTCTTGTTGTCATACATCACCGCCGTAATGACACTCGAACCCGGCGATCTGGTGCTCACCGGTACGCCTGCCGGTGTCGGCCCCTTGATTCCAGGAGATGTTGTCGATGTTGAGGTGGAGGGCGTAGGTACCCTGTCGAATCCTGTCGTGGACGGGCGGTAGAATCCTCAGCCATCGTCATACTCATCGTGATCGTATGTGGAAGGCGCGTGAGGAATGCGACGGCGATGAGGCTGGAGGCGCCTGCTCGTTCCAAGATCGTCTGTTGCTGGGGAGAGCATTGGATTTAGCAGCCGTGTTCGCCATCGCAATCGCCATCGAACCTCTGGCGCACGGGAATCGATAGCGATAGGGATTGGACAGTCGCAGGTGTTGGACGTCGCTGGCCTCGAAAGAGAGCTTGGGACAAGGCACTCGCGAAGGCCATCGTCCTCCTCATCGTCATCGTATGGTGGAAGGCGCGTGAGAATACGATGACGATGAGGATTCGAATCCTTCCACTCCAATGCTCCGAGGCAATCCGGGTTATCATCCACAGGGTGTCCGTCGACCTTGAGTCGGCGATTTCATACTTCGGGGAGATTTTTCATGATCAGAAGTGCTCTTAGACTTGCTCTCGTAGCCGCGGTGACTCTGGCAAGCGTTCAGCCATTGCCTGCGTGCACCAATATTTTGGTGACACCGACCGCGTCCACCGACGGCTCGACGTTTATTACTTATGCTGCCGACTCACATGATCTCTACGGCGAACTCTACTTCACTCCCGGAGCGGTGTTCCCGCAGGGTGCAATGCGCGATGTGTATGAGTGGGATACCGGCAAGTTCTTGGGTCGCATCCCTCAGCCAGCTAAGACCTACACCGTTGTCGGGAACATGAACGAGCATCAAGTGGCTATCGGTGAGACAACTTATGGTGGACGTAGCGAGCTAGGCGAGCCCAATGGCATCGTCGATTACGGCAGCTTGATGTACATCGCTCTTGAGCGAGCGACTACAGCACGCGAGGCCATTCAGGTCATGACGGACCTGGTTGCTGAATTTGGCTATGCTTCGAGTGGCGAATCGTTCTCGATCTCTGATCCCGAAGAGGTGTGGCTACTCGAGATGATTGGCAAAGGCAAGGATGTGAAGGGTGCAGTGTGGGTGGCTCGTAAGGTGCCCGAGGGTTTCATCTGCGCACACGCCAATCAGGCCCGCATCCGTCAGTTCCCACTCGATGATTCCGAGACAACACTCTACGCGCCGGATGTGATCACCTTCGCTCGCGACAAGGAGTGGTTCGATGGCGAAGACGAAGACTTCAGCTTCGCCGACACTTACGCACCGCTCGACTTCGGTGCGATTCGCTTTTGTGAAGCGCGCGTGTGGAGTGCTTTCCGTCGTGCTGCACCAACGCTCGATCTGCCAGTCGAACGAATTATGGGTAGTGTCGACCAGGAGCCTCTGCCACTGTTCATTAAACCTGACGCCAAACTCTCAGCGGCGGATGTTATGGCATTGATGCGGGACCACTTCGAAGGTACCCCGCTCGATATGAGCAAAGACATCGGCGCGGGGCCTTACGCGCGCCCCTACCGATGGCGACCGTTGACGTGGGAAGTCGACGAAGTAGGTTACGCCAACGAGCGAGCAATCTCGACACAGCAGACCGGATTTTCGTTTGTAGCCCAGGCAAGATCGTGGCTGCCCGATGCCATCGGCGGTGTGTTGTGGTTCGGTTTGGACGACACTTTCATGACCGTCTACACACCGATGTACGCCGGAATGCGCTCGGTTCCACCCAGCTTTGGCGAGGGCGTGGCGAGCATGACGAAATTCTCATGGGACTCCGCGTTCTGGGTCTTTAACTGGGTTTCGAACTACACCTACTCGCGCTACAGCGACATGATCGTTGAAGTTCTCACCGTTCAGCAGGAACTCGAAGGTGGATTCCTGGCTCGCCAGAACGATGTTGAGGCAGCTGCGGTCGCACTGTACGAACAATCTCCTGAACTCGCTCGCGACTACGTCACCAAGTACTCGGTCGAGCAGGGCGAAGCGGTCACCGCGAGGTGGACTCGCCTCGGCCAGGACCTTCTGGTCAAGTACATGGACGGTAACGTCAAGGATGAGTACGGCGCTGCCCAGCATCCCGCCCAACCGGAATCGTGGTATCGCTGCATCGTCGAGGATAACGGCGAAATCCTGCGTGAGATCAAGAACGAGGAAGAAACCGAAGGAGACTCGTAGTCCTTCTGAGGTGAAACGATGTCTGTTGAAGCCCGTGAAATGAACGGCAAGGTCTGCCTTATCACCGGCGCGAGTTCGGGGATTGGCAAAGAAGCCGCTCGAGCACTCGCCCGAATGGGAGCAGATATAGTCTTGGTTGCACGCGATCCAGCACGGGGGCAGGCTTCTCGCCAGAGCATTCTGTCGTCGGCGCCGGACGCTGATATCGATTTGCTCATCGCAGACTTCACTTCGTTGCGTCAAGTCAAACAATTGGCTGCTGATATTACGTCGAAGCGCGATCGCCTCGACGTCCTCCTCAACAATGCAGGCGTGACCCTCAGCGGGAAGCAGCTCACCGAAGACGGTATCGAGAAGGTTTGGGCGGTCAATCACTTCGCCCCGTTCCTATTGACACGCGAACTCGGCGAGATGTTGCGTTCGACGCCTGAATCCCGAATCGTTACAGTCGCATCCGATGCCCACCACAAGGCCAAACTCAATCTGAACGCGATGTCCGAAGGCAGTTATTCGTCGGGATGGCGGGCGTATTGTGATTCCAAGCTTGCCAACATTCTGTTTAGCAAAGAGTTGGCGAGGCGTATGGCCGGAGACGGGGTGGTTGCGAACTGTTTGCATCCAGGTGTTGTGGCGACAGGCTTCGCTCGCAAAGGGCCACCGATTATTCGACTGTTCTTCAAGTTGGCGCGTCGCAGCCTGTTGACGCCAGAACAAGGGGCCGAGACTCTTGTCTATCTTGCTTCCTCGGAAGAGGGAGGACAGGTCTCGGGTGGTTACTTCCACAAGTGCCGCCAAGCAACGCCTTCGACAACGGCGCAGGACGAAATCGCCGCAGAACGGCTCTGGGAGATCAGTGAGAGAGTGATCGGAGAGTAGAGCCTGCGGCATGCAGGAATGATGAATGATGAAAGCGGAATGATGAAAAAGGGGCCCATCAAGCTTTGTCGCCTCTGAGGGAAAGTGAGACGGAAACGCAACTCATTGGCTTTGACGCTTGAAGTGCAAAAATCACGAAGAACGCAGAAGGACAAGAGTTCGGGTGCAACATTGACCTGCTGTCGCATGTGCAGGTGAGCTTTGAAGTTCGTAGAATCAGAAACAGGTTATTCGAAGCCACTGTCGGTCTAACTCTGCGGGCACTATTTCATCATTCATCATTCCGCATTCATCATTGAGTTCCTGCCGTTCGTCCCGTAGACCCGCACAGCCATAAGGCACGCTAGCGCCTTATGGCACCACCGCAACACACTCGATCTCGACGAGAGCTCCGAGGGGCAGGGCGGTGACCTGGAATGCGCTGCGGGCCGGGGGCGCCTCCGGGAAATACTCTGCGTAGACGGCGTTCATGTTCTGAAACTCTCCGAGATCGACCATGAAGACGGTCAGTTTGACTGCATTCTCCATGCTTGTACCGGCAGCTTCCAGCACAGCCTTCACATTCTTGAGAGCCTGGTGAGTCTGCTCCGCGACGGTTGAACCTACGAGGTTCATGGTTGCCGGGTCGAGAGGAATCTGGCCGGCTGTGAAGACCAAGTTGTCGGTCTTGATGGCCTGTGAGTAGGGGCCCACCGCTTTGGGTGCGGTTTCGGTTGCGATGACAGTACGTTTCGCCATGTGATTCTCCCTTTTTCGTTGTTAGAGCTATTTCCAGTGATCGGTGATGAACTCTTCGACCTCGGGAAGCCCGCCCTGCAAAATGAGATATCCGTTGTGTGGTTCACGAGCGATGATTTCGTGACTGACAGGGTGTTGCATCATCGCAAGCACCTCGCTGTGGTCGTCGGTGTGGCCGAGGACCCAACCCAGCTTCATGAGTGCAGTTTCCGGCAGCATGTTGTCGAGAGGCACGACGCCGATGTCGAGCAGGTCTCGGCCGGTATCGTACACATACATCTGTGCGTAGCCCCACAGTGTCTGAACAGTCATGACTACATGGACGCCCTTTTCAATTGCTCGTTTCAGGGCGGGATATATCGGCTTGTTGACATGGCCGAGTCCGGTTCCCGCAATCACGATGCCTTTGTAGCCCTTTTCAACCAGGGCATCGACGAGATCAGGCTTCATCCCAGGGTAGTAATAGAGGATGGTCACTCGATCGTCGTAGACCGGATCAATGATGACCTTACGCGAAGGGTCGCGCGGGAGATAGTCGGGATTGATCGTGGTGAATCCGTCGCGACGGACGATGCTGAGCGGGATGTCGCCGATGGTTCGGAAGGTCGAACGATAGGAACTGTGCATCTTGCGGCAGCGAGTGCCGCGATGGAGAAGTCCGTAGCGGTCTGATGTCGGGCCGAACATGCAGATCTGGACCTCTGCAATGTCACCTCGTGCGGCAGTATTGACCGCATGAATCAGGTTGAGAGCCGCGTCCGATGATGGTCTGTCCGACGAGCGCTGCGAGCCGACGATGACGATTGGAACCGGGCTTGATTGCACCATGAACGACAGAGCCGAAGCTGTGTGTCCCATGGTGTCTGTGCCGTGACCGATCACGATGCCGTCCGCTCCCGCTTCGATCTCTTCTCCGATTGCCTTGGCGAGAGTGACATACTCTTCCCAGCCCATATTCTCGGAAAACACACCGAAGATCTTCTTGGTCGTCAGGTTGCAGAGGTCAGCGAGTTCCGGTACCGCGCCGTAGAGTTCGCCGGGCGTGAACGCCGGGATCACCGCTCCGGTGCGATAGTCGAGGCGCGAGGCGATGGTGCCGCCTGTGCCGAGAAGGGTCACCTGGGGCAGATCCGGGGTCACAGGGAACTCTTTCTCAGGAATCTTGTAGATCGCTTCTTTGAAACCGAGTTCCTCGATCGACTCAACACGATCGACATGGATCCCGACGTTGTAGCCAGTCTTGAGTTTCAGCACGATATGGAGGTCGTCGAAGGTTTCGCTGCGCGGGAGGATGACGCCTTCAAATGTGCTGCCCGCCGAGTTCACGACTCGAACGTCGCCCCAAACACGCATGCCCCACTGTTCAAGCTTGGAGCGAGCGAGACCGCGATAGCCCTTCAGAGCATCTTTCTTCTCACTCATGACCTCACCTCCAGCTCAGTCGACAGTGCCGCGGCAACCTCCGCTGAGGGAACGAGGCCGCGAAGATCGGACATCAATCGCCCCATCAAAAATCGGTGGAGCTGTCCGTTGCTGTCATTCGCGTGCTGCAGGTGGTGAGTTTGAACCGCTGCGTGAATTCTCTCGGCGAGATCGCTGATCTCTCGGTCAAGGCCAAGTTGTTGGAAGACTTCATCGACATCGCTGTCGTTCGTTTCTGCGAGTTGGGTCACGATTTTCGCCCACGCCTCTCGCAGTGCAGGACGTGTCTCGAAGTGGTCGAAGAGGGCAAGCCAACTGCTATCCGAAATCTGGTTGACCGCAGCCCCGGCTCGAAGCAGCGCCTTGATGCGTTCACCAAAGAAGAAGCAGGTCCACCGAAGGTCGGCATTTTGGCGATCAGCAACCAAGTCGACAAGACGTGCACCGCCTCGGCGAATGAGGTAATGGGTGGTTTGGCGCGGTATTCCGACTGCACTGTAGGTCGCTTCACGTTGCCATGGCGGTGCCGGCAGAGTGGCTTGCAGACGTTCGACGCGATCCCGAGCAATCGCCTGTGGTGGACTGTCGGTGTCGGGATACATTCGGTCGGGACCAGGGAGAATGCGTTCGAAGTCTGTGCTGCCGTCCTCCATCGGTTGGCGAGTCTCGTTCGGTACACCATCGAGAGCATCGATGTAGCGTAGACGGATCTCTTGTACCGCTGTCAGTGTGTCGTCGGTCGCGCCCCAAAGAGCGATGAGTGCGTCTTCAGGTCCGCAACGCAGCTTGGTTTTGAGTGCCTTGATCTCCTGCAGTGAGCCCTCGTAGTCGGGCCACTTCTCGCTGTGAATGAAAGTCGGTTGCTGATCGAGACATGCAATGACACGAACGCGACCCATGAGCTCGTGCGCGAAGGTGAGGTCGGGCTGCGTCGGCCAACTCAGCGTTCGAGCGAGACCGCGCAGGACGACTACGCGAACGCAGAACGGACCGCCCCCAAGCTCGAAATCGGGTTGACGGTCTTCGGCCTGCATTGCGCGATCCCAAGCTGAAGTATTGAAATACTCCAGCTGAGAGTCCGCGACGAATTCGGTGACGTCGTGGTCCTCAACAACAGTGTCCTCGGGGTTCTTGAGTCCACGTGTGTGAAGTTCGTCGCGCAGCTTGAGAAGATTCACCTGGCGAACGGCTTCACCGTGGACGAGTGCCGGCGCCCAGCCCGCTTTCGGAACTCCTTTGATCTCGACTCTGCGTCCACCGGCGACAGAGACGTTGACGTCTTGACGGCTGGCGCCCATTCCGACTCGGACGTGGCCGGTCGATCGGCATACACGCCCAATCAAAAGGATCGCCTCTTCAACTTCTTCGGGTGTTCTCAGATCTGGCCCGGTCACAGTTTCGATGAGTGGCATGCCGAGGCGATCTGTACGCCACACGATGAGGTGGCCTTTGTCCGAAACTTCGCGGCAGCTGTCCTCCTCAACGCTGATCTGGGTGATGGAAATGCTGCGATCTCTGAAGGGAATGCTGCCTTCAACTCCTACAATCGCTGTTCGCTGGAAGCCTGTTGGGATCGAGCCGTCGAGGTATTGCTTGCGGGCAATGTGGACTTCGTCCACGATGTCACAACCCAGCATCAAGCACTGCTCGATGGCAACGTCGATAGCCTCCTGGTTGACGAGAAAGGGAGGCGTGTCGTCCATCTCGTAGGTGCACACGTTTGATTTGTGGAGGAGGTAAACGATGTTCTTCTTTGTCTTGAACTCCATCAGGGCCGTTCCGTCGTACTCACCGAGTTCCGACAGAGTCGGTCTCATATGGCGAAGAACAGAGCCGTCGTGGGTAGACGTGTAGAGGCCGGCCGGGCAGTGGCAGAACAACTTACGTTCTGTGGCGAGCTGCTGGTGGACCTCAAGTCCAGCCCGGAGTCCGATCTCTTTGTAGTCGATAGATTCAATCATCGATGCGCCCTCCCGGAAGCGGCCGAGCGGACGAATGATAGCAGGGCGCGGGGTAGCGGGACGAACGGCAGGAACTCAATGATGAATGCGGAATGATGAATGATGAAATAGTGCCCGCTGAGTAAGACCGACAGTGGCTTCGAATGACCTGTTCCTGATTCTACGAACTGCTCAGCCCTGGACTCGAAGCTCACCTGCACATGCGACAGCAGGTCAATCCTGCACCCGAACTCTTGTCCTTCTGCGTTCTTCGTGACATTTGCACTTCAAGCGTCAGAGCCAATGAGTTGCGTTTCCGTCTGACTTTCCCTCAGTGGCGACAAAGCTAGAAGGGCCCCTTTTTCATCATTCCGCATTCATCATTCATCATTTCTGCGAAGCCACTACTCCCGGTACGCCGCGATCAGATCTCCGAGACGCTGCCACTCCTCAAGATACTTGGCGAGGTGACGGCGTTCTTCAGTTTCGCTGAGTTGCGATACGAGGTCCCACACTCGCTGCTGT
>JAAESQ010000097.1 GCA_024229275.1 bacterium | reverse complement strand
TCCACCAGAGAGACAACGCAGGCGGCGTTGGGAAAGACCTCAGTCCACTCCTGGAAAGGGCGGTTGTTATCAGGGTAGATCGTTCTTCATAGCGCCGGGAGACGATCTCGAACAGCAAGTCGGCATGACGGTTGGAGTAAGAAAGATAGCCCACCTCATCGATGGCCAACAAATGAGGCCGTGCATACTGGGCCAGGCGACGTTTGAGTGCGCTGTCGCCATCCTGGGCCGCCAGCTCGTTGAGCATTTGGCTGGCGCCGGTAAAAAGCACGTTGTGGCCTTGTAAGACAGCCTGATGAGCGATATTGCGGGCGATGGTGGATTTTCCCACCCCGTTGGGGCCAACCAGGATGACGTTAGTCGCCTGGTCGAGGAAGTTGAGCTGCATCAGATCATTGACCGCTTCACGATCACACTGTCCGGGCCAGGACCAGTCGAAGTCGGCCAGTGGCTTGAAGCGACCCAGCCGTGCACTGTCCAAGCGCCGTTCCAGCCCCCGACGAGCGCGTTCCTGTTCCTCCCACTGGATGAGTGGCTCGACCCAGTCAGTTTCGCCGATCTCATCCCAGTGTGCGAGCAAGCCATAGAGTTTCAACGCCTTGGCGCGTGCCATCAGCGAGTCTTCACTTTTGCGTGTCGTCATCGTCACCTTCCTCCTCTTCTTCCGGATCTTTATCCTGTGGGGTTTGCAGTTGGTCATAGCTCTGCAGATCATGTGTACGTACCACCAGCTTTTGTGTCCGCTGGTCGTCGATGCGTATGCCAATCGGTGGCGGCTGGTCCCGTTCTTCACGGCGCCGTTGCAGTGTCAGGCGCACCCCGTTGGGATGGGGGACTTCACGCCTCAAGCTCTCGGCGATGGCCGCTTCCAGCTCCTGACTGCCGTAATCATCGAGCAGGCGCAATAATGCGGCAGTGATGGAGCCGAGGTTGTCTCCCCGCACGGCGGCCTGGCTCAGCAGCTCACGACTGTTGGGCGCCGCCTGGATCAGACGATCCTGCCCCCGGTGGCGCCGGGCCTGACGCTTGATCACGGTCAGTGCCTCGATATGGCTGGGATCTTCGATCTGTTGGGCTTTGTCATAGCTGCGCGGATGGGTGGCAATGACCTGTGCACCGTCGAGGATGCGCACCTCAGTGGGCGTGGCAGAGACGGTGAGTG
>JAAESQ010000096.1 GCA_024229275.1 bacterium | reverse complement strand
GCTGATCGGCTTCGATGAGTCATATCGCCTGTGTGGACAGTGCCATGGAACGATCTACCGCGACTGGCGACAGGGCATCCATGGCCAGAGGCGCGGATACTGGAACGGGCAGAAAAGCTACCTACTCTGCGCACACTGCCACGACCCTCACGCACCGAGGTTCGCGCCGATCGAACCACTTCCGCCACCAGTGCGCCCTCAGTTTTTGAAACAAGAAGCGGAGGCTTCTCCGTGAGCAGCGATCGTACGCACGACGAGGGTTCTCACCGTCCCAAACCGACAGTCGACCGACGACGGTTTGTCTATGGGGCCGGGGCCACTGCAATGGCAGCTATCGCGGCGACAGTAGCTGGCACTTCAACCGGATTCCTTGATAGGTTCATTCAGCGCCGACTCGCTGAACTCCCTCCAGACAAGCTCGACGCTCTGCTGCGCGATCTCGAACGCGACTACGAGTCCAGGTTCGGCCGAGAGACACATGTTTCCGCCACACCTGCCGCACCTGACGTCGTCTTCGGATATGGGCTCGATATCGCTCGTTGCGTCGGTTGTAGGCGTTGCGTCTACGCCTGCGTGCATGAAAACAACCAATCGCGAGACCCACAGATTCACTGGATTCGCGTACTTCGCATGGAAAAGGAGAGCGGTGTCCATCTCACTGAATCACAGCCATACTATGACCCTGAAACGGTTCCGGAGGAGGAAGCCTTCTATCTTCCCGTGGCCTGCCAACAGTGCCGCAATCCCCCGTGCACACGAGCGTGTCCCGTTAAAGCTACATGGCAGGAACCCGATGGCATCGTCGTCATCGATTACGACTGGTGCATCGGTTGCAGATGCTGCATGTCGGCCTGCCCCTACGGTGCGCGGCACTTCAACTGGTCAACACCCTCGATCTCGGCCGATGAGCTGAATCCCGACATGCACGTCCTCGGCAACCGCCTGCGAATGGAGGGCGTCGTTGAGAAGTGCACATTCTGCATCCACCGCACCCGCAAAGGCCGGTATCCGTCGTGCGTGGAGATCTGCCCTGTCGGAGCGCGCAAGTTTGGCAACCTGCTCGACGAGGAATCGGAGATCCGCTACCTGATGCGCGAAAAAAGAGTCTTTGTCCTCAAAGAGGAACTCAACACCCAACCGAAATTCTACTACTTCTATGCAACGTGACAACCATGCGTGAAGTGCTTCAATTCGTTTCGGGCTCCACCCGCCTCGCCTTCCGCGGAGGCAAGATCTACTTCGCATGGATGGGATTTCTCTCTCTACTGGTTCTGTGGGGAGCCACTGCCTACATCGATCAGATTCGCGACGGTCTGATCACCACAAACATGCGTGATCAAGTCTCGTGGGCGTTTTACATCGGCAACTTCACGTTTCTTGTCGGAGTCGCAGCAGCCGCTGTACTGCTCGTCATTCCTGCGTACGTCTACAACTGGAAACCGATCAAGGAAATCGCCATTTTCGGAGAGTTGCTTGCAGTAAGCGCGATCATCATGTGCATGCTCTTCGTGACAGTAGATATCGGACGACCTGAACGTGTCTGGCATTTGCTGCCATTTGTTGGCAGCCTCAACGTTCCAAGTTCTTTGCTTGGATGGGACGTATTGGTTCTCAATCTGTACCTGGTACTCAATATTGTCATCGTCGCCCATTTTCTCTATACAGGATTTCATGGACGTCCCTACAACCGACAATTCGTTGTGCCCCTCCTCCTGTTCTCGATTCCGGCCGCCATCGCGATTCACACGGTGACGGCGTTTGTTTACAACGGCATGGCGGCACGTCCCTTCTGGAACGCCTCGATCCTTGCACCTCGCTTCCTTGCCTCGGCTTTTTGCTCTGGACCCGCGATTCTTTTGATCCTGTTTCAGATCCTCCGGCGAGTCTCGACCATCCACATCAAAGATGAAGCCATCCAGAAGATCGCCGAACTCATGGCCTATGCAATGTTCCTGAACCTCTTCCTTTTCGGCGCCGAGATCTTCAAAGAGTATTACTCGTCAACTCATCATTTGGTCCACACCCAATATCTTTACTCCGGGATTCACGGACACGATGCACTTGTCCCCTACGCGTGGGCCGCTCTCGTTTGCAGCGTGATTGCATTTCTTCTCTTCCTCGTGCCGGCAACCCGACGAAATTTTGTCACTCTCAACCTTGGCTGCCTCCTCATCTACGTCGGGGTCTATATCGAGAAGGGCATGGCCTTGGTGATTCCTGGCATGACACCGGATACCCTCGGCGAGATCTACGAATACACACCAACGTTGAGCGAGGTACGAATTGGTGCTGCGATATTCGCGATTGGATTCTTGGTCTTTACAGCACTCTGCAAAATCGCGATTCCCATTATTCAGGGAACCCACGTCAACGGTGAGGAGTAGCTCTCTCTGTCCAGGATCACCTCCCTTTGTTTCGATGCCTCGGCAAGGCTAAGGTGCCTTCGCACAGAGAAGGAACAGACACACATTCAGCGTTCGACTCAGACTCGCTGTCAAAGAACCGGTATTCCGCGTCGGTTTATTGGCGTTCTCGCTATCGGTTTGGGGCTGTTTTTCCAAGCCCAGGCTGCCCTCGCCCAATCTGGGGGAAACACTCTTCGCGTCGCCTATTTCAGCAACGACGTTCCTAGCATCGACCCACTATCGCCTGCATTCGACCCTGACTCGTACGCTGTTGTAACCCAAATTTTCGACTCACTTGTGTTTCTCGATCTCGATGGCAAGATTCGCCCGGGTCTCGCGACCGGTTGGCGACGAACCTCGGATACGAGCTGGGAGTTCACTCTCAGAAAGGGCGTTCAATTCCACAACGGCGAACGCTTCGACGGCAGAGCTGTCAAATTCACATACGACTTTGCCCTAGATCCTGAGAATCAAGCAGGAAACGCATGGATCCTAAGTTCGATCGCTTCTGTCGAGCTCACGCCCGATGACCCATTCAAGGTCATCATTCATACCCACTTTCCTGATGGGATGTTTCTCAATCGATTCTCGATGTTCGGCTCGATCTGCCCTCCGGACTACTTTCGCAAGGTGGGTCGCAAGGGCTTCGCTGCTCATCCTGTAGGCACAGGGCCCTACCGTTTTTCGCGCTGGCACCATGGGCGCTTCATCGAGCTCGAACGAAATCACTCTTACTGGGACGAGTCGATTCCCCGAATCGAACGCGTACGCTTTGAAATCCTTCCCCAGGATCAGTGGCTGGACGCGTTCCTCGAAGGTCGCGTGGATTTCGTTCCCAACCTCGCAGGTAACCAGACAACACGTTTGATGAAGGAATCTCGCGGCAACGCAACCATTCTCAAAAGACTCGTATTGTCAGGCTACTGGGTCCTCATTCGAAACGAGGGACCGCTGGCCGATCTTCGGGTGCGCAAGGCCTTGAACTACTCTCTGAACAAAGAGGCCTTGGTTCGATTTGCGGATTATGGCAATGCAAAGGCTCTTGCATCGTTGGGCAAGCAGGGCGAGTTCGGTGCAAATCCGGACTTGTCACCCTACCCCTACGAGCCGGAAACTGCACGCCGCCTCCTTGCTGAAGCAGCGGTTGCCACACCTCTAACGCTCACTGCGATCGTCGCCGACATTGCACTCCCAGTCGCGAAGATCATGCGACATGATTTTGCCCATGTCGGCATCAACCTTAAACTTCAAGTCGCCCCTCGCGCTGAGTGGGCTCAGCAAGTGGTTGGACACAAGATCCTGCACGGCCACCCACCCGATTACGATCTCGCCATCAACCTTGTCGACAACCCGATCCACAACCTCGCGTTTCACGCAGGACTCTTCCTGCACTCGCCCAGCCCATGGGCTCTCCTTGTGGATCCCGAGTTCGACGCTCGCTACGAGGAGGCTCTGCAAACGGTACAATCCGATCTTCATCAAGCACGACTGGAAGAACTCGACAGGTACATTCATGAAAACGCACTGATGGTTTTCACCACCCAAAGGGTCATCACAGCTGCCGTTCGAAAAGGTGTTGTAATTCCGCAGTTCTCACTCAACGGGCACGTTGACTACCTCGTCCTGTCCACGGCGAGGATGTCTCAGTGAAGACTCGAACCATAATCTCGTGGCTCGGCAGCAGCGTCCTTGCAAAGATGATGCTGCGAACGCTGGCAGTGCTCACCATTTCCATTCTTATCGTCGAGTGGGTAGCCTATAGAGAATCGAGTAAGCAGATCATTTCGTTGACCGAGCGACAGCAACTCAGTCTGACTGAACTCTTTGCTGAGCGTTTCGACCGCGCAATGGAACGCATCGCCGCCGACATGCAGACTGTTAGCAACCTACCGTCGTTGGAGGAATACTCTCTCAACCGGCAGTACGACTTGCTGACCGAAGCCGACCAGCAGCTAGCCAATGTTGCAGCTTTTCTCACTCGGGTATGGCGTTCTGATCCCGGATACGCCCGTATTGAGATTGTCGACTCGCAAGGCACAGTTGTGCTTGTAGTTACGGCTGGAGAATCTGAATTCACGCCAACAGCATCGCTCCAGGCTCGCGCGCATGATGCTCCGTCTTTGCCGACTCCAGAGCTGATGGACGAAGGCATACAGACGCTAGTCTCTGATGGATCCAAGGCGCTTGTATATTCACGACCTCTCGGAGACCGCCACGCCAACTGGGGAACACTGAGAACCTACTACAGGCTAGATTCCCTGACTGTGCCACTGGCTCGCGAGCGATTGGCTCAGACGGGTCACCTAGCGGTAATTGCCGATGACGGCGAGCTCATTTACTCACCGGAAGGCGCCGCCTTGCGCGACGGCTCTCTCGTCGCTGAACTCTCCGTCCTCGCTGAAGGAACCCACGAAGTCTCTACAAAGGACGGCCGGCGACTTCTGGTCAGCGCCTCAAGCCTTGAGAGTAAGAACTGGAGAATCGCCGCACTAGTCCCCAGAAAAGAGCTGCTTTCCGGACTCGACACTACGCTACGCCTTGTGGTGGCACTGATCGCAATCAATGTCGCCGTAGAGTTTATTTTTATCTTCTGGTTCGCCCGACGTTACATCATCAAACCGATTAAGGGACTCCTGACCGGAACGCAGGAGGTTCTGGACGGTAACTATGGGTATCGGGTGGAAGGTATCGCCCGCGATGAGTTCGGAACACTGGCCGCATCGTTCAACACGATGACCGCTTCGATGGAACGAACTCTCGCCGAGCTTCACCGGCGCGAGGACCAACTCTCAAAAACTGCCGCTGCTTTCAGCAACCAGACCGAGCTGCTTCGCGCGCTGCTGAGTGCGATCCCCGCCCCCATTTTCCACAAGGACACGAAAGGGGTATACCTCGGATGCAACGCGGCATTTGCAGAGATGCTTGGACGGACCGAAGAGGAGATCATCGGCCGGACGGTCTACGACGTAGCTTCGCCCGAATACGCAGCGATTTGGGCCGAAGGCGATCAGAAAGCCATGCAATCTCAGACCAGTATCTCCCACGAGGCTACGGTCGTGGGCCCTGACGGCGAGAAACGACGATACGTAGTACACAAATCAGTCTTCAGCCGCGGCGACAAACCCGGCGGGGTTGTTGGAGTGATGCTCGATATTACCGAGCGTAGAGAGCTCGAGGCACAGCTCCTTCACTCGCAAAAACTTGAAGCCATTGGCGTACTGGTTTCCGGGGTTGCCCATGACTTCAACAACGTTCTGCAGGTTATCGGGAGCTATACCAGGGTTCTCCTACCTCAAACAGAGGCTGGCGATGCACAGCATCACGCTCTGCTTCAAATTCAGAGGGCCACAACTCGTGCGGCCGAACTCATCCGCGACATGATGACTTTCTCTCGCAAGAAAATACCGGAGCTGCAGCAAGTCGATCTCAACTCTGCGATCGCCCATGCACTGCGCCTCATCGAGAGAACAATCCCCAGAATGATCCTCGTTGAACACGAATTCGACACCGATATCGAGAGGGTCGAAGCCGATCCCAGTCAGCTCGAACAAGTCCTGGTGAACATGGCGACCAACGCACGCGACGCTATGCCGGAGGGAGGCCTCCTCCACTTCTCGACTTCACGTGTAGTTCTTGACAGGGCATTCTGTCGATCTCGTCCAGCACTCGAACCAGGCCCACATGCTGTGCTGAAGGTTTCCGACACCGGAATTGGTATGGACACCGAGATCAAGGATCGCGTGTTCGAACCATTCTTCACTACCAAGGAAGTCGGCGTTGGCACTGGACTTGGACTGGCTTCAGTATACGGGGTCGTTCGCGCACACTCCGGCCATATCGAGTGCCGAAGCAAGCCGGGGAAAGGCACAGAGTTCTCGATCTACCTTCCCATCCCGAAAACTCAAACGCAGCTTGAAAAGAAGAGTAAGCCAGTCGACTCAGAGCCCCATGGTGGCGGCGAGACGATCCTTATCGTGGACGACGACCCAGGAGTCCTCGAGTCGACCAAAATGCTTCTCGAAGCTATGGGCTATCTGGTCGTCACCGCCACAAGTGGAGAGGATGCCCTCGCGCTGTGGTCGAATGACATATCGGCCCGCACCGACCTCATCATTCTTGATCTCGGTATGCCCGGTATGGGGGGCCGTCACTGCCTTCGCCGCCTCGTAGAACTTGATCCCTATGTCAAAGTCATCGTGGCAACTGGATACGGATCAGAGCAGGAGGAGCTGGCCATGAAAGAGGCCGGCGCCAGAGATTTCATTGGCAAACCTTATCGCTTCGAGGACATGGATCGGAAGATCCGAGCCATCCTGCAGGAACCCACACTTTAGCCTGCAGTTTCGCGCCGGCAATCCCCTTGCTTAGCAATTCGGCCTCAATGACACCTCGCCCTTTCCACTGAAAAAGAAGCCCTTCAATCTGCCAACGAGTCAGAGATTGACGATGACGTAGAACCCCAAGCAACTGAGGTTTTCCAGATCAATTGTGATGTGGTCGGCAAGACACTTGATCTCCTCAGGGAGTTCAGTGTTTTGGGGTTGGATCTCAAAATCGTCAAATCCACACCGGCCAAGCCAATCCTCCAAGGTCGTTCGACAAAAGAACCGAAAGTGCGTGTAACAAAGCAGGCCTACGGGAAGATAGTCCCAGCGACCAGCCAAGAGGTCTCTCACAACTGAGTAGTGACCAACGTTTGGTATCGATAGCACCATTTTGCCACCAGGTCGAACCGTCCGTGCCAGTTTGCGAAGCACGGACTCACAGTCGGGCAAATGCTCTACGAGTTCGAGGGCCAACACCAAATCGAACGCACTCACCGGCAGCTCTACTTGTGCCACATCTCCGATGATCACTCGCTCTAGTGACCGCGATGCACGTTCAGCAGCGGCAGGGTTGAGTTCAACTCCCGTCACCCGAACTCCCCGCCGTTCTGTCAGCATCTGGCCCGTGGCGCCACCACCACAGCCGATCTCGAGCACGTCCCGCACGTCTTCAACAACGAACCTCTCAACGTCGTCTCGTTGTTCGCCGTAATAGTCAATGAAGGTATGCGCAAGACCGTCGACCTCCGCATGCAGTCGACCCTTTAACGCGGATTCGTCCGCAAGCAGTTGTCCGATAGGAATCTGATCGGCAATCATGGATGCCGTCGATGCGGAAAGCAGACACACGGGGAGGTGACTCGTTGGTTTCTGAGTATGGGCGGTATCACCTGCGAAGAACTCGGCTTCCAGTTCTTCGAACTGACGCAGAGTGTAAAGTCGTCTCTGTTGCGCTAAAGCTGTGGCACTCAAAGCGAAAGGAAAGATTACGTCACGACCGTTTTCAATGCAATCCCTCATTCGTGCGAGACTCCGCTCGGCCACATACGTACGGCTTGTCCCGAGAATCAGTACTGGCCCATCGCCATCGGGCATTGCTGGAGGATCAACGGCAACGAGCACTGAAGGCCACACTCGACTGGCCGCGAGTTCGACCATCGACAGGAGATATGCAAACTCCGGCGAAGCCGCTTCCTCCGCGTTCTGATGAACAATGATCCGAAGCTCAGTCACGCTACGACACCCTCCAAACGACTGCCTTCACTATCGGCCGAGTGGCAGCTGCGAGTCAAGCAATCGCTAACCTCTTCTGCAACCACCTACGGAGTTCTCTCAGGGAATCTTCCACAAGCCTCTGTCAGTTGAAACAATGAATGGATATCATGCCGGTCTACAGCATCGTTCCAAGCGAAGGAGCCTGATGAGCAACTCGAACCCCTCCGTGCCAAATTCCAACGCCGGCCAGAGCTGGCTCGCCAATCCCTATCTCCACTTACTGCCGGAAGGTATCTTTAATCCCCATACCGACTCCTGGCTTCCTACTGACCACTCGTGGTACCAGCGGCTTCACCAGCTCATCACCTCACAAGAACTCGTCCGCGGTCTCTGCGATGCCGAACTTCGAGATCTGGTCGAACACGGCTGGCTGGTTGATGCTGAAGACGATATTCACCGCCGCTATCACATAAAGTTCGTTTCAATCGAGGCTTTCAGCGTGTGCAATCACGGCTGCTACTACTGCCCAGTTTCGATTGCTCCTCGCGAGGTCTCACGTATGCCGACCGAACTCTTCGAACGTGTGATTGCCGAAGTCGCTGCTCTTGGCCATCCGGTTGAGGGGGTGGTCATGAACCACTACAACGAGCCAACGGCAGATTCACGATACCTCGACCAAGTACGCTGCATCAAAAATGCCGGTCTCCCGCCGGCGACCCTTTCCAATGGAAGTGGGCTGACACCACAGCGTGTTGACGCTCTCCTCGACATGGGCGGTTTGCAATATCTCTCGGTCAACATATCCAGCCTCGATCGACAAACCTACAAAGAACAACGCGGCAAGGATCATCTTCCGCTGGTCCTCACAAACCTGGACTACATGGCCACGAGGCCAGTTGCGGAAACCATGGAGCTTGTCGTTTTGGGGACAGGGGACCAATCTCACCGTGACGAGCACGAGCGAATTGCCGAACGGTTCGCCGACACTCGATTTGAGGTCAAGTACTTTGAGGTCAATGACCGAGCAGGCCATCTCGATCTTGGCATCAACGCTGACGAAAATGGTAGCTGTCTCGCCGGCTGCGAGAACATGGGCTCACGCGTCATCAACCACATCCACATCTCAGCACGCGGCCGCTGCATTCTCTGCTGCCAGGACTACTCCGAACGCTGGGAAGTCGGAGACCTCAACACTCAGAGTCTGACTGAAATCCTCGAAGGCGATGAATCCGCCAAGATTCGTCGTTGGGTTTACGGTCTCGAAGAAGCACCCCGCGATTTCCTCTGCCGCACTTGCAATTTCGCCCTTCGACGACAAGCAGCGCGGAGTGATTGAAGTTGTGATGGTGAATCGGGATGAGGTTCGCTGGTGTACAGGTTCCCCTCGATCAGGGTGGCTAGATGCGGTAACTTGAGATCGTGCAACGGCTGACGATCAACTATCTACTCGAGGATACGGTCCTCTTCGGCGGTGTTAAGGTCATTTTTCGCCAAGCTGACCTTCTCACGCGGCGAGGCCACCATGTACGTATCGTTACTACGGGCGCGCCACCGCAATGGCATCATCTCGAAGCCGAACTCACTCAAGTAAAAGGTTTTCAACGCGATCAGGTCCCGCCCGCCGACGTCACCGTTGCCACATATTGGACTACCATCGAACCAGCGCTCTCCCTCGAATCAACCGAGATTGTGCACTACTGCCAGGGATTCGAAGGTATCTACAATCACAACCACGATCAGCACGCATCCATCGACACAGCCTACCGACACCCACTGCCTGCATTCGTAGTGGCACCCCATTTGGGGACTCTGCTCCGCGATCGATTCAACCGCCCAGCTCGCACCGTGGTCCAGCCGCTCGAGAGTTTCTTTCGCCCGGCGTTTTCTTGGCGCTTGCAGCGACGGCCAACTTCCAAGCCGCGAATACTTGTGATGTCACCATTTGAAATCGACTGGAAGGGTGTTCAGACCGCTCTGAAAGCCGTGCGTCTCCTCCAACAACAGGGCGTTGCTTGTGAACTCATTCGTCTCTCACAGTGGCCGCAGTGTGACGACGAGCGCGAGTTCATCATCGCCGACGAGTTTCACTGCCACTTGACACCTACCGAAGTTGCTCGAGTAATGCGCTCCTGCCATCTACTGCTCGCCCCATCTTGGACGCAGGAGGGATTCGGGTTGCCTCTGCTCGAAGCATTGGCCAGTGGCGTGCCTGCAATCGCGTCGGACATCCCTGCCTTTCGCGACTGGACGGATGGTGGCGCCAAACTGGTGCGCTGGGACGATCCTGAAGCCTTTGCTGCAGCCGCGGCTCAAGTACTGAATTCACCATCAATCTGGCGAAGCATGCGCGATGACGGTCTTCGGGTGGCCAGGCGATTCTCGGAAAAGAACGCTTACCGCTCAGCGGAACAGGCAATGCAGTGGGTTGCCACCGGCTCCTGGCGTTCTGAAATGCCAGCAAACTAGAATTCGGAACCGGTAGAAGGACTCACGTTCGCGCTGCGAAGCGCCTACAGCATCTCCTGCTCTTTGCGCTCCTTGATCGCCCCAATTCGGCAACCCAAAGAATACAGCCACGCCGACAGGCCAGTGAACGCGGCTAATGAAGCCATCAACACTTGTGTGTAGCGAGAGTCGAATTCGTTTGCGCCACGTGTATTGATGATGGTGTCTGGATGTAGCGAGAAATAGATTCTCGGCACTATGAAAACCAGGAACGGCACCGTCACGAAGGCGAGAATTGCATAAACAGCAGCGAGTGTGGCGCGACGTTCAGGATCCGGAATCGCCCCTCGCAGGGCAAAGTATGCTGCGTAGATGAGAAGCACGATCGTGATCGAGGTCTGTCTCGGATCCCAGTTCCAGTAAGCGCCCCACATGATCTTTGCGAAAATGGCGCCGGTCACTGTGGCTAGAACCGCCATCAGCAATCCAAGTCCTGCGCTCACTGAGGCACGCACGTCATCGATCGGATCGCGGCGCCAAAGATACATCACCGATGTCACACACGAAACAAGGAAAGCGAGGAAGCACACCCATGCCGTTGGCACATGAAAGAAAACGATCCGTGAAGACTGGCCCATGAAGCCCTCAGCGGGCTGGGCGTAGAAAAACGCGGCCCAAATTACGAGTCCCATCCAAGCGAGCAAGGCGAACTTCAAATAAGTTGTCACACGCATGCTTCTCTCGGCCCTCCTCCTCGACGATTCATCCGTTTCTGCGATTCCAGAATACTATTCGTTCCAGACTGCAGGGAAGAGAACCGCGGAGACCACGGTCATGATTCCCCCCAGCGAAGTTGTCGCTCGCAGTGCTGCTTGTACAGTTTCGGCTGATCCCTCAGCGGCACCTGCAGTACCCTGAATGAGGAAGATCAACAGCGGCAGTAGCAGCGGAAGCGCTAGAACTGAGAACAATGCACCGCGGGTCATCGCCCGTGAAATGATCGCAGCGACGATGGTCGTCGTCACTGCCAACGCGTAGCCCCCCACCAACACAACCGCGACGAACGATCCGATGAGTTCGATCTTGTATCCCATCAAGACGCAGAACAGCGGCACCACAATCGCCATCAACAGATAGAGCAAGAGAAGGTTGAACATCAACTTGCCCGCCCAAACGACAAGCGGGTGCGCCGAAAGGCGCAACAGAGGCGCCGTATGAGTCTCTTCCTCTTTGACAAAAGCACGGTCGAGTCCCGCCATCGCCGCAAAGAAAAGTACGATCCAGAGCAGGACGGCCAAAACGAATGGTCGATCCTCGTCGGCGATTCGGTATGGGCCGATGGCGTAGGCAACCGCGATCAGAACGGTGATCGCGAACAGGCCCAATGCGTTTAGCGCAACCCGAGTCCGAAACTCGGCGCGGACGTCTTTGGCGAAGACGGCAAAGGCTTCAGTCACCGAGCGCCACACGGCGGTCTCCCCACTCCATCTCCTGTCGATCGTTTGTAGCTAACACTATGGTCGTACCTGCCCGCGACACACGCTTCACCCACGATGCGAGCCAATCTTGGCCAGAGGGGTCGAGGTTGGAGCCGGGTTCGTCGAGGAACAGCACCTCCGGTTCGTGCAACATGGCCTGCGCAATTTTCAGCCGTTGCACCATTCCGGTGGAAAAACCTCGCACCGGGGTCTTGCGTTCAGGATCGAGGCCGACCTCATCCAGACATTCCCTGCAAAGCTCTTCAACGTCTGCTAGGCCTCGGACCGTAGCAAAAAATCGCAAGTTTTCCATGGCGTCGAGTTCTTCATACAGGCTCATCGAGGGAGCCACAACAGCAAGGTGTCGCCGCCAGTCACTTCTCGACAACTCCACATCGTCCATCATGTAGCGGACATGTCCACGGGTGGGCCGCAGCAAGCCGCATAGAATCGCAACCAATGTCGACTTGCCGGAACCATTCGGCCCGGTCAGCAACAAGATCTCACCGGATTGAACAGCACCGGAGATACCCTTGAATATGACCCGCATGTCATACCGCTTGGCGACGTCAACGAATTCGAGCCGAACTGCCTCAGTCATTGACAGGAAGATATCACGATCAGGGGACTTAGCGCTTGATGCACCCAGCCTCTCATCTTCTCCCGTGCTCGCGACCATTGGCCAGCATCAGACATCCGACCGGACAACCTGCTCACTCGAGATAGCCCAAGGCCTTGAGCCGCTCGATCGTCTCATCGAAGCCATCCACGACCCTGTCGCGACTCGGATTCCACCACAGCAACCCCTTACCGGTTTCAAGCACCTCCGGGAGCCCCAACTGGTCAACGGGTGTCTCTTCTGACGACTGCACGCCAAGCCAGTCGAGTCCGCCCGTAATGGGCCGTATCCAGGTAGTAGTCTCCGTCGATCCTGCCACGAGACACACGGGGAACGCATTCTCACAAGTAATCTCGAGCATTTTCTGGTCTTGAAGACAGGTCATCGGACCTATGGAGAAGGCCTGAACTGGTTCAAACGCCGCGCCCAATTCAACCCGCAGCCTGGCTTGTCCACGCTGTCCTAACACAGCAATCTGGAGACGCGGAACCATCCGTCCAACAGATTCCACGAACGCTGTAATGAACTGATCCAGGTTATCTCCATCGACGGGTCCAGGACTGTTCTCTTCAAAATCTGTCGCTAGATCGAAGAAGAACAGCCCCGTTTCGAGAGGCCTGGACTCGGGCATTTTTGTTCGCGCCTCCACGGCGATCCCCGGCTGAGGTGCTGTATGGAGGACATACTTCGCACTCCCCTTGCGCAGACTCCACCGCAATGGACCAGGTCCAAATGTGGCGGATACCATTGGCAAATCCGATCCCCCGTGCAACAGAGAGCGCCCAAGCATTCCTAAGGGTGGCTCGTAGCCGCCCAACTCAAGCAACGTCGGTGCCAGATCGACGAGCTGCACTGGTTCTTCGGACACGCCTGCGACTACTCCGGGTCCTTTGAGGAGAAGTGGAACCGAAATCTCGGGGTTGAAAACGGTCAGGCCATGCGCCCAGCTTTCGTGCTCTCCGAGGGACTCACCATGATCGGCAGTCAGAACGACTACTGCCGAGTCAGAAAGGCTTTCAAGAAATGGACCAAGGACATCGTCGACATGTCTTACTTCTCCTGCATAACGCCTTCGTAGGATGTCTACTTCGTATGGTGACGCCTCGCGCACTCGATTTCCGAGGGGTTGTAGTCGTGGAACCTTCTCGCCGCTCCCCTCATGATCACGATAAGGCTCGTGAGGATCCATGAGGTGCACGTAAACAAAAGCATCTTCTCCTCGGTGTTGCGTCAGCCAACTCTGTGCCTCAGTGACAATATCCTGGACATCGGGATGAGTTGACCCACCATCACCATCCGGCACAAGAAAGGTACCGAACCCACTCGAGAAACCATTCAGTGCATGCACTGTGTAGTTGGCAACAAATCCCCCACCAGCGAATCCCTCACGATCAAACACATCCGCCCAGGTTTCATGACCTTGAGGGATGCCGACAACGTCGCCGGAAGGTGTCGTCAGGTCCAACACCGGACGAGCCGTGAATATCGATGCAACCGACGGCAGGGTCCATGACGCGTTGGCGATCGTGTCATTCCACCTGTGCCCCGGAGCAAAGGCAGAGAGGACATTCGGCATGAGTTCTTCGTTCACGTGATCGTTGCGCAGCGTATCTACCAAGACAAAGACAATCATCCGAGGGTTTCGGATCGGTCTACCGATCCGCGGAAATCCTAACCATACGTCCGGCGTATCACTCACCGAGTAGGCACCGCTCATGGGTAGTTCAACATCGACGTGTACGACACTCTGTGCGGGAACAGTCCATGAATAGACTGTCCTTTCTCTTGCCAGCTCAACCTCTCGAGTTGCATCGCCTACGTTTACCAAAGTCGTTCTGAAGCGAGCTCCACCGACACCTTCGAAACGGAGATCGTTGGCTACAACTCCACGTTCCCACCGCTCACCCAGCTGGACTTGGTTCCAGCCGTCCTTCCACAGCCGCTCCCAACCCGCCGGACCCTTACAACCCGTCAATCCACCCCAGAGGTACAGGAGCAACACTACGACTGTGATTTTGCGGGGTACATCCATGCCTGAATTCTACCAACGCCGCCCCCGGGTCACCTCTCCCGGGATTCAGATCATATTCTGCACCTTGTATCTTGCCTTCTAGCTTCCTCGCCGCCCGGCTTCCTAGTCAAACTCACGCGCAACCACCACCACCACAAACTCGTAGAAGGAACAACACGGTGGTCGCGATGAAACAACCGGGCTTTCCTTCCGTGGTTGGAGGTCTCATGCGATTGATCGGTTCTGTTGCTCTATGTCTCGGCCTTGCACTCCAACTCCCTGTGCCGGTTGCATCCGAAACCTCTGGCCCGACGGTGCTTGCTCTGACTGGGGCCCACCTTATTGATGGAACTGGCGCTGCTGCAGTTGAAGATGGTGTGGTTGTGATTCGAGGCGACCGAATACTCTACGCCGGCCCCGCTCAGAGCTCAGACATCCCAGCGAATGCGTTCGTTATTCATCTTGACGGTCGCACCGTTTTGCCCGGTTTCATCAACTCTCATGTCCACCTGGGCGCGAATATCTGGTACCTGCAGGAGTGGGCGCGCGGGGGTGTCACGACTGTTCGAGATCTCGGCTATGCAACAGACCGACTGGCACGTTTTCGAGAGAACTACCGCCCCTCGCCCTATCGCGCACGACTCGTGGCGGCTGGTCCCTTGATCACGGTCCCCGGCGGCTATCCGATCGTTCCATTCGGTGGGGCCTGGGCGCTGGCAGTTCACTCAATCGCTGATGCGCGCCAACAAGCAGAGGCACTCCTCGACGGTCCGGCGGACATCCTCAAGATCACGTTTGAGGAAGCCGGTGGACAGCTGCCGACACTTTCCAACGCAGAAGCCCAAGCAATCGTTCAGGTTGCGCATGATCGTGGCACCGTTGTATCAGCTCACGTCGCTGCCCCTTCCGATGTGACCCTCGCCCTCAATGCAGGTGTCGACGACTTGGCGCATATGGCCTGGCGGGAGATTCTTCCAAGCACAGTGGCGCAACGAGTAGTCCGTAACGGAGTCTATTGGGTTCCGACGCTTGAATTATGGGCGTGCGTCGACTCTCCGTGGATTGCGATCAACAATCTGCGGCGATTCGTGAATGCCGGCGGGTTCGTCGCCCTTGGGACAGACTTCGCAGGATACACCTGTGACTGGGAGCTTGGGATGCCGATGACCGAAATCCGCTACATGCGGCAGGCTGGCATGATGCCGATGCAGATCATTGTCTCGGCAACCCGAAACGGGGCGAAAGTGTGCAACCTCGAGCACGAAATTGGAACGCTAGAGGCCGGCAAAATGGCTGATCTGATCGTTGTAGATGGGGATCCGATTGCTGACTTGGAAGCCCTGTCATCAGTCGTGATGGTGATTCATGGCGGTCACGTGATCCGCAACGACATGATTGCGACAGATCCTCAACCCTTCGAGCCCCGCCATCTCGGCCACGTCTCGGAGCCCCTTCCCCGCTGACTCCAGCAAAGTCTTGTCCGGTCACTTCAATGCGAGTAGACTCTCGCGGCGGGAGAGGACTTACACAACGCCGGGGAAGAAACGGAACGTAGTGTGGGACTCAAGAAAAAGATTTCGAACCTCATTTCACTTGAGGGCAAGGTTGCGGTGATCTCCGGAGGCGCCTCTGGCATCGGCCTCGGAACCGCGATCAGGTTGGCTGATGCCGGCGCGGCTGTGGCCATCTTGGATATCAATCCAGACAACGGACAGAAGGCAGTCGATCAGATTGTGGCCTCAGGAGCAAAGGCGGCTTTCTATCGTTGTGACGTGCGGTCAAATGACGATTGCCGTGCGACTGCAGCCGCCGTCATCAATGACTTTGGTCGCATCGACGTCCTCTTCAACAATGCCGGAGTCGCGGTAAGAAAGAACACCGTCGACCTGACGGAAGAGGATTGGGATCTGGCCCTGGATGTAACTCTCAAGGGCATCTACATGCTCTCTCACTACGTGATCCCACATATGATCGCAGGCGGGGGCGGCAGCATTATCAACACAGGATCGGGTTGGTCACTCAAGGGTGGTGAAAACGCGATCTCTTACTGCGCCGCAAAAGGTGGGACTCTCAACCTGACCCGAGCCATGGCAATCGATCACGGAAAGCATAGCATCCGGGTGAACTGCATTTGTCCCGGTGACATTGACACACCAATGCTACGCGGTGAATGTGCGCAGCTCGGAGAAGATGAAGACGAGTTCATGAAGGATGCCGCCGACCGGCCTATTGCGCGGGTCGGTACTCCTGAGGATGTTGCCAACGCCGTACTGTTCTTCGCCAGTGACCTGTCGACATGGGTGACTGGCGCACATCTGGTCGTCGATGGCGGTGGCATCGCTTAGCACAAATTTCGAGCGCAGAGGAGAAACGACGATGAGCGAAGTGAGGAGAATTCATCCCTACATCCCCAACTCCGTTCCCGAGACCAAGGCAGAGATGCTGGCGGAAATCGGTGTTGACGACGTTGATCGACTTTACGATGACATTCCGGAATCATTGCGTTTCCGCGGCAGATTGAACATCCCACAAGGCCTGAGTTCGGAGCTGGACCTTCAGCGTCACGTTGAGGACGTTCTCGGCGCGAATCAAAGCTGTGCCGAGAATCTGAGCTTTCTCGGCGGCGGCTGCTATCACCACTATGTTCCCGCGATCTGCGACGAGATTGTTGATCGATCAGAGTTCCTGACAGCCTATGCCGGAGAACCGTACGAAGATCATGGTCGTTTCCAAGCCCTCTTCGAGTACGAGAGTCTCATGGCCGAGCTTCTCGAACTGGACGTAGTCAATGTTCCCACCTATGACTGGGGCCAAGCAGCCAGCACCTCGATCCGCATGGCAGGCCGCATCACTGGTCGATCGACAATGCTGGTTGCCGACTCAATCGCGCCGTCCCGTCTGGCAATCCTCACCAACTATTGCGAGCCGGTGATGAAGATCGAACTCATCGGCCACAGCTCACTCACTGGCAAGCTTGATCTCGCTGCGCTTAAAGCGCGTATGGATGACTCGGTAGCTGGCGTGTACTTTGAAAACCCGTCGTACCTCGGCTCTGTTGAAACCGACGGCCAAGCAATCGCGGACGCCGTGCACGCTGCATCCGGGGTATGTATCGTCGGTGTCGATCCGACCTGCCTGGGTGTGATCGTGCCACCGAGCCGATACGGTGCAGACATCGTGTGCGGCGAGATTCAGGGCCTCGGCAACCACATGCACTTTGGCGGCATTCTGGCGGGATTCATCGCAACCCGCGATAAAGAAGCATACGTAGCCGAGTATCCTTCACGCTTGTTTGGCATCTGCAAGACCGCCGTCGAGGGTGAGTGGGGCTTCGGCGACGTCGCTTATGAACGAACATCCTTCGGCGTGCGAGAGCAGGGCAAGGAGTTCATAGGCACGGCAGCGGCACTGTACGGCATATCGACCGCCGTCTATCTCTCGCTGATGGGTCCCCAAGGAATGCGCGAACTGGGCCAGAACATCATACAAAAGACGCAATACGCAATGCGGCGGCTGACCGAACTTCCCAACGTCACACTCCGTTTCGACGGATTCCACTTCAAGGAGTTCGTCCTCGACTTCTCGGCAACAGCCTCGAGCGTCGAGGAGATCAACGCGGAGCTTCGCGAGCGGAGCATTTTCGGCGGCAAGGACCTTGGCACCGAATTCGAGAACCTCAAATGTTGCGCACTATACGCCCTCACTGAGCGTCACACCAAAAAAGACATCGACCGGCTCGCAACCGAGCTAAAAACCATCCTGGGTTGAGGGAGAAAGCCATGGAAATCAGAAAAGGCACCAAGCTCAGGAACTTTCACCAGGCAAAATGGGACGAGGAACTCATCTTCGAACTCCACACTCCCGGCGAACGGGGCATCCACGTTCCTCATGTGGAATCAGAAATCGTTGACGAAGTCGGTGATGGACTATCCCTCATTCCACCTTCGATGCGGCGTGAAGAGCCCCCGGCCCTGCCTGAAGTCGGACAGATGCGTGTGCTCAAGCACTTCCTGAGGCTGTCACAACAAACCCTAGGCGCGGATTTCAACATCGACATCGGCCAAGGCACCTGCACCGTCAAATACAATCCCAAGATCAACGAAAAGCTTGCTGCGACACCGAAGGCGAAAGACCTTCACCCCGACCAGGACGAGAGTACGGTTCAGGGTGCGCTCAAGGTCTTTCACGACATGGATCTCTTCTTCCGCGAGATCTCCGGTCTCGACCGTTTCTCGCTGCAGCCGAGTTCCGGCTCCCACGCCATCCTCACCATGGCGTCGATCGTCCACAAGTACCACGAGGTCCGCGGCGAAGCCGATCAACGTGACGAGCTCATCACAACGATCTTCTCTCACCCGTCAGATGCCGCCGCGGCCGCGGTCAAGGGATACAAGATCATCACTATCTACCCTGACGAGCAGGGCTTGCCGGATCTCGACGCTCTCAAGGCAGCAGTCTCCGAACGTACGGCCGGCTTGTTCATCACCAATCCAGAAGACATCGGCATCTTCAATCCCCGCATCGCAGAGTTCACCAAGGTGGTCCATGACGTCGGAGGCCTCTGTGGTTACGACCAGGCCAATGCCAACGGCATTCTCGGCGTCACGCGGGCAAGAGAAGCCGGTTTCGACCTCTGTTTCTTCAATCTGCACAAGACCTTCGGCGCACCTCACGGCTGCGGTGGTCCGGCTGCTGGTGCGATCGGTGTCACCAAGGAACTCGAGGAGTATCTCCCGGTACCCCTTGTCGATTTCGACGGTGAGAACTACTCATTGAACCACGATCTCGCCAACACTATCGGCAAGACACGTAACTTCTACGGTGCGTTTCCAGTGATCCTCAAATCCTATGCGTGGATCCTCAGCATGGGTGCCGAAGGGCTTGAGGAAGTGGCAAGGATCGCTGTCCTCAACAACAACTACCTACTCAGCAAGATCACTCAGATCGACGGAGCATCGTCCCCCTATCCTGGTGGCAAGCATCGTATCGAACAGGTGCGCTACTCGTGGGAGGACCTGTACAAGGAAACGGGCATCGACACCCACGACATCACATTCCGGATGGCAGATTTCGGATTCCATCTGTGGTCAAGTCACCATCCGTTTGTCGTTCCCCAACCGTTCACTATCGAACCCACTGAGGCCTACTCGAAAAACGAACTTGACGAGTATCTCGACGCGCTACGCCACATTGTCGAGGAAGCACGCACAGAGCCTGAAACTGTCAAGACCGCACCACACAACAGCGTCGTCCACAGAATCGACGAGAGCAGCCTCGACGATCCTGAGAAGTGGGCCGTCACGTGGAGGGCTTACAAACGCAAGTACGGCATCGACTGATGAAGATCGGCCTGATCGTCAACCCAATTGCCGGAATGGGGGGGGCCGTCGGACTCAAGGGCACCGATGGTCCCGAGATCTTGAAACAGGCACTCGAACTCGGGGCTGTGCCGAAGGCTGACTGGCGAACACGATTGGCGATCAAACGACTGAGACCCCATCACAGAAACTTTGACCTGCTGACCTGCCCGGGAACGATGGGCGGTCTCTTGGCGGAGCAAAACGGTCTCTCACGACGACTCTTCGATACTGCCACTCGCGCCCAAACCAAACCCGAAGACACGATTCAGGCAGCACAGTGGATGGTCGATCAGGAGGCAGACCTCATTCTCTTCGCGGGGGGCGACGGCACTGCAAGGGACGTTTGCAGAGCAGTCGGACTTTCGACTCCAACTCTCGGCATCCCGGCTGGAGTCAAAATCCACTCTGCAGTCTTCGCCTCCAGCCCAGCTGCTGCCGGTGAGATTGCCGCATCGTTCATTCAGGGCAGAGTCCGGCGCTTTGTCGAAGCTGAGGTGCTGGACATCGACGAAGAAGACTACCGTAGAGAGGTTCTCTCAACGAGACTCTTCGGTACGATGATGATTCCAGATGACCGACGCCTGATGCAGGGACTCAAAGCTGGGTCGGCTCCAAGCGACCGAGTCGCTCAGAAATCCATCGCTGCCGATGTCGTCGAGAACATGGACGAAGACAGTTGTCACCTCATCGGCCCGGGTACGACCTGCAGGCCTGTGATGGAACGACTCGGCCTCGACAATAGCCTGCTCGGCATCGACCTCGTCCAAGCAGGCAGGCAACTTGGTAAGGATCTATCCGAGCACGAGATCCTGATGATGATCGAAGGCAGAAAAGTCAAACTCGTTCTGACTCCGATCGGCGGCCAGGGATTTCTCCTCGGTAGAGGCAACCAGCAGATCTCACACCGTGTGATCAACCGCCTCCACAGAGAAGACATCATCGTGTTGGCTACGGATGCGAAGCTCTGCTCCCTGCACGGAGATCCGCTGCTTGTCGACAGCGGAGATTCAGACACCGACCACAGACTTTCTGGCCACCACCGTATCGTCACCGGATATCGCAAAGGATCGATCTATCCCGTGCGGGCGGCATCCGAACTGTAGATCAGGGATCGGCAACTACAAAGGTGTCACACTGATCCGGATCACCTGTGTTCAGTCCATGTGTGAACCATCGCACTCGCTGCTCCGAGCTGCGCCGACCCTGCTTCCACCTCATGCCAATCCCCAACAGTCCATCGTTGCCGAGCAGAACATCTGGGTCAAGCATTCCCATTTCATCGATGTTGCGAAAACATTAGTTGTATGTTACAACTTAATTCGGAGATGATAATGACACTCGACTCAAACGCCACCTCTCGACTGCGCCGAGCGATTCGAGTTCTCGTTCGCCGCTTCGCTCTCGCTGAACGTGCCGACGTTGAATGCTGTGGCGTCACCGTGGCACAAGCGGCAACTCTCGAGGCACTTCTCCGCGAAGGCGCCATGAGATCCGGCGACCTGGGCCGGCTTCTCGGCATCAGTCCGAGCACGCTGTCGCGAAACCTCAATCGCCTCGAAGATCGCGGTCTCATTGGAAAGCGCCCCGATCCGGATGATCGCCGCGCGTCGCAGATCATTCTCACCGACCAGGGGAGAACGGCAGCGCTCGAGGTAGAACAGCAGGAAGAGGTGTTTGCCGCCACTGTGCTCGGCAACTTGCCGGACCGCCAAACCGCAACAGTACTGAAGTCTCTCGACGAACTTCTCGAGGCCATCCGAATGGCTACGGCTGACTGCTGCGGAGGTGCCTTCGAACACCTCCTCACCACCAAGACTCAACAACATCCCTGCCACGACAAGCAGGAATAGAACGAAGAATGGGAGTACGCCATGACCGAAAAAACCAATACCGACGAAGAGATCGTCGACGTCGTCAAAGACCGCTACGCCGCCATTGCCGTCGGCGCTCAGCAGAGCTGTTGCGGGCCAACGACCGGATGTTGCGCCTCGCCAGCAGCCATCTCGTCTGACCTCGGCTATGCCTCTCACGATCTCGACCTTCTTCCCGAAGGAACCAACCTCGGTCTCGGTTGCGGTGCACCGCTCGAAATTCTCGACCTTCAAAAGGGGGAATCCGTTCTCGACCTGGGATCGGGAGCCGGTGTCGACGTGCTGGTTGCAGCTCGCCAGGTCGGTGCCCAGGGCCAAGCGATCGGGGTAGACATGACGCCGGAGATGGTTCAAAAGGCGGCCACAAACGCCCTCAAAGCGGGGCTCACCAACGTCGATTTCCGCCTCGGACGCCTGGAAGAACTTCCCATAGGGGACGCCTCCGTCGATGCTGTCACCAGCAATTGCGTCATTAACTTGGTGCCGGACAAGCCAGCAGTGTTCAAGGAAATCGCGCGCGTATTGCGCCCAGGCGGACGTCTCGGCGTGTCCGACATCGTGCTCGACGGGCCCCTGCCCCAAACCGTCTCAAACGACGTCCTTGCCTATGTTGGATGCGTCGCCGGTGCCATCGAGCGATCTGCTTACTTCGACGCTCTCAAGGAGGCCGGTCTGACTGAAATCGAAGTCAAGAAGGACATCGACTTCATGGCGTTTGTGGAAGGCTCTCTTCCAGCCGAACTGCAGAAACTTCTGGATCGAACCGGGGTGACAGCTGAGGATCTCAAGGGCAAGGTCCGGTCGTTGACGTATGTGGCGAGGAAAAGGAGTGAAGAGTGAAGAGTCAAGAGTCAAGAGTGAAGAGAAGATACCTTCTTTCTTTCCCTTCTCACCCTGGTCGTCATCGAAATCTGCCGGCTCCGAAAGACAAGGCTGAGCATTGGTAGAGAGAATCTCATCGAGGAGCGAAGGCGTGGAAGAAACTGAAAAACTCACTCCGACACCGGATCTCGATCAACTCGGATCTCCCGATGCGGGAAACACATGAGGCCCGAATCTCGGAGCCCGTGAGGCTCCGAATCCGAACGATCAAGCTTTTGTGACCGGATCGATATCGCTGTCCATCGGTGATGTGCCCACGGTCCAGCCGGAGTGGACATTCGTGGATCATCTCGGCGCGATGAAGGCGCGCTGGGGTGTCGGGCGAATGTCCTACACGGTAGTGCCGGGTCTCTATGCGCTTGGCAAACCTGACTCCGGTTCATCGGTGCTGGTGACTGCAAACTACAAACTGAGCTTCGACCATCTGCGGCGGGCAGCCACTGGAATCGATGCTTGGATTCTCGTCCTTGACACCGACGGAATCAACGTGTGGTGCGCCGCTGGCAAAGGGACCTTCGGAACCGAAGAACTCGTTCACAGAATCGAAGAGACACAACTGTCAAGGATTGTCGACCATCGAAAGCTCATCGTGCCCCAACTGGGCGCGCCCGGCATCGCCGCCCACAAGGTCTCCAAACTCGCTAAGTTCCGCGTCGTCTGGGGACCGGTTCTCGTTCACGATTTGGCTGCGTTTCTTAAAGCCGGCTCCAAGGCCACTCCGGAGATGCGACGCAAGCGATTTCCTCTCCGAGAGCGCCTGGCCCTCATCCCTGTCGAGCTCGTGGCTACTCTGAAGCCTCTAGCTTTGATTGTGCCAACGATCTTCCTTCTCACCGGACTCGGAACAGAAGGTGGGGGGTACATCGACCGCATTCTCCGCCATGGGCCGATAACTATCGTCGCCATTCTTGCTGGAGTCATGGCTGGCGCGGTACTGACGCCTCTCCTCTTACCCTGGCTCCCGGGACGTGCGTTCAGTGCAAAGGGCGCTCTCGTCGGCATACCAGTGGTCGCAGCTGCCCTGTTGCTGTGGGGTGGCAAGCCACAGGCAACTGGCTCGTGGCTCGAGTTCAGCGCATGGATCCTGGTTGGCGGCTCTCTTTCGGCGTTTCTGGCAATGAACTTCACCGGCGCCTCGACTTACACTTCGTTATCCGGCGTCAAACGGGAGATGCGCGTTGCGGTGCCGACTCAAATCGTTGGAGTCGCGCTTGGCCTCTGCCTGGCAATTGTTGGGAGACTCATAGGATGAACGGGCTAAGCTACCTCCGCAACGTTGTGACCCTGCAACTCGACCGCGAAAAGTGTGTCGCGTGTGGCACCTGCGAGGATGTCTGCCCACACGATGTCTTTGCCTCTATGGATGGAAAGTCGACAATCTGCAATAGTGATGCGTGCATGGAGTGCGGCGCCTGCGCCCTCAACTGTGCACCAGGAGCAATAATGGTTGACAGTGGCGTCGGTTGCGCTGCCGCAGTCATTAACGCAGCCCTTGGCCGATCTGACGCCTGTTGTTGTACGGAGTAGGCGGGCAACGGGGCAACGGGGCAACGGAATAGCACCGCCTCCTCGCTTTCGCCATCGAATTATCGCGCCACAGAAGCGATGCTCGCGTGAGATTTTGAACCACTAAGCTCGCGGAGGACGCAAAGAAGAGAATGATGGCGGCTCTTCGAGCCGCTAAGGGAGAGTCATGGGGTTCTTGACCTATGAACATCGTAGTTCGTGTCAGGCAACCTCCCCACAATCCGTCCTGCGCTCTGGTCTTCTCTGCGTCCCCCTAACTACTCCCCTTTGTGCTGTCATAGCGATCATCGTGCTCTTCGTGGTCCAGATCGTCTTCCGTTCGACCCGTATAGCCGTTCGTCCCGTCCTGCCGTGGTCCCGCTGACCCGTTGCTCCGTCCTAGTTCCCCGGACAGATTGCCTTCCCATCATTCGCCGGAACCAGTCGAACCTCTGCAAAGCGCAGGGTCATCGTTCCTTCGGTCACAATCTCAAACGGGGTCGTTATGTAGCGCATGTCCGCACCTGCATCGGCAAAGCAGCGCAGTGAAATACGCAGCGTGTGCCATTGCCCAGGCTCGAACCCAGAGAGAGCCTCGCTGATGTCGAGCTCTGATTCACATTCTGAATCACACGACATTTTCATAAAGACTGGAGCGCTCGGTGCTTCATCGACAAAGAGATCGACGGCCAACGCAAGCTCACCATTCGACTCCCGCGTCAGGTCGACCGGCTCTGAAGCGTATATCGCGACACTGCCTCGCGACAGACCCGCCCATTTCACCAACCGTGCATCTTCCTGAACGAGGCGATCGACCGACCGAATGACAACGTCCTCTCCGTCTGCCGTCGAGGCAGTCGCTGCCGCTGCCAAAACCGGAGGGTTAACTCCATCTGCGACAAAGAGCTGCCACGGCGCAACAGGCCCACCGGCGAAATAGACTGTACGGCTGGTTGGCGGTGCAGCCTCTCCCGTCTCTTCTGACAGCGCGGCTAGGTCACCGGAGTCAGAGGAACTCAGCCCGAATCCGTAGGCAAAGAGAGGGTCATAACCATCCTCATGGCGATTCAGCTCGACTTGAGAAATCGAATGGGGCCATGAGTACGAGAGTTTGCCGACGAAGTCATGAGCGACGGCTCCCTCATTGTCGCGAAAGATGACATCGGAAACGCCAACGCCCTCTGATCCCGGCAACCAGGCTACAACAAAGGCATCCGACGCGTTCAGTTCCGGATTCACCCACATTGGACGTCCAGTGAGAAAGACTGAAACGACTGGCACATCATCGGCATGCAAGTTTCGGAGCAGTGCGAGGTCACGCTCTTTGCCGAAACGATACTCGAGGGTTTCTAGGTCACCTTGAAATTCGGCATAAGGATCTTCACCGAAGACAACAATGGCCACGTCCGGGCGCCGATTGTAGCTGCCGTCCTCACTAAACACAGCTTTTCCGCCGCCGCTGGTGACAGCATCACTGATCCCATCCCAGATCGATGTCCCACCTGGAAAATCCTCGTTCGCATTGCCCGTACCCTGCCAGGTTATGGTCCAGCCACCGCTCTGTTTGCCGATGTTGTCGGCCCCATCACCAGCGACAAGGACATTCAAGTCACGCCGCAGAGGCAACAACTGGTCGGAGTTCTTGAGCAGAACCATGGATTCGCGAACTGCCTGGCGCGCTACTGCGCGATGTTCCGGTGAACCGAAGAGATCAGCCCGACCGGCGAGCGGTCGCTCCGAAGGACGACCAGCTTCAAAAAGCCCAGCGCGCTTTTTGACACGGAGAATGCGGCGAACTGCATCATCCAGGCGCTCAGCCGAGATTTCACCACTTCGTACTTGTGCCAAGGTGTTGTGATACAAACCCTTCCAGTCTTCAGGAACCATGAACATATCAATGCCGGCATTGAACGCAGCTGGACAACTATCGTTCGCACAACCATCTACCTGCCCGTGTGCGTTCCAATCACCAACGACAAACCCATTGAAGCCCATCTGTCCCTTCAGCACATCAGTGAGCAGGTCCTGATTGCCGTGCATTTTGCGCCCCTGCCACCTCGAAAAAGACGCCATCACGGTCTGAACACCCGCCTCAAGCGCGGTTTGATAGCCCGCACCGTGGATATCACGAAGTTCGGTTTCGCTGCCCAGGTTATCGCCCTGGTCCTTACCACCCTCTGTGCCACCGTCTCCGAGGAAGTGCTTGGCTGTGGCGATGACATGGTGCTGATCGAGAAAATCTTCGGTCCCCAAATCACCTTGTAGGCCGCGGACCATTTCACCGGCATAGGCTCTGACGATATCCGGATCCTCGGAGTATCCCTCATAGGTACGACCCCAACGATCGTTGCGAACGACCGCCAAGGTAGGGCCAAAGTCCCAGTCGAGTCCGGTGACCGCAACTTCTGTGGCTGTGACTTCGCCGATGCGGCGCATAAGTACTGGATTGTTGGTCGCACCCAGCCCGATATTGTGAGGAAAGACCGTAGCTCCGATGACGTTGGTGTGACCGTGCACGGCGTCGGTGCCCCAGACAACCGGGATTGCCACACCTCCCTCTGAAGTATCCATCGAAGCGTCATAGAATGCATCCGCAAGATCGACCCACTCTCGAGGGGACGTGTTTTTGACATCTCCGGGATGGGAGCCACCACCGTTGAGAACCGATCCGAGACGATATTTCCGAACGTCTTCAGGCGTAACGTAACGCAACTCAGCCTGAATGACCTGACCAACCTTATCCTCATCCCTCATCTCGGCGAGGAGTTCGTCGATTGCCTGTTCGATAGCAGAATCCAACGCTACAGCCGGTTCCATCTCCGGCCACAGCCCCGGATGCACTGATCCGTCACGTACCACGTCTACCCCCGGCCCGGAATGCTCCGATACTCCGCATCCAATCATCAGAACCACAAACCCGACCAGAATTACACCGACGAACTTGGCGAATCGCATTCTTCCTCCCCTTCGACAAGAGCCTGAGCATCTCGCGAGGGTCCAACCCGCAAGACACGTTGATTCTAGCTCTCGCGGCGGGCACTCCACTCGAAACGACGAAAATTCGGTTCATGCTCCCTTGACAGTTAATACGAATCGTATTATATCTATTCGTATGATGAAGCAGAATCACATCTCAGAACTTCGACTGGCCATCATCGGACTGATTTCAATGCAGCCGCAATCTGGTTACAGCCTGCGCAAGTTCTTCTCCACAACTCCGATGGGTCGATTCTCTAGCAGTCCTGGCGCGATCTACCCGGCACTCAAGCGTTTGGAGGAAGAAGGGTGGATAGCAGGAGCAATCGACAACGCGGATTCCCTACGACCAAAGAAGGTCTATTCCCTGACCGAGGAAGGGACCCGAGCTCTCCACCTTGAACTTACCAAAGCGGTAACTCGAGAAGACATCATTTGGAACCTAGACGGTCTCATCTTGCGCTTTCCATTCATCGAGCAGCTCGGTTTGTCCGAGGTACTTCGCTTCCTTACTCAGTTCGAGGAGGAAGTCTCGCGTTACATCCCCACGCTCGAAAACTACCTCGATGGGGTCTCTGAAGAGATAACGCTGTGTGGACGACTCGCCATGCAGCAAGGCATCGATGGCTATCGTGGCATGGCCCGATGGGCTCGCCATGCCATCGAGGAGATTTCAACCCACCGGCCTGATCCCACACAAGGAGAGAACTAGACCATGACAATCAACCAACAGTCGGTACGCGTCGTCGATTACCTGTGGAAGATTCCGCTTTGCGGCGCGATCTATTTCATGGCTGGACACATCAGCGGCTTCATTGTTAGCGTCGCCGGCCTTGAGTTCCCGGAGTGGCCCGGTCCAGAACAAGGGCCCCCTCAACTGCTTACGTTGCTGGCCGCCCTCCTACTCGCCACTTTCATCGCTCTGCTTGCCCGCGGCATCGGTGGAGCGCTCCCTACCAGAGCACTGAAGCTCGCCGTGTTCACCTACGTCTGCTTCGGGTTCAACAATCACCTTGAAGCCTTGATCTTCACAACCATGGGCGGCTTCAAAACGATGACTCTGTATGCCATCATCCCCTGCCTTGCCATCGGCACGGCTGCCGCGCACCTGTTCCGACCCAGCCCGGCTGAGACGACAACTCAGCTGGTCGTAGCGGCCCTCCGCTCGTGGTGGTGGCGCATCCCTCTCGTCATTGTGCTGTGGCCGGTGATCTACTACTTCTTCGGTATGCTTGCTTCGCCATTCGTCATCGAGGCCTACCAAACCAGTCAGGCTGGACTCATTCTTCCGAGCCAAGCCATCATCCTCTCGACACAACTGTTGCGCAGCACCCTCTATCTCGTCGTAATTCTTCCTATCGTGTTCGCATGGACTCTCTCGCGCCGGAACCTCATTCTCTCGCTGGGATTGGCGGTTTTCGCAACAATGGGGCTTGTTGGACTCGTCGAGACGACCTTCTTCCCGCCCTTACTTCGGATCGTCCACAGCATCGAGATTCTGGGTGACGCGATGGTCTATGGCTGGGTGATCGTGGCTCTTTTTGCACCCAAGAACGCGCAGCTTCAACGTGACCTCTCGGTTCCCGAGCATGAGCCAACCACAAGTGAAGAGAATCCGTCGCTAGCCTAGCCAGCAAAGTCGAAGATGACACGAACCTGGGCATCGACCGGCGCTCCATCGATTGTTGCCGGTCGATACTTCCATTTCTTGACAGCTCTGACGGCCGCCTCAGTCATCCCCATCCTCATCCCTTGGACGGTATCAACCTGAACCACATTCCCCTGATCATCGACATGAACATCCAAAATGACCTGTCCTCGAAGACGGGCTTTCTGCGCCAGTGTCGTGTAGTAGGGATCATCCCCCCTAGTTTTGACGGGAACCACCATCAATGGAATCGCCTTGACGCCAGCAACACTAGCATCTGGTGTTACGTACCCAATCGCGTCCGGATGTTCTCGCACGTACATGATCACCGCTTCATCGTTTGCCAGTTCCACTGGAGGTGTGCTACTCCCGGAGAAGATCTGTCTTTGCCAAAAGCTCTTCACACTCGAAGTGGAACGACCATGAACTACCTCGGAAAAACTGGCCCTCACCGCCGACGAGTCCGTCTGATCGACCGGCTCTACAGGTTTCCCGTTGTCCCACATGGTCTTCTTCTTCAGAAACAGGTCTGAAGCCTGATTGGAGTTAATCAATGAAGTCGGATTCGTCTCATTGACGATTACCAGAAAACCCTGCTGCGCGGAGACGATCCCACACGTCAATGCCAGCAGGGCGCAACCCATAGAGAGTCTTTTGCCCATTGTGCCCCCCTCGGCCCAACACTCCCCAATAACCATATTACCATATCGAATCTCAGTTCAGGAATCTCAGCCGAGAACGGACCTTCACATGCCTTTCTCTTGTTCTGGCTCGGCCCACAGCCGAGGTACGACCTTAATAAGGCCTACACCAGTCGCAATCGCAACGACTCCGCACACCACTGCCTGAGCTGTTTGCCCATAGAGCATCGCCCCGGTCGCAAACAGGGTCGAATAGACGAAGGCGCATCCAAGCGCCCAGCCGAGAAACGCCGGGCCAACTGGATCGCTTGGCTTTTTTGATTCAGTCACATCAACCACTCGAGCCCAGCCACGGCCAGAAGGCCGGATCAGACTATAGAAACGTTGCAGCGTGGCGCGCTCTGTTGCCGGTGTCAGATAGGTGACTGCGACCCAGACTGCTGTCGTCACTGCTACGGAAATAACCAGCGCCAACTCTGCCGAAAGATCGAGCCCTGCCCTGCGGGCGAGGAAAAGGCCCAGAGAGATCGTGAACGAGGCAGCCATTGCGGCGATCTCACTCCACGCGTTGATGCGCCACCAGAACCATCGCAGAAGATATATCAGGCCGGTCCCGGCGCCTATCGACAGCAGAAGTTTAAATGCCTCACCAGCAGTCGTCAGGATGAACACCGTCAGACCGGCACAGACCATGAGGAGGGCAGTGACCCCCCTCGACACCCACACCAAGTGGCGCTCCGAAGAGTCTGGACGAAGAAAGCGTCGATAGAGATCGTTCACCAGGTACGAGCAACCCCAGTTCAGGTGGGTCGACATCGTGGAGACATATGCAGAAAGCAGCGATGCAATGAGCAGACCGAGAAGACCGGCCGGAAGCAACGTCAGCATCGCCGGATAGGCCATGTCGTGACCGATGAGATCCTCGGAAACATGAGGCAGCGCGACTCGTATGTCGTCAAGACTCGGGAAGACCAGTATCGAACAAAGCGCAACGATCACCCAAGGCCACGGTCGTAGTGCGTAGTGAGCGATATTGAACCACAACGTTGCAGCCATGGCATGACGCTCGTTCTTGGCTGCCAACATCCGCTGGGCGATATAGCTACCACCCCCAGGCTCCGCGCCCGGGTACCACACTGACCACCACTGAATGGTCAACGGAACGACAAGAATCGACAGCGTCAGTCCCCAGTCACTGAAATCTGGCAACAGTCGTAGGGTCGCCGGGTCGACTCGCGACACAAGTCCGGATAGCCCTCCAACCTGCGGCTGGGATAACGCGACGTAGGCGGCCGCAAAGACGCCAACCATCGCGATCGCGAACTGAATCATGTCGGAGGCCATCACACCCCACAACCCGGACATCGCCGAGAAGATGACACAAATAACGCCACACAGAAGCACCGTTTGGAGTCGGCTCCATCCGAGCATCACATTGGCGATCTTTGCCGCCGCCAGTGTCACCGTAGCCATGATCGCGCAGTTGAAGATAAGGCCGAGATATACCGCTCGAAAGCCTCGCACGAATGCTGCCGACCGGCCCGAATAGCGCAGCTCGTAAAACTCCAGGTCGGTGAGGGCCTTCGAACGCCGCCAAAGTCGAGAGTAGAAGAACACCGTCATCATGCCCGTCAACAGGAAAGACCACCACGCCCAGTTCTGCGACACCCCGTTTGTGCGTACGAAGTCGGTCACCAAGTTCGGTGTGTCTGTACTGAAGGTGGTTGCCACCATTGAGGTTCCGATCAACCACCACGGCGCCGATCGACCCGAAGCGAAGAACTCAGCAGTTCCGCGGCCCGCTCTACGTGCGAGGAAGACGGCGGGCGCAAAAGCAACCGCGAGGCTGATGGCAATAACGACCCAGTCGATCGATGCTAGCTGCATGGAGGAGCTCCCGACATCTGTGAACTGCGAGAATCATACCGCGCACCATCGAACTACAGAGTTCCGGCGAGGATAGTTAGGCCTCGAGTTCTGATGACCAAACAAAAATCTGATCTCGGCCCCGTCGCTTGGCCTCATAGAGGGCACGATCAGCCATTTCGACTGCAGCAACAGGCTCCAGGAACCCCGGCTCGTCCACGGTCACACTGCCTATGCTCACGGTGAGATTTGCAGGCTTGCCACCAACCTCGTGGGTCAGGCTTAGACCCTGCACACCCATTTGAATCCTCTCCGCTACAACTGCAGCACCGTCATCACCTGAGCCCGCCAACAACACCACGAATTCGTCACCGCCATAACGTGCGACGAGATCTCCCGGGCGATTGGCAGACACCTTGAGCACCTCCGCAACCTGGCGAAGACACCGATCTCCTCCCAGGTGACCCTGCGAGTCGTTGAACTCCTTAAAATGGTCGACGTCGACGATGAGAAGAGAGACCTTCATCTCCGCCCGTATAGCTCGTCGCCACTCAAGCTCGAGAAACTCGAGAAAGTGGCGAATATTCGCGATGCCGGTCAGAGGATCGTTCGCCGCCATTCTCCGCAGCTCGCGGTTCGCTTCCTCGAGTCTGCGGTTACTGTCCTCAAGCTGATGAGTCCGCTCCTCAACCAGTGCCTCAAGCCTGCGGCGGCTTTCTGTCAGTCTTCGAACCCGGGCCCGATACGCCGCAAAACCGGCGAGTAAAAGACATGACACCGCGAGCCAAATGAACCAGCGAGTCCTCCAAAACGGGGGCTTAACGACGATCGACAGTCGGATACCTTCTTCATTCCACACGCCATCGCTATTGCATCCCTTGACGCGAAAGACATATTGACCCGCGGGCAGATTTGTATAGGTCACATACCGACGGCTCCCGGAATAGGTCCATCCCGGATCGAATCCATCCATCATGTAGGCATATTCATTGCGCTCAGGGTTGGCGAAATGCAGCGCGGCAAACTCGAACGAGACCACTCGATGAAGGTACGAGAGTTCGATTTCCTCGGTGCGCGTGATCGAACGTGAGAGCACCGGATTGTCACCCTCGCCAATCAGAACCTCCTCGTTGAGGATCTCCAACCGAGTGATCGCTAGCGGAGGAACAGTGAGATTCCCGGCGATGTCGTCAGGATGAAATGCCGTCACGCCCGAAGGTCCGCCGAAGAGCATTTCACCGTTCTGCGTTCTAAAGTAGGCTCCCCGACTGAATTCGCTCGCGTGAAGGCCATCACGCGCATCATAGCTACGAACTGTCTCGTTGATCGGATCGAATCGAGCCAAACCAAGGTTCGTGCTCAACCATAGATCACCGTCATCACTTTCCAGTATGCCCCACACAACATCATCGGGAAGACCTTCGCGCACGCCAAAGCTCTTGAAGGACGCACCACCTCTGTCGAGCGACTCAGGGAGCAGTTTATTGAGTCCGCCACCGTTGGTTCCGATCCAAATTACGCCGAATCGGTCCTCATGGATTACCGTCACCCAATCATGACTGAGACTTGCGGGATTCGACCATTCATGGACGAAACGGGAGAAACCTTGCGTTTTGGGGTCGAACAGATTCAGACCCTCGACCGTCCCAACCCAGAGTCTTCCCTTACGATCCTCGGCAAGCGCAAAAACACTGTTGTCGCTCATGCTTGTCGGATCGTCTTCGATGAAATGAAATGACTCGAACGTTTCCGTTGTCCTGTCAAACCGGTTGAGTCCACCGTCGATCGTACCGACCCAAACTACTCCGTCGCGATCCTCAAGCAAGCTCATTACGAAGTTGCTGCTGAGGCTCGATGAGTCATCGGCATCGTGACGGTAGTTTCTGACCCGCAATGGTGCGAGAAGATCGGCCGGAATCCTACCGACGTTGAGTCCTCCGAGGTAGGTCCCGACCCAGAGAAATCCACGGGAGTCCACCATCTGTACTGTGATGACATCATCGTTGAGGCACCAGGCGCAGCCTTGCTGCTCACGGTTATGGACAAACTTGAGGCCACCACGATCAGTCGGCACGACCCTGTCGATACCACCCCCGTCCATTCCGATCCACAACGTCTCCCACTCATCCTCAGCGATGGCATTAACTGCGTTGTGGCTGAGACTGTTTGAGTCGTAGGCGTTATTGCTGAAATGTGCGAACGGATCGGAAGAACGAACAGAATGGCTTCCCGGACGCAGGACTAACTTGTTCACCCCACCTTTGAAGACTCCAATCCAAAGGACTCCAGACCGATCCTCATAAATCGACTCGACCCCGTTTCCCGAAAGGCTGACTGGGCTGCCCATCTGTTGCGAGAAGTGAACGAACTTGGGGCGCATGGAGTCCTCTCCCAAGATGACCTGCGAAAAACCTCCCCCATCTATGCCAACCCACAAGCCTCCACGTCGATCTCGATGAATGGTCGTCACGGCGCCATGAGGTAATTGTGTCGAGTCTTCTAGTCCAGTCTCACATCGCTGCAGCACTCGTGTTTCGGGTTCAAGGAGGTAGGTACCATTCCCGGTCCCAATCCACAGCATTCCGTTCCGATCCTGGACCAGGGAGGTTACATGCTGTAGGGAGGCGACATCTGCCGCAGACTCCCCAATCCGCTCAAACGACGCATCCCCGGTTTCTGAGAATCCCTTGAGCACAGACAGCCCGCCGCCATCCGTGCCGACCCAAAGAACCCCGAATCGGTCTTCGAAGAGACTGGTGACGGCGTTACTGGTGAGCGAATCAAGTCGCTCTGGATCATGGTGGTAGCGCACAAAGCTCACTGCGCCATCTCCACTACGCACGATGCGGTTCAGCCCGTCTGCGGCGGTTCCGATCCAGAGATTGCCTGAGCTGTCTTCATGGATCGCGGACACGTCATTTCCTGAAATGCGCGACGTGTCGAAATCGTCAGAAGTGAAACGAACAAAGGTCTCAGTATCGGAGTCGTACCGGTTGAGTCCACCACCGTCAGTTCCGACCCAAAGTACTCCAGTTGAATCTTCGAAAAGAACAGTGATGCGACTGCTTCCGAGAGATGTTGAATCATCCGCATTATTCTTGAAAGATTTAAAGGTGTATCCGTCATAGCGATTGAGCCCATATTCGGTGCCAAACCACATGAAGCCCAAAGAGTCCTGGATTATGCTAGAGACCGTACTATTCGAGAGACCATCACCGATAGAGAGCTGCTGAAATTCCGCGTGCACGATGCTTCCGCTCCAAAGACGCCCGTCTTGCCCTTGAGCTTGAGACAAACATGGTAGGCACAAACTCATGACAAGGGCGACAACCGCATACGGTCTGCACCCAAGAGCCCGAGGCCGTTCGTCCCTGCTCGCCACAGGTCGCGGCAAAAGAGCCTCCCTCACTACAAGCATACCCGGCCGGCTCGGTGACGATCAAACTGGAAGGAGTCATCGTCAAGGGTATTCAAAGGACTGATCCCCGCCGACGTGCTCCCTTCACCCTTCGCTGAACAATGTTGGCCATATCCCCACCCGGCCAGAACCTTGCTAGTTTCACTGGATTGTCGCACGTCCTCGGGTGAGAATAGAGTCTGTTATCCGGCGGCTCACCGCCTGGGAAGAGGTGGACCATGACACGTGCAGTGCTCGCCATTGTTCTTTCAACAGTAGTCTTTGCAGATCTGGGACACACCGAGACTCCTCCGCCCACTTTAGGTCGCGAGATGATGCCTTTGCCGGCGCACATCGAATTCGGAGAGAGCACCTTCCCAATCGATGTTGATTTCTCAGTCACCATTGACGGAGCAGGCGCCACTGAACGCCTCCAACGCGGAGTCCAACGCGCTCTCCGAAGACTCTCCGACCGAGCAGGGTTGTTCTTCGAGCCTGCAACCTTTCTCAACATCAGATCGATCCAGGACGATGCCACACTACTCGTCACGGCTCAGCGAAGGGGCAAGCTGGCTCTAGGCGAGGACGAAAGCTACAGATTGGACATCTCAGCGACCGGCATTCGTCTCGACGCCGAATCCGACATCGGCGCCCTGAGAGGGTTGGAGACGCTT
>JAAESQ010000095.1 GCA_024229275.1 bacterium | reverse complement strand
ATGGATCGAATCGGTAGGACGCCGGCACCGGTGACGCGCAGAGCAGCGAGATCTCTCCACTGCTCGAGTTGCGCTGTGACCTCTTCACTCTCAACGGTCAACACACGCATCTCATCCTGGGTCCCGAGGAGCCAGGCACGATCACCAGCAGCCACAGCCGCGGCCAATCTCGCCCTGCCGAGTGCGCCACTCTGCTCTGCCGCACGTTGCGCAGCCGTCTCGCGACGCAGCGGAGCCAGCTCAGTTTCACTGGTCGCTACGGTAAGCTGCGGCCACAACTCAGCAACCTGGACTTCCACATCATCAAGATTTGCTTCAGCCGTCGCTAGCAGCAACAGAACCTCGCGCCCCGGCACAAGAGGCGAGATGAGTTCGATCTCAAGCCCCTCAAGGTCAGCTCGGGCAGCCAACAGTCTCAAAGTCACTTGAGCCACAGGGGCGCCAACCGGTGAGTCAAACGGAAGTTCGACAATCACAGTCGAGCGCGATCCCGGCGCTCTGACCCGAAACCGATCGCCGTTGGTCATCGCAGTTCGACCCAAACCCTCTCGGTTCGAGACGCCGGCTACGAGAAACTTATCGAAGGCTTCCCACGCTTCTTCTCCATCCGCAACTACAGCGCCGATGGCGAGATTGTCGGGATCGAGAAGAGCGGATGGCGTCAGTTCGGTACCCTCGGCAAGTCCGATGTGTCCACCCATGAGTTGTAGTGCTCTACGGCGAGAGTCTTCACCCACAAGTGGCACTGATTGGCTGTCCTGAGCCATGGCTCGAAGCGCTGCGCCAAGAACTTCGCACAGTTCCGCAAAACCTTCGGGAGGTCCTGCAAGCTCTAGCAGAGGGGGCCGAACTTGAATTCGGACCCATCCCGGCGCAGCGACGTTAGCGCGAATTTGGCGCGCCAGACGGGTGAGAATCGTCGCAGCAATATCACCATCGACATCTGGCAACATGACGGGTCGAACACAAAGAACCGCCAACGGAGAACCGGTACGCTCAACTACTGCGACCGACATGTCATTACCCAGCCGGCGCTCATCTGGCGGACCCGCAAACCTCGGGCTGAACACTCGTGGTGGGAGTCCGAGCATCGCCATACCGGGGTGCTCTGGTAACCAATCTCGAGCTGCGTCGCGAACCTGGTCGAAGGTCACACCAGCGAGGCCGAAGAGATAATGTCGAACTGCAATCTCGCCCCCTGCACACCACAACTCCAGGAGCACCTGAGCAGCACCTTGCGCCTCGTCCAGCTCCGCTCGACGCAGGGTCACCAGCCGTCCTCGGGCCGCTGTGACACTCTCCAGGGAAAGCTGCGGATCCTGCGCAAGTCTGGCCAGAGCCAAGCGTACCTGCCTCAATGTCACTTCCGCCATCTCAGGATCGACTCTAGCTTCAAGCCAGAAGATGTCTTTTGTGGATCGAAGGATCACACCCGGCAGCTGCGGTGCCAGTAAACGAGGAAGCATCTCGACCAGAACAAGGACTGAATTGCGGCGTGGATCACTCGGCTCAGGTATTGCGAGACCAAGTCTCAAAGAGGCCTCGTCGCCTGGGCTTGCGAGACGTCGTTCCGTAACTCCTTCGATCAGTTCCTCCCGCGCCGGATGTGTGTTCGTCAGCAATGGCCGAGCACCAGACAGCCTCTCAAACAGCAACACGAGCTCATCTGGCGCTGCTGCGCCGACCGCAACTACCACCGGAGAGACCGGCAGCATTTCGTCTATCCGGAAAGCTTCCTCGAGTTCTGCGGTGAGGGTCAGCGCCCCTCCAACAACGAGGACACTCTCTGGCGGATCAACCGAGCCGTCCAACCAAGAGACGGCCGTTGACTGAGCGAGAGGCTGGGCGACGTGAACAAGCTGAATCCCGCTTTCTAGCGTCCGTAGACTGAGGGCCTGCGCCTGGGCGAAATTGAGACAGCCGAGGGTGGTGAGTAACACACAAAAATAGAGCCTAAAATACTGGAATATATGAACCTGAACCAACATCTCGTCATGGTAGCATGACGCTCATGGCATTCAAGCAACCCGATCTGACCTTCGGAGCGATCGTCTTCTCGTGGCTCGTGGCGATCGCAGCATTCGCCGGCGCGGTTCTCATTGCTACGGCAGGCCAAGGCTTCGGCACCTGGCTTGGTGACGGAGAGTGGATAGGAGTCTCGACACCGATCCATCGTCATCCGTGGGCGCTTGTCAATCAGCCAAACCTGGCTTTTGCAGCGTCTCGAAGCGCCTACGGCTACTGGCTGGGATCTCTCAGCCTCGGCCTTGGCACATCACTCGCGACAGGACTCTTTCTGTCGAGGATTCCCTCTGTGGCCGGCCAGCTGATCGCCGTGCAACTTTCGTGGGCAACAGCTGTGCTCAGCGGGGCATGGTTCCCTCTGATCGATCTCAAAGACGGTCACCTCGCGCGCTTCTTGTCCCTCCATCATTTGCCCGACTCAGCGCTTTGGATGGCACCGGTTCTCGCTGGGATGGTGGCGATTCCAGCTATTCTTCGTTTGCTAGCTCTCGGTCGAAGTTCTCGCGACAGTTTTGGCCGAATACCTCGTCTCCTGATTGTGACCGTAGTTCTTGGTCCGCCTCTTTTCGTCTGGATCGCTGCAGCGACGATACTTGGCGGGAGTCTACCCATTAAAGCGTGCATCGCATGCGCTGCTCCGCTGATTACTATTTTCGCCATCGCTTGGATGGGGTGGGGCAGATTTCCGGTCATCAACCCAGAGCCCGTAAATTGGCAGGCGTGGTTCGGAGCGACCCTTGCCGCAGCGTTGCTTGTCGGGGCAGTGTGGTTGGCCGGGAGACCTCTGGCCGATGGCCAGATTGCGGGTGTGATCTGGCGAAAGCCTAATGGCTTCAACAATATTCGATCTTGGATCGACGCTCGCCCTCCTGCCGAGTGGTTTGGTGATCATCCTGTGGACAATCTCAAACCAGGTTCTTGAACGGTCGTCGCCAACGACCCATTCAGTCACAACCATTGCCGGTTATACTGAGTGCGCCTGTCTGGGGCACTCAAGGAGGTATTCTCATGAAGACAAAAATTGAAACCGCACTTAATGAGCAGGTTCACGCCGAGTTCTTTTCGTTCTATCTCTACCTTTCGATGGCAGCGTACTTCAAGACCCAGCATCTCGATGGTTTTGCTCACTGGATGAGAACCCAGGCTCAGGAGGAGTACTCCCACGCCATGAAACTTTTTGACTATCTCATCGATCGTGGCGGTGACGTGAACCTTCTCGGCATCGACAGTCCACCAGCCAATTGGTCCTCTCCATCGGCGGCCTTCGAGGCAGTAGTCAAGCACGAGATTCACATCACCAACAGGATCGACGAACTCGTCAGTCTCGCCAACGCCGAGAACGACCATGCCACCTCAGTCGTTCTGCATTGGTTCGTCAATGAGCAGGTAGAAGAGGTCTCTATTGCCGACACGCTCTTTCACCAGGTCAAGATGGTTGAAGACAACCCTCATGGGCTTCTCATGCTTGACCGCGAGTTGGCGCAGCGCCCTGATGTGTCACTGACCGCTCCAGCCGGTGGTGAATGATCAGCCCAATCACATCTGCATGAGCTGATCGACGAGTAAGCCAGCTACGTCAAAGCCCGTAGCCTTTTCGAGGTGAAGAAAGCCCGGTGATGGATTAACCTCACACACGATTGGCCCCTCCGGACCCTCGAGTAAGTCAACTCCACACACGCCGAGGCCCAATGCCTTTGCGGCGTCACACGCCATTTCTCGCTGGACCAAATTTGGGCTGTGCGCGGTGGTCGAAGCGCCACGCGCTGCGTTCGACCGCCATTCACCGGCAGAAGACTCAAAACATGCAGCCGCCACCACGTCGTTTCCTACTACCAAAAGGCGGTAGCTCACTCCGCTGCACTCGATATATTCCTGGACGACAACCTCGTCCCCAACCCGCCACATCGAATCCAGGATCGCTTCAAGGTGGTCGCGGTGACGGCACTGAATCACGCCAACGCCCTGTCGGGACGCCCGTTTCTTCACAACCAGAGGAAATCCCAGATGCATCTCGGCAGTGGCGGCCAGGGCCTCTGGGTCCGCACCGGCCAGTGTCGTAGGCGTAGATATGCTCACCAAATTTAGAGTTCTGATTGTCTGCCAATGATCGCGGCCGATTCGTATCGAACTGCTCGGATTCGGAGTAGGTACGCCACAACT
>JAAESQ010000094.1 GCA_024229275.1 bacterium | reverse complement strand
TCGAAGCGGAAGTCGGAAGCCCAGAAGAGAATCGCTGAGCGCAGGCAGCTTCACACACAGCGGGCAGTGATCCAGCATCCGCTCCCGGTGCCTGCGGTCCAGGCGGCCCTCGATGAAGGCCTGGATTTCCAACGGTGTGGTGTGAATCTCCTTACGCGCCTTCTTACCTGCTAGACATAGACGATAAAAAGCGGGATCATCCTCCACCTCAAAGACAGCCGAGGCTCCATTTCGCAAGCGGAAGGAGATGTTTTGTGTCCCTTCGGTAAGCCTGTCTGACTTTCTGCGTCCGCGGTTGGTATCTTTAGCTACCCAGAGAAAGGGGGGTAGCAATGGCCCAAAGGACGAGAACAGTGACCGAATCGAGGCAGGTGGCGATAGCGCGGAAGCAATTCGGTTCATGGCGGCAGAGTCGCAAGAGGCCGTCGCGGATTCCGGACGAGCTGTGGGAGTCTGCGGTGTTAGCAGCAAAGGAGGTTGGGATTAATCAGGCTTCGAGGGCCCTCGGGCTGGAATATTACGCACTGAAGAAACGAGTTGTGTCTTCAACTGGCCGACCGGCATTGGAGGCGAGTGGTTTTGTCGAATTGGACTCGAGCGCCCCACCCTTTTTCACGGAATGGACTGTGGAGATGGACAACGACAGCGGCGCCCGCCTGCGTGTTGCAGTGCGGAGTCCTGCTGGTCCGGATGTGGTCGCGCTTTCGCGAACGTTCTGGGGCGAAGAGTCGTGATCCAGGTTGCCCCTCAGATGCGGTTGCTGGTCGCGGTAGAGTCTGTTGATTTTCGCAAGGGGATCGATGGTCTCGCTGGCGTATGCCGTCAGGTTCTGAGGTCGGATCCTTTCTCCGGTGCGGTGTTCGTTTTCCGGAACCGTCGTCAGACGGCGCTGAAGATCTTGATCTACGACGGCCAAGGATTTTGGTTGTGCCAGAAGCGGTTGTCGCGTGGACGGTTTCGTTGGTGGCCGGAGAAACGGGAGGGGCCCACGTGCGGGGTTATGGCGCATGAACTGCAGACGTTGATCTGGAACGGGCAGCCGCGAGCGGCGATGACGGCCCCCATGTGGCGGCCGCTTGCCGAGGCGCAATAGAGCAAGAAAAAGCTTGCGTTCCGTAAACGGTTCTGGTAGCGTTCGGTCATGGAGATACGCTACCGGGGCCGAACGGTCACGGAAGCCGACATCGAATTCATCCGCGAGCTCATCGCGAACAACCCTTCACTGAGTCGGCGAAAGTTGTCGGCGGAACTGTGCCGGTCGTGGAACTGGGTGCAACCGAACGGTGCGCTCAAGGACATGGTGTGCCGTGGTCTGATGCTGCTGCTTCATCGTCAAGGCCAAATCGAGCTACCGGCAAAACGGAGGGAGACGCTCAATCCACTGGCGAACCGTCCGAAGCCGTCGCTGGAAGAGGATGGGCTCGATAAGAGCCCTCTCGATGGCCGGTTGAGCGACATCCAGCCCATCGAGTTTCGTCAGGTTCGGCGCAAGGGCTC
>JAAESQ010000093.1 GCA_024229275.1 bacterium | reverse complement strand
GCCATATTCGATGGCGATGACGATGGCGATGCCCATCGCAAGTGCTCGCATCCATCGGTGTCATTCGATAGGTGTGATCTCTCAAAAGCGGAACACCCCTGCCCCTGCCGCTGCCGCTGCCGCTGCCGCTGTATCTGTATCTGTATCTGTATCTGTATCTGTATCTGAAAATGATGTCCCTCTGAACCTAGCCGTCAAACATCCCGAATCCACTGCCACGACTACGAATTCTGCACCCGGGTCTCGATTTTGCTGCTATCATCTTCGAGCTGTGAAAGCGGCGACAAACAATGGAGAGCATGATCATGAAAACAACGAATCAAGACTTCAAAGTCAAAGACATCTCCCTGGCCGACTGGGGCCGACGAGAGATCGCAATCGCCGAACACGAGATGCCCGGCCTGATGGCGACCCGAGAAAAATACGGGCCGACCAAACCATTGGCTGGAGCACGGATCGCCGGCAGTCTGCACATGACGATTCAAACCGCAGTGCTGATCGATACACTGGTCGAACTCGGTGCCGATGTTCGATGGGCGTCGTGCAATATTTTCTCAACCCAAGACCATGCGGCAGCTGCAATCGCTGCAAGCGGTGTCCCTGTTTTCGCATGGAAGGGCGAGTCGCTTGAAGAGTACTGGTGGTGCACAAAATCCGCCCTCACTTGGCCGGATGGCAAAGGTCCAAACATGATCGTCGATGATGGCGGTGACGCAACACAGTTCATCCACGAAGGTTTTGCGGCCGAGAAGGATCCAACATTGGTCGACGCGTCGACTGAGAACAAGGAACTCGCCATCATTCGAGGCCTGCTCAAGCAGGGCCTCAAGGACGACCCTCGGTTCTGGCACCGCATAGTCGATGAGCTGAAAGGCGTGTCCGAGGAAACTACTACCGGAGTCCATCGCCTCTATCAGATGGAGCGTCGAGGCGAACTCCTTGTGGCTGCGATTAACGTTAACGATTCAGTGACCAAATCAAAGTTCGACAATATTTTTGGTTGCCGTGAATCACTCGTCGATGGCATCAAACGCGCTACTGACGTCATGGTTGCCGGCAAACTCGCAGTCGTTTGCGGCTACGGTGACGTAGGTAAGGGCTGTGCTGAAGCACTCACTGCGCACAAAGCCCGCGTCTGGGTGACCGAGATAGATCCGATTTGCGCGCTTCAGGCGTGCATGGCTGGACACAAAGTTACCACCGTTGAGGATGCCCTCCCACACGCCGATATCTATGTCACGACAACAGGAAACTGTGATGTCATCACGGCTGAACACATGAGTCGCATGAAGGATCAGGCGATTGTCTGCAACATTGGGCATTTCGACAATGAGATTCAGGTCGATCAGCTCTTCGACTGGCCGGGAGTGCAGCGCGAGACAGTTAAACCGCAGGTCGATCAACTCACCTTCTCCGACGGTCACTCAATCTACCTTCTTGCCGAGGGACGACTGGTGAATCTCGGCTGCGCCACAGGCCATCCTTCTTTCGTCATGTCAAACAGCTTCACCAACCAGGTCCTGGCACAGCTCGATCTGTGGCAGAGCGATCATCCGGTGGGCGTCACGACTCTCTCCAAGGAACTCGACGAAGAGGTCGCGCGTCTGCACCTTGACAAGCTCGGCGCCAAGTTGACGACGCTGTCCGAGAATCAGGCTAAGTACATCGACGTACCGGTCAACGGCCCTTACAAGCCGGAGTGGTACAGGTACTAGGGCGGAAACTTAAAGGAAGGCCAAGGACAACTCAACGACCAGTTCTCCCTGCGCCCTTCCCGTGCGGTGCCAGGCACGGTTTTTCGAGACCGCTAGTGGCCCTGAGATCGAGAGTATAAGAATTCTCGAAAAACCAGAGCCAGGCACGCGCCGATATACGGGAAGTTCTCCGAAACGCCAGGCAAAATCGAGGCAGAGACCTTCTCACCCCTTACTTTACTGCTCCTGACGGCCGACCGAGAAGTACTTCGCATCAGGATGATGGAAAACGAGCGCTGAAACGCTGGCCTCGGGATCCATCATCATCCCGTCGGTGAGCTGTACACCGATGTCTTCGGGTTCCAACAATTTCCAGATGCCGCTCTGACCATCGAGATCGGGGCAGGCGGGATAGCCGAAGCTGTAGCGTTTGCCACGATAACGACCGGCGAACCGGTCTTTCATCGTCAGTTCAGCCGGGTCCGGGAAACCCCAGAGTTCACGTAT
>JAAESQ010000092.1 GCA_024229275.1 bacterium | reverse complement strand
GAGATTGACAATATAAACAATAGGATTTTCACTGGCATCAACTTCACGACCAACAATACATGGGAAGAACTGGTTCTCATCAGCAAGAAGAACATCAGGTACATTAAATTCGTCGGCTTTGGGTCTCAGCATGCGAGCAATGGAGTTCGGATCCAAGAGATTCAGGCATGGGTAACCACAGTAGAGTACGACTAGAGGAGCAAGACGATGAGTGAGAAAATGGAAACGAAACTGCCAGGAATGTTAATGGCTTGGCTAATGATTAACCCGCAGGTCGAGAGCGCCAAGGAGAATCTCATGACGCTGCTGCGGATGATGCCCGACGAGACGAAGGAAAAGCTCTTCGCGTCCGTTCGGGAGGACCTGACCAGCCGGATGGAGGCTCAGGTCGTGGCCATCAAAGAGCAGATCGGTTCGATGGAGGTCTAAGAGATGCCTTTCACGCAGCCATGGTTTGAGGTCGACTTCGGCGCCAACTACGCCGCCATCGGCACGACCGGCTACCGCTTATATCAGGACACTGGTGCCGACAGCGTCGCTAGAACGACGGTCGGCGTCGTAGACTTGGGCAATGGCGCCTATGGCGTCCCGAGTGTCAACGTGCCGGACAACGCTGCTGGAATCGAATGGGATACTGGTGGAGGCTCTCCGGTCTACGCACGCGAAGACGTTGAGCCATACCGTGACCGAGACAGCATCGACGAGCGGACCTCCAACCTGCCGGACGATCCGGCTGATCAGAGCGACGTAGAGGCAGCCATCACCGCCTCAGAGACGGCCATCCGTGGTGGTGACGGTGATGACCTTCAAGACCTATCCATCCAACTGGACGCAGTAGCGATCGAGGCCAACGTTGAAGGTCATGTGACTAATGCGCTCGATACCCAGGGATATTCGGCTGCGCGGGCGATCCTCCTGGACAACCTGGACGCGGCTATCTCGACCAGAGCCCAAGCTGGCGATGCGATGGCACTCACGGGCGCCACATTGACCGCGATCCAGGCCCTGATCCTCTCGGACGCCACGCCCTTCGACGGCGCGGACGTCGCCGCCACGCTGGCGGCTGTCGCGGCCCTGCAGGAGTTCATCGAGGGCGGCCGGGACATTGACTTCACCGGCAGCGACGTACTGGGCTGGCAGCGCATCGAACGGGACACGTCGGGCACGCTCATCCGGCGCTACAATCTCTTCGATGAGAACGGCGCACGGATCAATGAGACGGTATCCAGCTTCATCGGCCGACAGGGCATGATCTCTTCGGAGGTAGCAATCTAATGCTGACACCGATCCCCAATGCGCTCGGAGCGG
>JAAESQ010000091.1 GCA_024229275.1 bacterium | reverse complement strand
GAATTGCATTGTTTCTCCGATTACGACAACGATTACGACAACGATACCGCAGATGTAATCACAATAAAGTGTAAAGTACTTCCGTAGGGCAGTGAGGGATGCCCAAGTAAGATACACGAACCGACCGCAGGGGAGCTAATAACTGTTGCTTAATTTATAGACATATCTAGGCTAATATGGTCAACATGTCGACGATCTATCGCCTTTCACAATTCGCCGCCCGCATCGGTGTTTCAACCAAGACACTGCAAAGGTGGGACGCATCGGGAAAGTTGAAGGCAAAGCGCCGCCCGAGCGGCCATCGCTACTACGACGAGAGCGATGTACGAAAGATCTTCGGCGGCAACCCGGTGAAACGCAAGGTGGTGGTCTATTGCAGGGTATCGAGTGCGGGGCAAAAGGACGACTTGGCATCGCAGGTTCGGGCCATGGAGACCTATTGCCTCGGTGCGGGGATCGCCGTGGATGAGTGGTTGCAGGAGATCGGCGGCGGCATGAACTTCAAGCGCAAGCGGTTCCTGACTCTGCTCGACGGGATCATGCGCGGAGAAGTTGCAAAGGTCGTGGTCGCGCACAAGGATCGCCTCGTACGCTTAGGCTTCGAGTGTTTCGCGCATATCGCGGAGGAGAACGGGTGCGAGATCGAGGTGGCGAACCAGGAAAGCCTGTCGCCGCAACAGGAAATGGCGGAAGACTTGATGAGCGTCGTTCACACGTTTTCGTGTCGTCTGTACGGCTTGCGGAAGTACGAGACGAAACTGAAGGAAGATTTTCCGGCGACCAAGCCGGTGCGTCCGGAAATGGTGGAATGAAAGTCACGCGCATCGCAACGAGCAAAAACCTGAACGCGGGCAAGTACGCGG
>JAAESQ010000090.1 GCA_024229275.1 bacterium | reverse complement strand
ACAGGTGGCCCGGTAGTAGGCTCGCTGCAACCGCCGTTGGGAGGTCCTTCTCGGTGCTATCTATGCTCAGAGATACCGCGCTAGATCCTCTGACGAGCAGCGCATCGAGAAGCGATACGACCACACAAACAACCGCGCACATGAACCGACGCATTTTAGGCCGAAGTTCTTTTTTTGAAGAGGCGGTTTCCGGTTTCATATCAAAGAGATAGATTGTGTTACGGGTGCGCGCTTGTGTCTACACTGTGATCGCTTTGAGTAGTTGGTAGGCCTCCTGCTGTTTTGGATTCGGAGTGGTCGTCATTTCAAAGGTCGACTCGTCCGGTCCTGCCCCCTTTCTCCGACACTTGTTTCGCACGACATTGCTGAGGTGACTTAGCAGCGTTTTGAAGCTGTGAACCGGACTCCCATCGTCCAGCTTTTTTGTGTGAACTTTGCGCAGAGCCTCGTCAGAACGTTTGGCCGGCGCAACCGGGTCACGGGTCGCCTTGGCGTCCTGCTCCTCGTCACAGAACAGCAAGGGGCGCCATGCCTCGATCATGTGCCACTCGACGTAGTAGGCGAGCATGCACAAGAAGATGTGTGCCCGAACTCGGTCTTCGAGATGGTGGCGAATAGGCCGCACCTTGAGGTCGACGGTCTTGAAGGAGCGGAACGCTCGCTCGACCTGGGTGAGTAACTTATAGCTGCGGACCGTATTCTCGGCGTTCATCCGTCGCTTTGAAAGGCTGGTTCGGATCACGTAGATGCCGTCGAGTGCAGCTTCCGCGGCAACCTT
>JAAESQ010000089.1 GCA_024229275.1 bacterium | reverse complement strand
CGGTGCAAGGAAGCTGCCTATCGGCTCACAAGGGAAGAAGGTGGAAATACCCAAGCTGCGCTGCGAATAGGATCGAACACAGCGCAACAACGACGAGAACCAGCCGATCCGTGACAGTGCCTCCTCGCAACTTCCAACTCAGCATGGTGAGCGCGATCAAAACTGTGCTCGCGATCGCGATCGGCCAAGGGAGCCATAAGAGTCGTTCGAGTTGCTCTGGGAGTCCGTGTGCCAACTGTTCGGGCGACCTGATCGCGATCGCATTGAAGCGCGCCAAGAAACCCAGCCCAAACGCCAGAATGAACCCGGTAACAACTGGCGCCAACAGCAGTCCGATGATGGTAGCTGGATCGCGTCGAACCCCAGGAGATGTACCGTCATCGCTGCGATGAAGTCGCTTGAAAACAGCGCTGCCGCAGAAGACCAGCATCCAAATGATCAGGGCCAGCACAGGCAAACCTATCGTCCACGAAAGCACTTCGTTGATGAACCCGGGGGATTCCCACCAAGAGAGCCTTTCAAAGGTCCCGGGGAAACGGATGCCAAAGAAAACACTCGCCGCGTGCATTGCCACCACTCTGCCGGATGCATTTCGCTCGAAAGCCAGGCGGCCGACACCGTCGGTGCTGGCGAAGAGGTCTCCTTCCAGCCTTCCGTACCTACGTGGAGTTCCTCCCTCCACCCGCACCAAGAAGCCCTCGTTGTCAGAACTCAGAGTTTCGGAGAAAAGGAAGCGGGCTGGAAAGCTCTCGTAGCTTCCCTGTGGAGCCCGAGCGAGCAGATAGGTATTGACGTAGTCCTGGGCCTCGGATCGCGTGAGTGGAGATGGTGTACCAACCGCGAGTGGCTGCTGTGAATTGGCAAGGACCAGTTCTGTGAAGCTCTCCAACATCTCCGCTCCGAAGTTCGTTGAACCACCTGTGGTAACAACGAAAAGAGCCGATTGCGCGGCCGGGGCAACAGCTACAAGGCTCGAATAGCCGGAGCTGTTGCCTGCGTGGACGAGACCGCGATATGTGCCGAGGGCCTGTTCTTGGAACGCCAGCGCCATTCCTGAAATCTGCTCTTGGTAGCCCCAATGCCTCTGGAGCAGTATTTCTCGCGCTGCTTCGTCCAGGCCACCACCGCCAACGAGGGCTGCCAAGAAGCGCCCCATATCCGAAGGCGTCGTCACAAGGCCTCCGGCAGGGGATGTGTGTCGGAAGTCCAGTGGTAACGGGTCACACTCATCGGGCGGGCATTTATATGCTCGGGCGAGTCGTTCTTGAAGCGTCTGAGGGAAAGGTTGCTCAAACGATGACGAGTCCATTCCAGTTGGCTCCAGTACCAGTGTGTCGACGGCATCGGCAAACCGCATGCCTGTGGTCTTTTCCACGACCAGCCCTGCGAGCGCGACTCCATGGTTGCTGTATCGAGTCCACTTCCCTGGTTCAGTCGTACGATGTGGCATTCGTTCGGCTAGGTAGTTCTCCAGAGGGCGAACATCCTCAGCTTGAGGCGAGAACATGCCGACAAACCTGTCGTCGAACCCGGACGTGTGGGTTAACAGCTGCCCAAGGGTTACGGGTTCAGGTCCCGGCGCCATCGTTCGAAGCCAAGAAAGGTCGTCCCTCAAGTCGTCCTCGAGGGTTAGGCGCCCCTCGGAAACGAGTCGGGCCACCGCCGCGGCCGTGAACACCTTCGAGACCGAAGCGACGCGAAATACAGTCTCGGCATCGACTGGACGACTGTCGGCATTGGAGACGCCGAAAGTCTCCAGGAGCACAACTCGCCCGTTCTCGACGACGACCACCGCGCCACCCGGAACCTCGGCGCTGGCTGCAAGATCCTGTACCCGTTCTGCCATAAGAGCAAGGTCAATCGGCTGCTGGTCCGAAGTCTGACCGAAAGCAGCACCAAAACTGAGTAGGATCGCTACCAGGCTCAACGTGCGGATGTTACGGAGCCAGGGTCGAGGGCCCCCGTTGATCATGAGAACGAACCGGGCCGGAAGCGATCGAAAAGACAGTGGAGAGGAATTCTGAAGCGGGGCGTGAAGACCGGGCTGCAGCATCTTGATTCCACTCCTCATTCAACAGTCCTTTTTCTCTCTGCACTGTCTTAGCGTCTTACCTGCCGCCCTTCCAGCTTCGCCTCGCTGCTACGTCGTGACAAGCATCGGCGCCATGTGAGCCTCTTGCAAAACTCTAAATTATGTCATTCAGAGGAGCGAAGCGACGAAGAATCTCCCGTCGAGATTTAGCAAACTGACGACGAATAGTAGCCAGCATATTGCTGATTTGAAAGGGGGATCTTTCGACTCCGTTTCGCTGCGCTCAAGATACCAGATCTGGTGGACGTGGGCACGGGCGTGATGCCCGGTGAGTTTTGCAAGCGGCTCATGTGTCACCCTATAACCCTGGCTACAGAAGGTAATTGCCGGGTGTAGGGCAGCTCTACGCAATAGCACGAAATGATGGTTGTGTGACGACAGTCACCTGGATTTCGGCAGCCATGAGAGCACGATGGAACCATACTCACCTGAGGGCTGGTCTCGGGACTCGAACAACGAAGGAAACTGAGATGAATCGCAAGACAACATCACTCCTTGTCTCCGTCGCCACGGGACTGATCATGCTGGCAACCCCGGTTGAGGCGGAGCTAGCCGACGTCTGGGTGGTGAGCGACGGCACCAAGGTCAAGAGAGACGCTACTTCCCATCCGCTTGCCGTCGGCAACACCATCTTCAACCGCGGCATCCCCGGAGTCAGTCTGTTCGCTGCCCGTAACGAGACGGTTGCTTTTCAAGTGATACTCGAGGGTGGCAGTATCGCAACGGACAACGTACGAGTTCGTTTGGATAACGTTGGGCCGATCGACAATAGCGGCACAGGCCCGAGTATGGACTCGTACTTCGTGGGTCGTCACATCGAGCTGTTTCTGGAACACTACCTCAACATCACCACCCGCTCTCACGATATGGCTTGGTCGCCTGGAACCCCGGCCCAACCAGATATGTCCGGTTGGGTCCCCGACGCGCTCATCGTGCTGGCAGCCGACGACACATTCAGTGTAGCGAGCAGCCAAAACCAGGGAGTGTGGGTCGACATCTACATTCCCAAGACAACTGCTCCAGGCTGGTACAGTGGCACGATCGTCGTTGAGGTCGACGGCAGCCCTTGCACGCTCCCCACCTGCCAGCTGCCTGTCACCATCGAGGTGCTCGATGCCTCTCTGCCGGACGAGCCCACCGCGAAAACCATGCTCTATTTCTCGAGCCCCGTTGGTGACGCAAATCAGTGGCTGTCACGATACGTGGACGATCCCTGGGACCCCGATCCCACGGTGCGCGAGTCCCTCACCATGCGTCACTACAAACTCGGCCGGCGCCACAGGAT
>JAAESQ010000088.1 GCA_024229275.1 bacterium | reverse complement strand
GTGTACTACCAAAGATCGTGAGCATTGTCAAGGGGTTGATTTCGGCTGAGGAGGTGGTGCCGGGAAAGCCGCAGGCGGTCATCTGGGTGATGACCGAGACAGTGACCACAGCACAGATGAGCGTGAGCGTGAGCCTATTAGTGGACGAGGCTCTGGCGAGCAAGGGGATCGAACGCCGGAGGATCTTATCGGGTCAGGATCTGGCGAAGGCAGAGCCATGGCTGAGGAACGCAGTAAGCGGAGCCGGAGGAGACTCCTGCCTAATCTTGGTCGGTTCCTCCGGTCATGAACTGAGGCCACTACCGGCATCGATCGATGACTTCATTAAGGAGATCCAGTCATGGTAAGCGGGAATCGAGGATACATTGAGAGAGACTACACGGCGGTCCCTGAGTTCTCAGCATTCAATGAGTTCTCGGGCGATCGATTGCCGAGATCGCAATGGAAGGAACGGGTTGAACATCTCGATGCAATCAAGGGTCAGCCTTATCACTGGCACAAGAAATACTGCAAGATTAAGAACCAGCGATCGACGAACTATTGCTGGTGCTACGGAACGGTCGCAGCACTGGAGACATCGCTCGCTACATCGGGAGTCGGCGGCATCGAACTGAATGCCCATGCGACTGCCTATCGTGGCAAGCGTGGAGCGAATCGCGGAGGCTACGGAGTCGAAGCATGCAGGTACATTCAAGACTTTGGGGTGCCTGAGGAATCG
>JAAESQ010000087.1 GCA_024229275.1 bacterium | reverse complement strand
GACTTTTAACCTCCGGTACTCACACCACCAGAGCATGATGAGCAGTTCAAGACATGGGAGCAGACGTTCCCCCACCTTCTTCCAATAACGCAAATCATCAACCGGTTCGTATCACTCCCGCCACGATACCCAGAATCTGTAGCTCTTCATGCCTGAGGTAGATCGGGTTCATCGTAGGGTTGGCAGGTTGTAGCCGGATACCATCGGGTTCAACATAGAACCGCTTCAAGGTCACCCGCTCGCCGTTGATCATCGCCACAACGGATTCGCCGTTCTCCGCCGTTTCTCGCTTCTCAACCACGATGATGTCGCCGTCCTGGATGTGATCTTCGATCATCGAGTGTCCCCGAACCCGCAGCGCATAACAGTTCTTGCGAACCATGTGGTGCGGAACGACGACGGTTTCGTTATCCTCTGGAATGTCCACCGGCTGTCCGGCCGTCACGTAGCCGAGCAGAGGGACCTCGACGCCTTGCTCCGACTCAAGCTCCAGTGGCTCCAAGGCCGGATGCCAAGTGGTGTACTGGCGCTTAGGT
>JAAESQ010000086.1 GCA_024229275.1 bacterium | reverse complement strand
GGCTCTGATCAAGATTGCCGAGCTCGGGCCGTGCTGGATGTTCTGCGATGACCTCACGTTGATCGTGAAGAAGTGCGACATCGACAGCGTGCTGGAGAAGGTTACCAAAGAGTTCGAGGCCATCGGCTTGAAGGTTAACCCCGCCAAGCTCGACATTTACAGCCCGACGGATGTCCGCACCAAGCCCTTTGTGCTATTGGGGGCCGACGTCGCCGTCACGAAGGAGTTCAACGAAAAGCAAATGCGCAAGCAGGATCAATACTTCAGGCTGCTGAACCGGGCACCAATCCACCCACAGCTCAAGGCAACGCTGCTGCGACTGTGCGGTGCGCCTCGGCTCCAGTATATCTGCAGTGCCATGCCGCCAGAATCGACGGAGGAACTGGCGGCGGCCTTCGACAAGCACACGATCAGCACACTCGCGAACATTCTGCAGGTCGAGGAGGAGCAGCTCGCTAACACGGGGCTTCTTCACGACGTCATGGGCGCAGGAATCCCGCACTACACATCGCTTCGCGAAGAGCTCTATGCTGCCGCGCGAAACCAAGCCATTTACGGCGTCGAAAACCGTGTCGAGCTCGTCACCAAGGGGGATAATTCCCAACATCTCACAGCTCGGCACAACCTCGACGCACAATGGCTCTGGTACGACGGCTCAATGACTCCAGCGGAGTTCTGTGCGGCTTTCGGCATCCGGATCGGCATTCTGCAGCCTCATCTTCGACTACACCCGTGCAAGTGTGACTGCGGCACCGTCGTCAACAACGACATGCAGCAGATCGTCCACACCATCAACTGCGACCGCTTCACGACCATGACTCACACCCGCCGGCACAACGCTGTGCAACACGAGATCTGCCGGGTCGCAATGGCCTTCGGCATCTCGGCGGTGAAGGAGCCAACATGCTACGACTACAACACCGTGAGCAAGAAGCGGCCAGACATTCTTTTTGCATGCCTCCGCCCGCTCGTCACCGACCTGACAATCGTCAAACCGCTGGGTGAACCTGGGAACGCTGCCCGCATCGCCGATGACGAGAAGCGACTCCAGCACAGCGCAGCGGTCGAACATTGCCAACACGTCTTCATCCCCGCTGCCTGCGAGGCCTACGGACTCATGGGCAAGGGCCTGGTCCAGCTGATCGATGTACTGGCGAGGGATCTCCCGATCTCGTCGCAGTTCATCTTCCGCCGAACTCTCAAGAACGCGATCTCGTCAGCGCTGGCGCGCACTCGTGCCGCTGCGCTGTACGGGACGCGGCATCGCCGAGACCAAATCCTGACGTGCTGAAAGGCCGTCGCCACCGAGACCTACCATTAAGTCTCTAAAACGTAAGCGCGTGTAGTTGAGTTGAGTTGAGTTGAGTTGAGTTGAGTTGAGTTGAGTTGAGTTGAGTTGAGTTGAGTTGAGTTGAGTTGAGTTGAGTTGAGTTGAGTTGAGTT
>JAAESQ010000085.1 GCA_024229275.1 bacterium | reverse complement strand
CTTTGCCCGCACCCAGCTAGGCTCAATACTGCGCCCACTAGGGCGATGAGAATCAGCGAATGCGTTCGCGTGCTTGCCATGTGCTGATCGTAGCTTGTTCTGAGCCTACTCCACCTACGTTCCTGAACGAACCGCGACCCGTATCGATCATCATTGCACCCAAAAGCAGCGGCAGATAGAGCAGGCTGGTCAAAAAGAGCCGGCGAGCCGTGTGAGCACTGCGCGAACTCACCATGCGCCATGCAGCCGTAGCAAAGAAGATCCCCAACACTATGGAAGTAATCAGGAACACAGTCCCGGCCAGCCCTTCGAGTGCGACAAACACACCTAAGGGAAGCAGCGCCAACGCGTAGACGAGAGAGACGATCGCGGTTGCCGAGCCGTTCTGGTCGACTGCCGGCAGCATCCGAAATCCTCCGCGCTCGTAGTCCTCACGGTACATCCATGCCAGAGCAAGAAAGTGTGGCACCTGCCAACAGAACAGAATGCCGCCAAGAATCCAAGCCCCGAGTTCAAGCTGCCCGGCAGCTGCGGTCCATCCCATCATCGGAGGAATGGCTCCACACACGGCCCCGACCAAAGTCGCGAACGGTGTGCGCACCTTGAGTGGCGTGTAGACAAATACGTAGAGGACAATCACGAGTGCAGACAATGCTGTAGTCAACACGTTCGTTGCCACAGCTAGAACTGCAAGACCTGCGAACGATGACATCAGGCCCCACGCAGTTGCACGCGCCTCGGAGACTCGGCCGGACGGCAGGGGCCGCTCGCGGGTGCGTTCCATGCGCTGATCTCGGCGCATCTCCCAGCGCTGGTTGAGTATGTTGGCGCCGAAAGCACTGAGCGCTGTCCCCAAGACACACATCGCGAGAGGTATCAGTTCAGTTCCGCCACGAGCGGCAACCACGTAGCCAACGAGGGTCGTCAACACGACCATCATCGCGAGCTTTGCTTTGGCCAATTCGAGGTAAATGCTGACCGTTTCAGCCAGGCCGCCTTGTTGTGGCAGAGGAAGAACAGCTGCTTCTGGAGTTGCTTGAGCTTTCACTATCAGGACCCCTGTAATTCGGAAGCTAATATTCGTGAATCCGAGCAATACAACCGATGTGTGAGCAGCGACATTTCCTGATCCGTAATACCATCGAGAGTGAATACTAGGAGGGCACCTAATGATCGCAGATCCCGTTGCCGATGTGCACACCAACCGATCCTACTTGGCGCCGATTGGCTTTGCGACCACCGTGTCAATGTGGGCCGTCGCGTATGTATGTCGACTTCCCGGGGTGATGGCACCACCATCGATTCTGCTATTCCTAATGCTCACAACAGTTGCGTTCTGGGGATGGTATGCAGCAAGACACACTGGCCGCGGGGGTGTGGCAGGCATCGGCATCGGATTCGTGAGTTCGATTCTGAACATGCTGATCCTCGGCTCGTTGCTCACTTCGAGCCAGTCCCACGAGGTCATTCCATCGGCATTATGGTGGATACCAGGTTCTGTTCTTGCCACATGCGTTTTGGGAGGCCTCGGTGCCTTGGCAGCAGGACGCTCCACAACCGAAGCGCCAGACCACGACACGTGGACCGCTCTCCTCGCCAATGTGGCAGCCGCTGCGACTTTTTTACTCGTTATCGCCGGCGGCCTTGTTACCAGCCAGGAAGCCGGGCTAGCAGTCGTCGACTGGCCGAACTCTTTTGGTTACAGCATGTTTCTCTATCCACTTTCACGCATGACCGGGGGCATCTACTACGAGCATGCTCACCGCCTCTTCGGTTCACTGGTCGGCCTTACGACCATCGCTTTGGCCATTACACTCCTTCGTTTTGAGGCGCGCCGTTGGGTTCGCCGGATTGCATACGCAGCGGTGGCTTGTGTCCTCGTGCAGGGTTTGTTGGGCGGGCTTCGGGTTACCGGTCGTTTGACCCTGAGCACCGAAGCAACAGACATGGCTCCACAGATTGGACTCGCCGTCGTTCATGGGGTCTTCGGCCAGCTCTTCCTCGGGCTGATGATCCTCCTCGCTGTCGTCACCAGTGTTGGATGGTCTCGCGCCTCGACTCTCCCTGCGGATCGGGCAACTGCTACTGACCGCTCACTTCAAGGCTGGCTTCTGACGGCACTCACGCTGCAGCTCCTCCTCGGCGCGCTACACCGTCATCTGACATGGGGACTGGTACTCCACGTCACACTGGCGGCTGTTGTGACAATGCTGGCCGTCGTCGTAGGGGCTCGCATTTGGGGCCTGCGCCCGGGAGTATGGCCGCTCCAACGTCTAGGCCAGGCGCTCGCTGGTGTTGTCTCCGTGCAGGTGACTTTAGGTATCGCGACTCTTGCTGTTACCGGAGGCCAAGCCGTGGTGGGTGATCCGTCGCCGATAGAGGTCATGATGGCGACCGCTCACCAGGCAGGTGGTGCTCTGCTGTTGGGTATTGTGGTTGCCTTGACGCTGTGGACGCGCCGACTCACGTCTGTGGAGTAAAAACCACCACTGCTACACTCGAATAAGATTCATGAACCACACGGTGGCGCTGTTGCTTGTTTCTGCGTTAGGCCTTGGCGCGTGCGCACCCGCGCCTATTCCAAGGGACCGTGTAACCGTCGCCGTGCCGACGGTGCCGCAGGGTCCTCATCCGCACCGCGAACATGAGGAATACTCGATCACGATCCTGGCGAACGCGTTTGAAGGCCTTGTTCGACAGCAAAGCGACCTCACTATCGCACCGTGTCTCGCCAAATCGTGGGAGACTCCCGACGAGAGAACATGGGTGTTCCGGCTACGTGAGGATGTCCTTCTTCACGACGGGCGACGTTTCGAAGCGAAACACGTCGTCGCAGCTTTCGAACGAGCAAAGTTTGACTCCCGAACAGAATACGGTCCGGCGCAACGGATCCACAGGATAGAGGCGCGGAATAGCGACACCGTGGTTTTCGAAACCGTTGATCCCGTCTACGCAGCAAGCTCCTTTGCTATAGGCATCGCGGTGGATCCCATTCAATCAGGCGACCTGCCCGTCGGAACAGGACCCTATCGACTCGTTTCCCTCCAATCCCGACAATCCACAATACTGCAGGCATTCTCTGAACACTGGGAGGGCAGGCCCGAGGTTGATTTTCTCGAGTTCCGAGCGAGTCCCGATCCCGGACAGCGCCTGGAGTGGCTGCGCAAAGGAGAAGCCGATCTCATGCCCGCAATCTCGCTGGCTGAGGCCTCGTCACTGGAAACGGTACAGTCGGTTCGGGTGGTATCGTCAGCGGGACTGCGTGTCATATTTCTCGGAATGCGCTGCACACCAGGTCAACTGGGAGTCGGTGTCGAAAATCCTTTCTCGGACGCACGGGTTCGAAAGGCCGTTGCCTGTGCAATTGATCGAGATGCGCTGACGCGCGTGAGAGGGGCTTCGTCAGGAGCAGTTGTCAATCAGATATTCGTGCAAGAGTCATACGGCTACGTCACCGGCATCGCACCGATTCCTCACGACCCGGATCTCAGCCGACGACTTCTGGCGGAAGCCGAGTATCCGCACGGACTAGAAATCTCGCTCGATTTTCCGCGTGGCAAGTATGTCGACATCGAGAGAACTGCCAACAAGATAGCGATGGATCTTGGGGAAGTCGGGATTCGGGCAACACCTCGACCAACCTCAGTCGAGAGCATTGCAAGAGGTGAGCCGTCTCCCATCTGGTTGCTCGGATGGATTACCACTGAAGGCGTGCTGCGAACCTATGACCTACTTCTCCACAGCCCGGCTCCAGGCCTGGGTATGTTCAACAGCATGGGATATCACGATCGAGAGATGGACGAGATTCTGAATCGTGCACGCGGGATGTCACCCGGAGATCGCATTCCACTGTATGCAACGATCGTAGAAAAGCTCATGAACGAAATGCCGATCGTTCCTCTCTATCGCGAGACGGATCGTTACGCCCTCAACTCGGACCTTGAGTTTCAACCACGGCTTGACCGAAGGATTCTCGGCGCACAGTTGCATTGGAAGTGAAAGCGCCACAAACCGTCAGCCTAATTCACTCCAAGTTCTACAGATACATGAGTTAATCAGCCTAAAAAACATCACCGAATTCGCGACTGCGATGCTGATACAATCGAAAGAGATCCATGAAACGCACAGTTTCTACGTTACTCTTCACGTGCATTCTTCTGGTGGCATGTGCGCCCGAACCTGCAACGAGAGACCATGTGATCATTGGCGTACCTGTCGGTCCTATCAGCCCTTACCCGGATGAAGCCCTTGAGGAGTACGGAGTGACGATCCTCTCAAACGTCTACGAGGGTCTTGTGCGCCAGCGGAGCGACCTGTCATTCGAGCCCTGTTTGGCAGTGTCATGGGAAACACCGGATGCGACGACATGGGTCTTCAGGCTGCGGGACAGAGTACAGCTTCACGACGGGCGGACGCTGTCAGCCAACCACATCGTAAACGCATATCAGCGCGGGCGCGAGATCGACAAGGTAGAGTCTGGCGGCGCGTTGATGATTCGTCGACTCACAGCTCCTGACGATCACACAGTGATCTTCGAGACGAAGGCGACGGTCTTCTCTGTCGGTGCGTTTTCTATGGGTATCGCAGTCGAGTCGGAGGATTCCAACCCATTTCCTGCTGGAACCGGACCCTACCGTTTCGAGAATCTCGAGGCCAATCCCTCGATCATACTGTCCGCTTTTGCCGAGCACTGGGAGGGAACTCCCGAGATCAAGAAGATGGAGTTCCGGGTCATCCCAGATCCCGAGGCGAGGCGGAAACTACTCCAAAGTGGCGAGATTCATCTCACCCCAGGAGTGGCTCCAAAGATGACCGAAGACGGTCAGCCCACTACGGCAAACGTGTACGATCTTTCCGTCCCTGGCACCCGAGTGATCTTTCTCGGCATGCAATGCACGCCAGAAAGCACCGTTGATGGACAGAGCAATCCGTTCACCAACGTCAACGTGCGCCATGCCGTAGCCCGCGCGATCAACCGTGAGACTCTCGTTACCGAAGCATTGGCAGGTCACGGGGAGATATCCAACCAACTTGTCGTACCGGGTGTATTCGGCTATGTCCCGGCACAACAAATCGCGCCTTACGATCCAACCGAAAGTCGTCGTCTATTGGCAGAGGCCGGTTTCCCCTTGGACACGGTCTATGATCTTGACTATCCGCGCGGCAAATACGTCAATATCGCCGATGTGGCAGAGGCTATTGCCCACGATCTTGCTGAGGTCGGCATCCAGGTACGCCCACGTGCTCGAAAAATGGAGAACTACTACGAGCCCGCAGCCCCTCTCTGGCTGCTTGGATGGATAACAACATCCAGTGCCGCCAGTGCCTACAACTACCTCGTACACAGCAAGGTCGAAGGACTTGGGAGAGTCAATCGCGGAGGCTACAGCAATCCCGAGATCGACGCGTGGTTGACCCAAGCATGGAACCTTCCGCCGGACGATCGAATCCCTAAGTTTCAACAGATCACCGATGCTTTGAGCCGAGACCTCCCGCTTCTACCGCTCTACAGTCAGGCCGATCGATATGGTGTGTCGAAAGGTCTACTCTTCACACCTCGTCCTGATCGCAGAATTTTTGGGACCGAATTGCGCCTCGTGGAGCAGTAGCCCGCATTTCTCACCAGACTGCTACTGCCAATCAATTACTCAGGTGCCAGTGTTGCAGTTTCGGCAGGGAAGCTCCCATGCTGGTAGAAATGATCAAGCAGTTGGTCCTTCTCTACAAAACGGGTATTGAGCCAATCGGCGAGTTCACGCTCGTAACTGGGGAGGTTTTCAATCGGAAAACGTCGCACGTGGAGGTGAACTCTGTTTACTGCTCCGGTGAGGTACTGCCACAGATTCGGCACTCCTTCCTCGTAGCCGATCGTGAGATCGTAGACCGCGGTAATGTGATCTCCAAGGCCCTGAACTGAGGCTGTGAACCCTTTCGTGCGGGGATTGAGGACGTGCTGTAAGATCTCGCGACCACGAGCCTCGGCGAACCCCTGCGATCGTTTGATCTTCTCTTTCGTCGAACGAGTCCCCTCGACGAAGGAGACCATCCACAGTGGAATATCTTCTCGAACAAGGGTCTCAAATGTCCCGCGGATTCTATTCTTGTCGGCAGTCCAGTTGCGACGTACGAACGGACAGTTGATGAACTGCATACCCCAGCCGACTCCGGGCACCCACTTTATCGCCTGTTTGACGAAGAACTTGAGATCACCAAGTCGTCTCTTACTGCGGGCGAAAGCCATGATGATCGTAATGTCCGGCATTTGCTGGTGATTGGACACAACTAGCGCATTCTCTCTATCAGGCACTATCTCACCGGTGATGACGATTCGAGTGCGGTTCACCTTTTCGGCGTACAGAACACACCCTCCCCACCAGGTGCCGGCACACCAGCTATTGAATCGACGGAACGTCTGCCGCGAAATCGGCATCAATACCAGACTCAGGGTTTGAAGCACGTTGAGCCCAATGAGGGCGAGCACCCAAAACACGATCAACGGCACAGTTTTGGAGAGTTGAAACACTCTCTGCGCGAGGCTCGACTGATCCTCTAGCGGGTCGAGAGGCATGAAAGTCCCTTCTCGAGAAGCTCACGACAGCTAGCGATATCGTCGGCAGTCGTTTTCAAATTCCCAATTGCGATGCGGAGGGCAACCTTCTCGTTGAGCTTGGTATGGGAGAAGTAAATGGAGCCCGAAGCGTTGACGTGCTCCATGAGTTCCATGTTGAAATTATCGATCTCCTCTGGATCGTGCAAGTCGGCAGGCATGGCGCGGAAGCAAACGACCGAGAACGGCACCGGAGCGAGTCTCTCGAACAACGGGTGTTGGTCGATCCACTCTGCAAACTCAGCCGCCAGCGCGATGTGAAACCTGAGGCGATCACGTATGCCTTCGAGACCGAATGCCCGCATCACCCACCACAGTTTGAGCGCTCGAAATCGCCTGCCGAGCTGCACGCCGTAGTCCATAAGGTCCACTACCGATCCAGTATGAGGCGTCGTCAAGTACTCGGGAACCAGCGAGAATGCTCGACGGAAGACCTCAGGTCGTCGGGTATAGAGTGCGGATGCGTCGATTGGCGTAAAGAGCCACTTGTGCGGATTGAAGACGAAGCTGTCAGCTCGCTCGCACCCGGCGAGCGCATCGCGTCGCTCTGGAAGCAGTGCAGCAGACCCGGCGTAGGCCGCGTCGACGTGAAGCCACAGGTCCTCTGAAGCGCAGATGTCTGCGATCTCGGCAACGGGATCGACAGAAGTTGTCGAGGTTGTTCCGACGGTTGCGGCAACCGCAATCGGTTTGTGACCGTTCGCCCGGTCCTCAGCAATCGCCGCCCGCAGTGCCTCGACGTCCATGCGGAAATCCTCGTCATGGCGAATTGTACGAACTCCGTCGAGGCCAAGACCCAAGGTCAGGCAGGCCTTCGCGATCGAGGAATGTGCCTGATCCGAGGTATAGACACGCAGGGCTGGGAGATCTGAGCGTCCCGCCATTCCACGTTCACGAATGTCGAGGTCAGCGGCTTCACGTGCAGCTGCGATTGCCAGCAGAGTACTGACTGAAGCTGTGTCGGTAAGGTGACCGAAGAAATCGTCCGGCAACTCCAGCCCGCGACGAAGCCAGTCGAGCACCACCAACTCAAGTTCGGTCGCTGCGGGACTGGTGCGCCACAACATGCCGTTGACGTTAAGCGCTGCCGACAGCAGCTCGCCAAGAATACCGGGACCTGAGCCAGTTATTCCGAAGTAAGCGAGGAAGCCGGGATGGTTCCAGTGAGTGACACCTGGCAAAACAGTAGAGAGGAAGTCCTGCCAGACGAGCTCTAGGTCTTCCGGCTTCTCAGGCATCGATTGCGGCAGCTTGGCTTTAACCTCACCAGGCTCCACCTGAGCAAGTACGGGAAGATCGCGCACCCCACCACCCAGGAAGTCGGCGATCCAGTCCACCATCTGATAGCCATGTTTGCGAAAGATCTCAGGATCGATATCACCGGGATGCGTGGGAAGCTCGGTCATGACCACTCTCCTTCGGATTGACAGTTTAGCGGCGCCTGCCTCTTGGTTGGAGTATCCCTGTCCGCGGTCGAGACGGCATCGGCTTAGGCGTCAGCGAGTTCCGAAGTAAATTACAGAACGAATCTCTACGGCACAACAACGTCCCACGCATTGACCGTTCCATCTTCGAAGTCATCCTCGAAGATCAGCAAATCAACCTCGGGAACGTGCATGACAATGCAGTGGATGGCGCCAGCTGCGTGGATGATGGATGAGCAGTCTACAGGGACAATGGTCTTACCCGGGAAGGCGGCCCCGAACACTGCCATCGCCTCGGCATTCTCGGTGGCATAGCCGGAATACTCGGGCACGAACACCATGTCATTGAAGATCACGGAGTTGGTGTAGGTGTAATGGGTTCCGCCTGAACTCCAACCTGGCGTCCGTCGAACTGTGTAGCCTCTGTTGATGAGCTCGGTAACCCAGGTTTCGGTCACGGTGTAGGCTTCAGGATTGGCGATCTGGTCATACTGACCGATGATGACTTCGAGTGTTCCGGTCGGCACCATCCACATGTCGATGTGCTGGGTCGAGTCGAACCACGATGGCAACGGGTCGGTGATTGTCAGATCGAGCCCCTGGTAATCCAAATAGCGCTGCTGGATCTCAGCTTCGGTGAGACCCTGGTTTTCGTTGGCAATGAGTTCCGTCATGTAGGCATCGTCGTCCTCATATAGATGGAAGTTGCCACCACCGTGGATGAGGCCGATGTCGTATGAAGACTCACCCCAAAGGTTAGCGATGAAGTCAGGAACTTGGTTGTCAAGCGGGCGGTTGCGGTTGTAGGTGTGATCAACAATGGCCCGAATGTAGTCCTCTGATATGAACCGTGGCCCATAATCTCGTATCCATACTGAGTCCGTCGCGACGGCAATGAACTCCACCTGACT
>JAAESQ010000084.1 GCA_024229275.1 bacterium | reverse complement strand
GGTTACTTCGGTCGCAAGGCGGTGTGGTGACAGCAGCACGACTATCGTCCAAGGGGTCTTTCCAAGCTCCTTCAATCGTCTTGTCCGCTCACCAGCTTTGGCCGGTAAGAAACCGACCAGAGTTGCAGGAAGAGGTCTTTGTGGTGAGGCGGCCAAAGCTGCCGTGAAGGAGGAAGGTCCCGGAACGCTCAAAACCTGGGCCCCCATCTCGTGCGCCGCACATACCAGCATGTGACCAGGATCTGAAAGTACCGGCGTGCCGGCATCCGAGACCAAGGCTACAGATCCCCCGCCGGTAATGATCTTGGTCGCTCGTGCCGTCGACCGCTTCTCGTTGTGGAGATGCAGCGAGTGCAAACGTCCACGTGTGGGAATTTCGAAATGGGTCAGGAGTTTTCGCGTTCTTCTCGTGTCCTCAGCGAGAATCAGGTTGGCCTCGCCCAACACACGACAGGCTCGCGGCGAAAAGTCTTCAATGGTTCCAATAGGTGTAGCGACGACCCACAGCATCCCTGGCGCGTCGGATTCAATGTCCTCGCGCGTTTCAGAAACCGTCTTGTTCTCGCTATTCCTGGTCATCTTGGATCATCACCGCCGATCAGCTGCCGCTGCTATGATAGCAGCGTGCGACCTTTGGCATCAGCCCTCATCCTGATAGCTCTCAGTCACTTCGGCGCCTCTGCGGCGACTATAGAGGAGGTGCTTGCGGTCGTCGGCGACACTCCGATTCTGGTCAGTGATCTCGCTCTGGCAGCTGCAGTCGAAATCGTCCCTAGGGACGACCAGGAAGTCGACGCGACCTTTCACGAAAGAGTCCTCGATTCGCTGATCCGACTGGAACTCCAGTACCAGGATCTCGAGGCGTCTGCCTCGCTTGATCGCCTCGAGATCGAATCCGAACCTCTAGCTAGGACCATGTACACGCGCTGTGCTACCGACGGCAGCCTTCATTCGGAACTTCAAGAATTGGGTCTCTTGTCATCAGATGTAGAGAGTCTCGCGCATCGTGTCGCCGCGGTCACGGCTTACGTCGACCAGCGCCTTCTGCCGCGGATTTCAGTCAGCTTCCAGGAACTCGAGAGTGCCTACCGCGAATTGATCCAGGATCCGATCACGGCCGTGGGAGAGGAGCCGCCCCCTCTCGTTTCCGTGCGAGAACGCCTCGCCGATGTCGTCACCGAGCGCAAGCTCAATGCCGAGATCGAGCGTTGGCTGGAGCAGGCACGCGAACGTCTTGAGGTGACTCGATTTCGGCGCTAGCAATGCCGGCACCATACTGCTGCTCGTACATCGAGGCGGCCCACAGGACATCCACGGTATATCGCCTCGTCGCATCGAAGGAGATGGTCGCCGCGTATCGCGTCTCGGTGCAATCGGAGCCGCACGCGTCGAGCCAGAGTTGAGCCTGCGCCTCGCCCGCGTTGTAGGCTGCAATCGCCGGCGCCTGAAAGCCGCCAAATCGATCCAGCAGACGTCCAATCTCGGCTGCTCCCAATCGAAGAGATACCTCCGGTTTGAACAAGTCCCCTGGCGTCGGCTCGGAGTCACCGAGACGCCGAGCGACCTCCGCGCTGGTGGCGGGCATCAGTTGGGCAAGGCCCCTCGCCCCGACTCTCGAAAACGCCTCAGGATCCCACCGTGACTCTTCACGCACAACTCCGGCCAACAGCGACCATGGTATCGATGCATCGTTAGCCGCTCGCCGAACCGCTTCAGGACTGGGCAGTGGAAAGAGGCGCAAAACGAGCTCTTTGGGATAGACCCGTACCGGCAAGTCAGAACCGGCCACTCGCCATGCATGATCCGCCAGTCTCACCGTTCTCCAGACCTGACCGGTGGCCTCGAATCGACCCGCCGTCCACAAGATTTCGCCAGGTTGACCGGATGGGAATCCAGACGGATGCCAGCGCTGTGCGAGTTCCTCAAGGCCCGAGGACCAGAGCCGGCCGGCGATGCCGGCTCGAAACTCGGGCTCGCCCTCGCCATTGTGAAAGGGTCGCAGTTCGAGCACCTGAGAACGCACCGCGTCCAACCGCTCGCTCTGCGGCTCAAGCACCGCAGAAGTGATCAGAGCGTCACGCCGGTTACGCTCGGAGCCCGATGCCAATTGCTTGCTATTGTGTTGTCGCCATTCGTCGATGATCGGTTCCGGCACTTCGCGAAGGATCCGCTGCGCATGTGCGGCCCAGAACCCGTCAAGTGCACGACTCGCTCGCTCGAGGGTATCCAGAGCCCGCTTCCAGTCTTCTTGTCCAGCAGAAACCTCAGCTGCAAGAACGGCCGCCGGCCCACGCCATGGGTCGCGACGAATCGCGGTGAGGCGGCGATGTGCTGCCTCAGGATTTCCCTGGCTCAGCTCATACACCGCCCTTACCATCTCGCCACGCACTCGAAATGATCTCGATCGCATGGCGGATATGCCCTGGGCGGCGAGATCGATCTGGTCGGCCTTCAGACGCAATCGAGCGAGAAAGAGTCGTCGCTCATCAGTCGTACGAACGATCACTGCCTGACGCGCTTCCTCGATCGCATTCTCCAGATTTCCTTCAAGTTCAAGTGCTCTTGAGTGATGAACATGGAGGGACGCTCGATTATCACGGCGCGTACATTTTTCTATCGCCTTCTGGTACCAGGCCGCCGCCTCCAACCACCTTCCTGCTCGAAATGCGCATCGCCCACGGGTGAGGGCTACTTCCCACGTGGAGAAACCACTCCCGGTCGGCGTCGAGGCCAGTTCGTCGAGAAGCGGTTCCGCCTCCGCGTAGAGAGCATGCTGATACAGCGTGCGCGCAGCCAACCACTTCTCACGGAGTGAAAGGTTGTCCTCAGCCAACAAATCCCGTGCTGCACGAAGGCTGACCTCGTCCTGGCGAGAGGATTCCAACAACTTGACTTTGCGCCGCCTTCCGGCAGTCTCATCTTGAGTTGCCAGGGCATATTCGAGCGGCCGTTTCTGTGATCGACGGTAGCGCCGAGAGGCCGCTTCGATTTCCCGCAGCGCAGAGTCTTCGAGCCCACGATCGATCGCCTCCACTACAACTTCAATGGCAGCGAGCCGAATCTCTCGCGTTGGCGAGCGTTTCAGTAGAGGAATGACAGTCGCGGCTGCACGTTCAGCATCGGTCTTCACTCGAAGCCTGCCGAGTTCGACCCGGGCGACATCGCCGACTCCCTCGTTATCGATTGCCAACTCGAGGTACCGCTCCGCGGCCTTGTCGTGACCGAGTTTCCTTGCGGCTACCGCCGCCATCATCGCCTCGTCTGGACGCAGGGGGAGTTGATGCGACCTCACCTCAGCCACTTCAAAGATCTGGGCCCATTCTCCATCTCGGGCAAGGTCAACCATGCCGACCGCTCCCGTTACTGTTGCCGTGATCATCACCAACCAGATCAATGAATGTCCTCCTCGTCTAACAGCTACTCGAAAGAACAGCCGTGATCCATCTTCTCATCCCTCCGCCAGACCGGGAACCTACTTGATCCCTAAAGAAAACACCGAGGATGCGACCGTTTCCAATCTGCAGCTTCCGTAGCGGGAGTGGATTCGAGGCCTCTTTTCCAGGATAATGCTGTTCGATCCCGGCCCTGCCGTGATCCCCCCGGCGACTCAAAACCAGTCGCTCCCGAGATCGGGATTGGTTCCCGATTCAGAAAGGAAGAGTCAACATGGCTCGCGAACACATCAAGACACTTATTATTGGATCTGGACCTGCTGGTCTTACCGCAGCGATCTACGCTGCTCGTGCCGACCTCGAACCTCTTGTCATTGAGGGCATGCAGCCTGGCGGCCAGCTCACAATCACGACCGACGTCGAGAACTTCCCAGGTTTCCCGGACGGGATTCTCGGACCCGAGATCATGCAGAGAACCAAGAGCCAAGCAGAGAAATTCGGCACCCGTTTTGTCTTCGCTGAGGTAACCTCGGTGGACCTCGATCAACAGCCCTTCCTTGTCACGACTGGAGACGAAACACAGTACTACTGCGACGCCTTGATCATTGCCTCCGGAGCATCGGCGCGCCTACTAGGGCTACCCTCAGAATCTGAACTGATGGGCTACGGCGTGTCGGCCTGTGCGACGTGCGACGGCTTTTTCTTCAAGGACAAGGAAATCGTTATCGTTGGAGGCGGCGACACAGCGATGGAGGAAGCGGCTTTTCTGACCAAATTTGCCTCCAAGGTGACTGTGCTGCACCGCCGGGATGAGTTGAGGGCCTCGAGGATCATGCAGCAAAGGGCATTCGACAATCCCAAGGTTGAGTTCGCCTGGAACAGTGTGATCACCGAAATTCTCGGCACCAAGGAGGCCGGCGTTCATGCAGTCAAACTGCGTGACACGAAGACTGGCGAGGAACACGAGTTTCCGACGCAGGGCGTATTCATGGCCATTGGACACAAGCCCAACACCGCCGTCTTCGAGGGCAAACTGGACATGGATGACAACGGCTACATCCGCACGGTGCCCGGCACTACCAAAACCTCGGTTGAAGGGGTCTGGGCTGCGGGCGATGTACAAGATCACTACTACCGGCAGGCCGTTACGGCGGCTGGCACTGGGTGCATGGCAGCTATCGAAGCCGAGCGCTGGTTGTCCGAGAAAGACGAATCCTGAACGCTGACGCTCAGCCAAATGCCGACCCCGCGGAATACAGTATGGCTACCGGCTGGTTGGCACGATGTGGATGGAGGAATTGATGATCGCGTTTTCACAGCAAGCCATCGACAAAGTACGCGAGTTTCACTCACAGACACCGGAGGCAGCCGGCAAAGAGCTTCGGATTTTCATCCAAGGTATCGGATGCTCCGGCTATACCTACGGCTTTACCTTTGACGACCAACACGACGACGACACTCGGGTTGAGCAGGACGATTTCGTCGTTCTCGTAGATCCAACGAGTGCGCCGAACCTCAAGGGAGCGTCGGTCGATTTCGTCAACGACACTCGAGGTGCCGGTTTTACGGTTGACAACCCCAACAAACCCGTCATGGAGGACTGTTCCTCCGGCGGATGCTCGGGCTGCGGCTAGAACCGTGCCTGACTCTGAACCGCAACTGCTGCCGGTCATCCGTCTCGGCAATCCGATTCTCCGCACCCTCTCTGAAGATGTTCCTCAGAGTCTCCTAGGGAGTGGCGAACTCTTCTCCATGGCCGACAACCTCATTCACACAATGTTCAAAGAGGAAGGCGTCGGCCTTGCGGCGCCACAGGTGGCCGAGTCACTTCGGTTTTTTGCCTACTGGGTTCCCGGCGACGAGGACCATCCAGGTATTGACCCGACGGTTCTCGTAAACCCTGAGATCAGACCAGTTGGCGACACTACCGAGGAGGGCTGGGAAGGATGCCTGTCTATCCCTGGACTCCGTGGAAGCGTTCCTAGATTCTCACGCATCAAGGTCAAAACCCGAACCGTGGAGGGCGCCTCTATTTCATTCACGGCTGACGGTTTTCATGCCCGCGTCATCCAACACGAACTCGATCACTTGGACGGCATCGTCTTCCTCGACCGCATGACCTCGATGCGGTCTTTGGCGTTTGAAGAGGAATTGATGCGATTGGTGAGCGAATCCGAGGATGAAGCAGAATAGTTCTTCATCACAGTCTCTCGCAACCGAGTGATTCGAAGGCGAGCGTTGTCTGACCGAACTCTCTCCATAGTCCTCTATCCCTGTTCAAAATCACGTGCTTCCCGTCTCGCGACGATACCTTCAGAGAGTTCAATGAATCCCTGCGCTATCAGCCCAGCTCATTCGCCGCCTCTGTAACCACCACTGTCTTGGACCAGTCTCGTCCAGATTGACGAGAGGAACATTGGCTCCACGGCAATGTGAATCGCGAAACCAAGGGCTTATGAGAAAAAAGGAATACCTAAACAGACATACGTTTACTCGGCTCTGTTCCTCATTCCACCATTGCAATTCGCAAAGCGAATTGCAATCATGACACCTCGAATTTGAACGAGGGGGACCGAATGAAGGAGCTTCTTTCCGCACAGAACATCGACTATCAGGAACGCGCTCGCGAAGTGGCAGAGAAGTATGTGCGGCCACGAGCAGCCGAACTTGACGAAACCGGTGAGTACGGTTGGGACATACTCGAGAAGCTCAAGGAATACGAACTCACCGGCGTGTGGATCCCAGAGGAGTTCGGTGGCAAGGGATCAGGCGTTCTTGACATGTGCCTGATCGTAGAGCAGCTCTCTCGAGCCTGCGGCGGCGTCGGTGTGGCGTATGCCGTCAACGCCCTGGGCTCTTTCCCGATTGTCCTGGGAGGCACTCAGGAACAGAAAGAGAGATACCTACCCGCTATCGCATCGGGCGAACAGCTGATCGCTTTCGGCCTCTCCGAAAAGGCTTCGGGCTCGGATGCCGGCTCGCTTCGCACGACAGCCATCAAAGATGGGGACGACTACGTACTCAACGGCGAGAAGAAGTGGAATACCAACGGCGGTGTAGCCTCGGTCTTTACGATCTACGCATTGACGGAACCGGATCGCGGTATGCGCGGAATCTCTCCCTTCATCGTAGAAAGAGAAACCCCCGGTTTCACCGTCGGTAAGCGTGAGGATACGCTTGGTATCCGGACAGTTTCAGTCAATGAACTGGAATTCGAAGATTGCAGAGTTCCAGCTACTCAATTGCTCGGAGGCAAGGAGCGTGGTGGTTTCAGAAACGCGATGATGACCCTCGATCGCGCGCGCCCCGGCGTGGCTGCCCAAGCACTCGGACTGGCGCAAGGAGCCTTTGAGTGGGCACTTCGCTATACGTCCGAGCGACGTCAGTTCGGGCAAACCGTGATGTCTCACCAGGCAATCCAGTTCATGCTCGCCGACATGGCCACACAGGTCGAGGCAGCACGCCAGATGGTGTATACCGCGGCTCGAGTCATCGACTCCGGGAGCAAGAACGTCAACAAGATCGCCGCAATGGCGAAGGTCTTCGCGACCGATACCGCGATGCGGGTGACAACCGACGCAGTACAGCTTTTTGGCGGGTACGGCTACTGCAGGGACTATCCGATCGAGAAGTACATGCGCGACGCCAAAATCACACAAATTTACGAAGGTACAAACCAAGTTCAGCGCCTGGTCATCGGACGGTCACTGACCCGTGAACTGAAAGAGCTGACCGGCCACTTGGATGTCACTATCGAGCATTTCCCTGAGGTCGAGGATTCGTAAGCGGCGTCTGGCGAGATACCACGAACACTTTGAGTTGATCCCGGGTAGGGTGCGCCTCGGATCATCAAGCAATGATTCAGAACTGCCATGTCGACGTAAAACGTGCAATAATAGGATGTTCGACTGGAGGCAGCAGATATGGTAGAGCTTTCCCCACTCGATATTCTTGCCAAGAGTTTCGATCAGAAATGGCGTGGATACGACCAGCAACAGGTGCACGAATTCCTGTCCCAGGTCGCGGCGCGTCTTGAAGAACTCCTGCGCGAGCGTGGCGAGATGAAGCAACAACTCGTCAAGGTCGAGCAAGACATGGCTCAGTTCAAAGAGCGCGAAAGCGCACTTCAGGATGCGCTCATCGCGGCACAGAAATCCGCTGAGCACACCCTCGAAGGAGCTCGCGAAGACGCTCAGAGGATCATCGACGATGGCCACACCTTGGCCAACAGCCTGGTCGAGGACGCGCACGCGCGCGCACGCAAGATTGAGCTTGTCATCAGTGACTTGCGCTCACGTCGGCGCGAGGCGCGCTCAGAACTCAGGCGCCTGGTTGAGATGCTGGACGGATACGCTGCTGACGATGAACAACTGGAGAAGGAGACAATCACTACACCTCAGGTGGCTCTTCTCCACCGTTCCCAATCGTCCAACGAGGGCCAGACGTGAGTCTACTGATTCGAGGTGCTTCACAAATTGTCACACCGCTCGGAACGTCGGCCTGCCGCAAGGAAGCGTTGGGTCAGCTGACGGTCCTTGAGTCGGCAGTCGTCCGGTGCGAGGACGGCAGAATCGTCTGGGTTGGCGATTCCACCGAGCATGACAGACGCTTCCCAAAGGCGGATCAGGTCCTCGATGCTCAGGGTGGTTGTGTTCTGCCTGGCTTTGTCGATCCTCACACTCACCCCGTTTGGGCAGGGTCGCGGGAAGACGAGTTCAACCGGCGACTGCGCGGCGAGTCATATATGGACATCGCACGCGCCGGTGGTGGTATCAATGCAACTGTTTCAGCCACCCGTACTGCAAGCTCCGAGGCGCTGACCCAGAAAACCCTCAACCGCCTCGACACGTTTCTGACTCACGGAACAACAACAATCGAGGCCAAGTCCGGATATGGTCTAGATCTTCCGACCGAACGTAAGATGCTCGAGGTGATTCGGGATGCTGACGCTGAACATTGTGTTGATCTCATACCTACCTGCTTGGCCGCCCACGAGGTCCCCCTCGAATATCGGGATCGCCCCGAGGAGTTCGTAGAGCTTCTGATTCAGGAAATCCACCCTCAGGTCGCTGAACTCGACCTCGCAGTTGCGATCGACGCGTTCTGCGAGGAGGGAGTCTTCAGCCTCGCCCAAACCCGCAGAATACTCGCTGATGCAGCAAGCTATGGCTGGCGTATACACCTCCACGCCGATGAGCTGACTCCATTAGGCGGCACCGAAGTCGCCGTCGAGATGAACGCACTGTCTGCCGATCACCTGATCCACGTGACAGATGCTGGGATCGGCGCCCTGGCAGAATCCGACACTGTTGCCATCCTCTTGCCGGGCACCTCGTTCTTCCTCCGCACCCACTACGCACCTGCTCGCAAGATGATCGACGCCGGTTGCGCCATTGCACTCGCGACAGACTTCAACCCGGGATCTTCTCCGACGGAATCGATGCCCACGATCCTTGCTCTGGCATGCCTGAACCTCGGATTGACAGTCGAAGAGGCTCTAACTGCTGCAACCCTCAACGCCGCTGCCGCTCTCGATCGCGCAGACCGACTTGGCTCGATCGAATCCGGCAAGGCCGCGGATCTACTCGTTCTGGATGCGCCGACCTACCACCACTTGGTCTACCATCACGGCGTCAATCCCATCCGCCACGTAGTCAAAGGCGGCAAAGTTGTAGTTCGCGACGGTCGAATAGAGAAATAGACCTACACCGCGACGGCCGTTTGCATCGCCTCGAGGACCGCCCGCTTCACCTGCTCGACGCTGAGTTCATGCAAGCACGCATTGTGCACCAGTGGGCACCGAGGCTCAAGACACGGCGCGCACTCTAGTTCCAGACTCACTTGGGTCCGCGAACCCCACAGAGGGCCGGTGCGCATGGGATTTGTGGGACCGAATAGACCTATGACCGGCACACCAGAGAGCGAAGCAACGTGCATCGGTCCGGAATCGTTGCCTACCACTGCCGCCAAGCCTGTCATGATTCCAGCGAGACCTGCGATATCGACCGATGCTCCCAAGACTGGCATTTCAAAGCCTGCCGATCGACAGACGGCTTCTCCAACATCCTCTTCACCTGGTCCCACCAAAACAACCGCCTTGACTCCGTCGGCCTGTAGACTCTGAGCGAGCTGCCCGAAACGACCAGCAGGCCATTTCTTGGAATCACCCCAAGCCGCCGAAGCCGCAAGTCCGACAGCGTTCTCACCCGAAACGCCAGAATCCCTCAGCACAAGTGCTCCTTTTAGCAAAAGTGCCTCTGGCATCTGTGGCCGCCACGCTGGATCGATCGGTTTGAGGCCGAAAAGATGAACTACAGATTCCGAGTCATGGACCTGGTGATGCACCCTGTCGACGGCAAATCGATGATCGAGAAGCAACTCGGCCCCGCCACCCTCACTTCCAACTGTCCTGCGCGCGATCAGTCTGAGCATTACCTTTGCACGGATCGCGTGGCGCATCGTGATACCGATGTCGAATCTTTCCCTGTGTCGTGTCAATTCTCGAACCGCACGAAGTAGCGGAGCTCGTCGCGGAGCGGCGATGACCTCTACCGCAGGGAAAACTCCCTGCAGCAGACTGTGCACCGGCGGCCGACAGAAGAAGACAGTCTCAGTCCCTTCGTTGGCCTCGACGATCCGACTCAACGTGGGGAGCGCCATGATTTGATCGCCCACCCAGTTCGGCAGATCGACGATCATTCGCGCCGGCAGTTGCAAGACCTTTTTCATGCGTTAACGTCAGCGCCGATCAGTCTCTCAACCGATCGGCACCTTTACCCGTCGTATCGATGTCGCTAGGCCGGTGTCTTCGTTCGCCTCGACAATCGCTCCGCGCATTTCAAGCCCCTTCTTCGCGGGGTCAAAGGGGCGGGGTGTGTTGTAGAGAAATCTCTCGAGCACCTTCTCGGGTTTCATTCCGATCACAGAGAGGTACGGCCCGGTCATCCCCACGTCAGTCTGTAGAGCAGTGCCACCGGGGAGAACTCTCTCATCTGCCGTCGGCACATGAGTGTGGGTACCGAGAACGGCGGTCACTCGACCATCCAGGAAAAATGCCATTCCCTGTTTCTCCGAGGTCGCTTCCGCATGCATGTCGACAATGATCAGCTTGAGATCAGGGTGCTTGTCCTTCATCTGCTCGAGCACTCGGTCCACTTTGTGAAAAGGGTTGTCGATTGGTGCCATGAGCGCCTGTCCCTGCAGGTTTATGACGCCAACCTTCACACCCGTCGCTGTCGTTTCCACGCACCATCCGCGGCCAGGATTACCTTCCGGGTAATTCGCTGGCCGCAACAAATTGGGAAGTCCATCAAGGAGAGGAATGCCCTCTTTCTTGTCCCAGATATGATTACCACTCGTCCAGACATGAACTCCAAGATCGTCGAGTTCTTCCATAACGGCTATCGTGAGGCCGAATCCACCAGCAGCATTCTCGACATTGGCAATCACGAAGTCGATCTGCTCTCGATCGACGACGGGTTCGAGTCCCGCCTTGAGGGCCAAGCGGCCGGCCTTACCGACCACGTCTCCAACGAAGAGAACTCGGATCACCTCGCGTACTCCACCGCCCGGGTTTCGCGAATCACGGTCACTTTAATCTGCCCGGGATAGGTCAGCTCAGCCTCAATCCTCTTCGCTACATCGCGTGCCAACCACAAGGCTTCATCGTCGCTGATGCGTTCTGACTCGACAATGATTCGCAGCTCACGTCCAGCCTGGATCGCGTACGCCTTCGAAACGCCCTTGAAATCGTTCGCCAGACTTTCAAGAGTCTCGAGCCGTTTGATGTAGTTTTCCAGAATCTCACGCCTGGCTCCAGGCCGAGCCGCCGACAGTGCATCAGCCGCTGTGACGAGAACCGCCTCAACCGATTGAGGATCGTAGTCGCCATGATGGCATTCCATTGCGTGAATCACTTCATCACTCTCGCCGTGCCGACGCAGCAGATCCCGACCGAGTTCGAGATGAGTTCCTTCCATTTCTCGATCTACAGCCTTGCCGATGTCGTGAGTCAACCCGGCCCGCTTGGCGATCTCAGCGTTGGCTCCGAGTTCGGCAGCCATGTGCTGAGCCAGCCAGGCGACCTCCATCGAGTGCCGTAGTGCGTTCTGGCCGTACGACGACCTGAACTGAAGTCTTCCAATGAGCTTCAACAGCTCTTGGTGGAGATCTGGAATTCCAAGTTCGAGTGCCGCCGCCTCACCATCTGAAAGGAGCTTCTCATCCATCTCAACTTGGACTTTCCCCACCAACTCCTCGATGCGTCCAGGATGGATTCGTCCATCTTGGATCAGACGCTCCAGCGCCATGCGCGCGATCTCTCGCCGCACGGGTTCAAAACAGGAGAGGATCACAGCTTCTGGAGTGTCGTCGACAATCAAATCGACCCCGGTTGCCTGCTCGAAGGCCCGAATATTTCGGCCTTCTCGACCGATGATGCGGCCCTTCATTTCATCTGACGGAAGATCGACAACCGAGACCGTACTCTCGACGACATGTTCGGAAGCGATCCGCTGAATCGCCATTGAAACGACTCGTTTGGCCCGCTCTTTGGCTTTCTCGCCAGCTTCGTCCTCGATTCGCTTCACGAGATTGGCTGCGTCCATGCGCGCCTCGTGTTCGAGAGCCTTGACCAATTCAGCCTTCGCCTGCTCAGATGTCAGGCCGGCAATAGCCTCAAGGCGAACCTTCTGTTCCTCGGCAGCCGTGGCGAGTTCCTCCTCAGCCGACGACAATCGCCCTCCACGAAGCTCTAATTCCATGCCGAGGTCCGCGAGTTCCTGTGCTCGACCTGACTGTTCACCCTCGCGTTCGCCAAGTTCTTCTTCCAGTTTCCTCAGATCGCTGTCCTGGGCATCAAGCTCCAATCTGTATTCACGAGTCTCACGTTCAAATTCGGTCC
>JAAESQ010000083.1 GCA_024229275.1 bacterium | reverse complement strand
ATTGTTCGTGTGTCGGACACGGTTAAGCTGTATCCGAACGAGAGTTCTACGGATCGAAGGAGGATTGGATGTATCGCCTGACTTTAGCCATGGCACTGATTGTGTGTCTTCTTGCCGGCGCACCGGCCAGCGCCGAGGAAACTCGCCTGCTCCGCAACCCCGACATCAGTTCCGATCACATTGCGTTCGTCTACGCCAACGACGTCTGGGTCGCCAAACGATCCGGCAGCAGTGCACGCAGACTCACAACGTCGGGCGGCGCCGAGGTTGAACCTCACTTCTCTCCCGACGGTGCTTGGATCGCATTCTCCGGTCAATATGACGGCAATACCGATGTCTACATCGTGCCCACTGAAGGCGGCGAACCTACACGCCTGACCTGGCATCCCGGGCAGGACACCGTCCGCGGCTGGACGCCTGATGGACAGAACGTGCTGTTCGCCTCCGGACGAGTCAACGCTCCGATCCAGGTTCCACGTTTCTTCACCGTCTCGATCGAGGGCGGCATGCCAACCCAATTGCCACTACCGCGCGCCTTTGAGGGACAGTTCTCAGCCGACGGCGCCAAGCTCGTCTACCAGATGGTCCTTCCCTGGGAAGCCGAGTTCCGCAACTACCGTGGCGGTCAGAACAATCCGATTCGGATCATCGACCTGGATTCGCTCGAAGTCGAAAAGCTCCCGTGGAGCGCCGATGAGCGCCCCAACGACCATTCCCCGGTGTGGGTGGGCGACACCATCTACTTCCTCTCTGATCGCGACTGGGCAGTCAACGTCTGGACCTATGATCTGGGCACCGGACAACTCGAGCAACGCACACATTTCAAAGAGTTCGACTGCAAGCGACTTGAAGCCGGTCCTGACGAGGTAATCTTCGAGAATGGCGGCTGGCTCTACACCCTGACCGGCGACACTCCACAGAAGGTCTCTCTCACCGTGCGCGGTGACTTTCCTTGGGCACGAACCCACTGGGAAGAAGTCGGTGAGATGATCCGCGGCTACGAAATCTCACCCAAGGGCAAACGGGCTCTGTTTGAGGCCCGCGGAGAGATCTTCACCGTGCCGGCCGAAAAAGGCTCGATCCGCAACCTCACGCGCACTTCAGGCGTCGCCGAGCGCGCTCCGGCATGGTCGCCGGATGGACAGTACGTTTCTTGGTTTTCTGACGCCGACGGCGAGTACTCGCTGACCATTGCCGACCAGTTCGGTGAGGTCGACAAGACCATCGAACTCGAATCCCCGACCTTCTACTACACGCCCGTGTGGTCCCCCGATAATAAACACCTGGCCTACGGTGACGCCGATCGCAATCTCTGGATCGTCAACATTGAATCCGGCGACCAGCGGCTCGTCGACAACGAAGGCTTCGCCCATCCGGTGCGTCTGATTCGGCCTGCGTGGGCGCCAGATTCCAAGTGGCTGACCTACAGCAAACGCCTGACCAATCAGTACAACGCTGTATTCGTTGTCGATGTCACCAGCAACGAAGCCCCCGTCCAGGTCACCGACGGGCTGTCCGACAGCCACTCCCCGGTCTTCGACGCAAGCGGCAAATACCTCTACTTCCTCGGCAGCACCGACTTTGGCATGGGTGTCGGCTGGCTCGACATGAGTTCCTACCCCTACACCGCCAACTACTCCATCTATGCAGCCGTTCTCGCTGCTGACGAAGCCAACCCGCTGGCGCCTGAAAGCGACGACGAGGAAGCTGAGGAAGAGGACGCCGACGAGGGCGAAGACGAAGACAGCGAGGAAGCTGATTCGGATGACACCGACGAGGCCGACAAAGAAGAAGATGAAGAAGACGTCAAAGTCACCATAGACTGGGATGGCCTACAGCAGCGCATCGTCGCTATCGACGTGCCCGCTCGCCCCTACTCCGATCTTCGCACTGGCACAGAGAACACTCTGTACTATCTCGAGGCTGTCGAGAACGAGGACGGCCGACGCCTCCACCGCTATTCACTCGAAGACCGCGAAGCGAAGAAGATTCTCGACGGAGCGAACGGCTACGAGATCTCCGCAGACGGCGAGATGCTCCTCTACTCACAGCCCGGCAACCGCTACGCCATCGCCGGTGCCGACGCACCGGTCGAGGCCGGCAAGGGGGCACTGAATACATCGGGCATGCGCATGAAAGTCGATCCCCAGACCGAGTGGCAGCAGATCTTCAACGAAGCCGTCCGCTACCAGCGCGACTACTTCTACGTCGAAAACGTGCACGGGCTTGATCTTGACTGGGCGAAAGAAGCCTATGGCTCCTGGCTGCCCTCGGTACGCCACCGCGCCGACCTCACCTATATCCTGGACATCCTCGGAGGCGAGACCTCGATCGGCCACTCATTCACCGGTGGTGGCGACACACCGGATGTCGATCGCGTGCCGGTCGGCCTGCTCGGCGCCGATCTCGAGATCGACTCGGGGCACTATCGCATCGCCAAGATCTACACCGGTGAAAGCTGGAATCCCGACCTGAGTGCACCTCTTGCCGGCCCCGGCATCGATGCCAAGATCGGCGACTATTTGCTCGCCGTCGATGGTCATGAACTCATCGCCGAGCAAAATCCTTACAGTCTTTTTGACCGCACTGCGGATCGGCAGACAGTCCTGACCCTCAACAACACGCCAGACCTCGAAGAAGCACGTGAAGTAACCGTGGTCCCGGTTGCCAACGAAGGCAACCTACGCCGCCGCGACTGGGTCGAGGGCAATCGCCGCAAGGTCGACGAACTCTCCGAAGGCCGCCTCGCCTATGTCCACCTGCCCAACACCGCCGGCGCCGGCTACACCTACTTCAACCGCTACTACTTCGCCCAGCAGGACCGCCAGGGCGCCATCATCGACGAGCGCTACAACCAGGGTGGATCGATTGCCGACCACATCGTCGACCTGCTGTCTCGCACCCTGTTCGGCTACTTCAACAACCCGGTCGGAGACCGCCAGCCGTGGACCGCGCCTAACGCCGCCATCTGGGGGCCCAAGGTTTTGATCATCAACGATGCCGCCGGATCAGGTGGTGACATGCTGCCCTACATGTTCCACCATCGCGGCATCGGCCCCATGGTCGGCACCCGCACCTGGGGTGGCCTGGTCGGCATCTGGGATGTCCCGGCGCTTGTCGACGGGGGATTCATCACCGCGCCTCGCGGCGGCTTCTACGACAAAAACGGCGAGTGGGCAGTCGAGAACGAGGGCATCCCGCCGGACTACGAGGTCGAGCAGGAACCCAAGCTCGTCGCCGAGGGTCACGATCCTCAGCTCGAAAAGGCCGTCGAGGTTGCTCTTGAGCTGCTCGAGACTCAAGGTGTCACGCATCCGGCTCAGCCCGCGGATCCGGTGAGGGTGAAGAGGGCGGAGTAGAAGAAAATGATGAATGATGAATGCGGAATGATGAAAATAGGAAGCCCGCGAAATTTGGACTGTAAGGGTCTATGAAATAAGTACCTAGAAAGACAACAAACGAGCCGGGTGTCCGATGGACGCCCGGTTTTTCTTGATTCATCGCAGTTGATTCGGGGTGACCTTCGATGCGTCGTGGTCGATTCCTGACAGGCGCGTGAGTTTTTGAACCACAAAGATCACGAAGCACACGAAGGAGAACGCAAAGAAGAGATAAATGCTGGCTCTTCGAGCCGCTGAGGGCAGATGGGTGGTCGTCTGGATACTTTTCAGTGACCTGTGATGGCTCTTGTTGTTTTCGCGGTTCGAAGAACCGCCTATTTTATCTTCGTGCTGTCTTTGCGATATTCGTGCTCTTCGTGGTTCAAAAATGTCTTCCTGTCTTCCCGCATAGCCGTTCGTCCCGTTCGCCCCGTACAGCCTCTTCACCGACAGGCTCGTGAGTTTTAACGCAGAGACGCAGAGGCGCAGAGAGGACCTCCAGTCCGGCCACCCGCTTCACGGGCATGGGTGATCGACAGCGCATCACCGAAAGCAAATTTCCGGGCTGCGCAGTCTCACACCCACACCGCGGTCAGAAACCGCGGCAGCCGGACTTGAGCGCCAAGGACTTCGGTATAGCTACTCGAAATGGCCGTAGAGCCCGTGGACTAGGTTGTACCGATCCAGCTCGTGTTCTTGAAACGTTTCAAACTCCAGTTACACCGGTAGCGCGCTTCGCGAACTGGGAAGACCGGCAATGGTCTATGATCCGTAGGCGCGTCCCTCAGGGCGCGCGACCGAACCGTTTCGTTGTTTCAGAAACAGATCCAGTCACTGTTCAAAGCTCTGATCGGCTCTGTGAAATTGTGGCGTGGGCGTCTCGCCCGCGCTCGTCTATGGGAGCCCCTAAGACATCGCGCCTTGAGTGGTTCTCCCCCCACCCTGTCATCCTGAGCAAATCACCTCTCCCCCCATGTCATCCTGAGCGGATCTCCCCCACATTGTCACCTTGAGCGCCCCCCCCACCCTGTCATCCTGAGCGAACGAAGTGAGCCGAAGGATCTCCCGCTGAAATCCAGCAGTATCTCGAGCCAAGTTTCAGAGGCAGAGCCAGCGTCAGATTACAGAGACAGCGTCAGTTGTCAGTGGCAGTTGACAGGCTCAGTGACGGACCGGAGCTGTGCACTGGATCCTGCCGCTGTCTCCTGTCTCCGCCTCTGTCTCCCGCCACCCCACTAGTAACTCTTCGTAGAGCACGTTCACATTGGATCTACCCGCGGGTTTACTCCTCGACGGACTTTTTGGAAACGCCGCCACCTCGGTCAAATCGAACTACAATTGGTGCCGATAAATGTGCGGATTTGAGGCCTGATCCAACTTCGGTCGCAGCAACAGTTTACTTCTGGCGGCGGTTGCAGCCCTCCTTCCGCACTTCATCTTGGTATATCGAACGACTGCCGAAATATGCAACTAAGAGGAGAAACAATGATTCAGCCCACGGCTAGGTTCAGAAACCTAGGTATTGCGCTCATTGCCTGCGTTGCAATCGTTTGTTTGTTCATCTCGAGCCTCAGGGCGGCCCGGCTTTACAAGTCAACGGTGAGACTTCGGGCCGAGGTTGCTGATCTCAAAGTGAGTGCCAAGCAAATGGAGCAATTGAGGTCGGATATTCTGATGTTAGAGATGGCAAGGGTGGTTGATGCCTTGACTATCGATGCGGAGAGCACACAGGAGCAGGCGTTTCGCATCGGTGAGTGGATTGCTGGGCATATCTCGAATCGAGAAACCCAGGGCAAAGATGATCAACTGACAGCCTTTGCGGAACGCAAAGGCTTTTGCGGAACTCGCTCGTCCATGTTCGTCAGAATGCTCTCTATCGCAAACATCACGGGTAGACGGTTCAACCTCTATAACTTCGGTCGAGTTGGGGGAGACCATGCTTGCGCTCAGGTCTTCTATGACGATCGTTGGCACTTCTTCGACGTAACCTACGGAGGGGTCTTCATCAGAGATGGCAACATATTATCGTGGAGGGAGATAACCCAAGATCCCGAATCTGCGGTTGCCAACATGCATGTATTTGAAAAAACGCGGGATCGAACATATTCGAAAGCCGTAATGACGGGGCAGCAGTTGGATCGAAGAGAGATGAGCAATCGACGGCGAATGGAGAAAACAT
>JAAESQ010000082.1 GCA_024229275.1 bacterium | reverse complement strand
ATCGCTTACTGGTTAGTCCTTTTCGAGCTACGAGGATTGATAACAAGATGGTGTGCACTAGCGGAAAACGAGGCTGTTAGCGGAAACTAGCGCAGACTACCTAAGTGGGCCCAATCATCATTCCGCATTCATCATTCATCATTTCTTCAGCTTCCTAGCCAAAGTCCTCACATTGCCACACCCCACCCGGTGGACGGTACCTAGAGCAGGTGGCGGAGATGCTGCAGCGCGAGCACAGATCACCGGGACTAGTGGCACCGGCTTCTCCCTGTGACCGCTCACCAACCTCGGCGGTTCGCGCACCGGAGGTATTTTCATCTTTGCCTTGGTAGCTTTTGCAGTGCAGCACTGGTTCACGATCCGGAGTGCAGAACACGCAAACTGGAGCGCTGCGACATGACCCGCAAAGGTCGCCCTTGGCGTTCCCGTCTGAATCTAGACCTTGAGTTGTACTCGTGCCTTCATTCAATGCGCGGGAAGGATCGGTCATTCTACTAACCATCATCCCCCATCTTTCGCAACTTGTCTCGAAGGGTCTTCCGATCGATGCAAAGCACTCTGGCAGCCTTGGACTGATTACCGCCCGTTGACTGCATCACTCTTCGAATATGACGGTACTCGATCTCCAAGAGCGCCAGCTTGAGATCGGCGTGGCTACGGCTTCCACCCACGACGTCTGCCGGGAGGTCTTCATCGTTGATGAAAGGGGTCTTTGCCGCCGCTACTACCTCGTCCACTACTGCCATCAACTCCGACACGTTTCCCCGCCACGTATGTTGCCTCAGCAAAGCGAGCGCCTCGTGACTGAACTGTGGTGGGCGCTTTGCATATCGACGACTGGCCTCAGCAGAGAAACCTCGAACCAACTCTTCCACATCCTCTGAACGATCCCTCAAGGGAGGCACATCCAAACGCACTCGAGCCAGCCGCCGATGGAGTTCCGACACCAAACGACCATCCGCCACCAACGGTTCGAGAGGTCGCGACGACGTGGCAATCACTCGCACATCAACGGAATGGGGTCGTCCCGCACCAACCATTCTTACTTGACCATCGCGAAGCAGTTCTGCAACCCGGCGCTGCGTCGGTAGCGGCAAACCTGCTACCTCGTCAAGGATCAGGCTACCACCAGCCGCTACGTGGACCAGCCCAGCCTGCGCTCCCTCTGAGCGCCTAACAGCTCCCTGAATGTGACCAAAAATCTCGCTATCAATCGCATTGTCGGGTGTAGCTTCACACGCCACTACCGCGATTCGTGATTCGGCGCGAGGTCCGATTGCGTGAATGGTTCTGGCGACCCTTTTCTTACCGCTACCTCTCTCACCGACGACAAGCACCGGCCACGGTTCGTCAGCGATTGTTCGAAGTTGCTTCGTCAACTCACGCATAGGGCAGGACGATGCGACAAGGCCGAGCCGACCTTCCACGCGAGCCGCCACTGCAGACAGCACGAGATCACGCAATCCCTCAACTGTTCCGGGCGTCTTCTGATAGTCGAAAGCTCCAGCTCGCATCACAGACACGGCTTCATCAACAGAGGGTTGGTCTGCGATGAGGATAATCTCGGTGGCCGGAGCCACTCTGCGCAACCACTGTAGCGATCGAGGTTCGACGCTTTCACCGCGTGTTGTCCTCAGCAGAATGAGGTCGCAGTGTTCATGTTGCACCGCGCCGGCTACTTCGTCGACATCGGTCGCCCGGCGCATCGAAAGGTCTTCGATGCCCAAGCCTTCGAGCCGACCGGCTAGGTCTTCGCCTTTGTCGAGCAAAATCACACGAAGCATGAGCCTCCCGCTTGCCGGAGCGCTTTGACCTTACCACGAGGCTGATCTTGGCAGGACACTCCCTGGGAGGCCCGTTTCTGATACCTTGTTGACGACATTTATGCCAGAAAGCCTTGTCAGGGGGACCCAAGAGCGCATGACTGACAATCTCGAGTTATCCAGTCGCTATGGCATGAGAACCGAAGAGTTCTCGGCCCTCATGCAGCACCGTGTCCGCGACATCTTGCTCGTTGCCTCACGCTACGACGCGTTTGCGCTGGAAGAAGACGGGCAACTCACTGAACTCGTCTTCCAGGAGTACCGCAACCTCGACCTCAACCTTCGCTATGCTCCCCGTTTCGCCCGGGCCAACAGCGCGGGAGAAGCACTCAAGGTCCTCGATAAGCGCCCCTACGACATGGTAGTCGTCACGCCGCGTCTGCCGGACATGGAGCTCGAGTCCTTCGTAGAGAAAATGCGCAACGCCGGACACGAGCAACCGATCGGTGTTCTGGCGGCGCACGCGTGGGAGCTTCCGCAGCTAGAACCCTTGCGCGCGAGTGGCGCTGTCGACTGGCTCTTCCTCTGGCAGGGTGAAGTGACGTCGCTGCTGGCGATGATCAAGCAGGTCGAGGACCGGCTCAATGCAGACAGCGACGTCATCGAAGGTGGGGTCCAGGCGGTGATTCTGGTCGAGGACGAGGTTCGTTTCTACTCTGCGTATCTCCCTCACATCTACACCGAGGTCACAACCCAAACAAGCCTTTTGATGGCAGAGGGACTGAATCTCTCCCACCGTCTTCTGCGCATTCGAGCTCGTCCCAAGATTTTGCTCGCACAGAACTACGAGGAGGCATGGGAACTTTTCGAACGCTTCTCCGGAAACCTCCTTGGAGTGATCTCAGACGTCAGCTATCCTCGCAATGGAACCCTGGATCCCGAAGCCGGTGTCCGGCTTATGCGAAAGCTCAGGAAGCACGACCCGGACCTACCGTTGCTGTTGCAATCGATCGAACGCAAGCACGCTAGGGCCGCCGCCGAGATCGGCGCACACTTTCTGGACAAGAAAGCTCCCAACCTTCTGGAGGAGATCCGGCACTACATCCAGGACCACTTCGGATTTGGGGACTTCGTCTTCCGCTCCGCTGAAGGTGCGGAAATCCGACGGGCCACCGATCTCAGGGAGCTGCTCCAGGCGCTGGCGATCGTTCCGGACGAATCACTCGTATTTCATGCTGAGCGAAACGACTTCTCAGCGTGGCTGAAGGCACGTACAGAGTTCGAGCTTGCCTCCGCCCTGAAGCCGCGCAAGGTCACGGAGTTCGATTCCGTCGCGGACCTGCGCCTATACCTCATGACCACTATGACTCGCTACCTACGCGAGATTCAGCGACATGTGATCATCGACTTTGACGGTGAACGATATGACGAATTCGTAGCGTTTGCCAAGGTCGGTTCCGGCTCGCTTGGAGGCAAAGGCCGAGGCCTTGCCTTCATGCACAAGCTCCTCTCGCAGGCGCGCATAGACTCGACCAACCTCGAGGTTGTGATTCCCCAAACTGTCGTTCTGGCAAGCGACAACTTCGAGCTGTTCCTCGAAGAAAACGGACTTCGAAATCTGGTCCGTGAGATCCACGCCATGTCGGATCCGCAGATTCTCGATGCGTTCAGGCGTGGCAGGATACCGGCAGAGTTGCGCCAACAGCTGGCCTGTTTGCTCCAAGTCGTCACTGACCCCCTCGCAGTTCGCTCGTCATCGATTCTTGAGGATTCGGTGTACCAACCGTTCGCCGGTGTCTACACCACTGTCATGCTACCGAACAACCACCCGTCTCTGGACATTCGCCTCGCGCAGCTGATCGAGGCCATCAAAGTCGTCTATGCCTCTACCTACTTCAGCGAGGCGCGAGCCTACCTTGAGAGCACTCCGTACCGCATCGAAGAGGAGTACATGGCGGTGCTGGTGCAACGACTCGTCGGTAGCCAGCGCGGTGAACTCTTCTACCCTACGCTCTCCGGCGTTGCCTCGTCGTACAACTTTTACCCATTCCGCGACATGACACCGACCGACGGCGTAGCGCAGATTGCACTGGGTCTTGGCAAGTCCGTCGTCGAAGGTTTTGATGCGCTGCGTTTCTGTCCATCGAGTCCACTCGTTCTACCCCAGTTCTCCTCCGTGAAAGACATCCTGAAGAACGCACAACGCCGTTTCTACGCTGTTGATCTCTCTCAGAAGGACGTCATCCCCGGACTCGACCCAGATGCCGCGCTTGTGCGCGCAGAGGCAAATCTTGCCATCGACGGTGGCGGTGCCGCCTTCGCGCTATCAACGTATGACCACGCCGACAATCGAATATCGAGTGGCTACTACAAGGGAACCGGCACACCACTCATCACTTTCGATCCCGTTCTTCGCGGCCGGCCGGCGCCCTTGCCCGACACGCTCACCGAGCTACTCCACCGCTGCGAGGACGGCCTCGGGAACCCCGTAGAGATCGAGTTCGCAATGGACCTCCGCCAGAATGCCACCCGCGCACATCAGCTCAACGTTCTGCAGGTCAGGCCTATGGTTGTTGAAAAGATATCCCAAGACGTACGGTTGGAGGCCGAATCGGCACAGAATGCGCTGGTCTACTCAGATGCTGCCCTTGGTCACGGCCGCAATGAAGTGATCTCAGACATCATCATGGTGGATCCGGAACGTCTTGATCGAGCCATTACTCCACACATCGCAACTCTCATCGACTCTTGGAATCAGCTCCTTCGCAAGGACAAGCGGCGTAGTGTCCTCATCGGCCCGGGACGATGGGGTTCACAGGATCCCTGGCTCGGCATTCCGGTCAGCTGGCCTCAGATTTCTGCCGTTCGAGCAATAGTCGAGACCGATTTTTCTGACCTCGAGGTTGAGCCATCACTTGGATCTCACTTCTTCCACAACCTGACATGTTTTGGCGTCGCCTTCTTCGCTGCACACCGGATAAGAGACGAGTCTTTCATCAACTGGGATTGGTTCAGGCAACAACAATCGATCGAGGAGGCCTTCGACGGCGTCGTCCGGCATCTCCGCCTTGAAACACCGATTTCGGTCGTTGTGGACGGATCATCAGGTCGCGGAGTCATTCTGCCCGGTTGTGATACTCCTTCTCAATAAAGGCGCCTTCCACCTCATCAAAGAAAAGTATTGCTGTCCCTACAAAAATGCGCTAACCTCCGCGTCAATGTTGAGATATCAGCATTCCCACTTCATTCTTTTATGTGGAATTACTCACCCGCATAGATGCTTAACTCCCCAATCAATACGAAACCCTCGGACTCCACGCGGATGTTCTATGCCGCAAAAAGATGCGAGCCCGTGGAAATAAGGAGGTCTTGAATGAGCAACGTGGAGAAACTTTTCGTCGACAAATTCATGCGCAACCTGATCGCTCGCAACCCCGCTGAGCCTGAGTT
>JAAESQ010000081.1 GCA_024229275.1 bacterium | reverse complement strand
TCCTACCGCTTGTCACGGCACAGCCGAAGGCGACGCTGGATTCGCCCCGCATAGCCGTTTTTCCGTCCGACCTCCCATCGAATACCACGCGCATTCCTCGTGTTACATTCTCGCGGAGCACCTTACTGGTTCGAACTGGAGCATTGATGACGACGACACAACCTACCCCACTTCCCTCTTCAGAGGAGTTTCGCGAGCGTTTCCTTCATCACTTGCGATATGCCCGTGGCCTGCAACTGCGTCAAGCCCGCCCGGCGGATCATCTTGCCGCCCTTGAGTTGGCAGTGAGAGAAACACTCATTGACCGAGCGGTACGCACTCAACACACCTATGACGAAGTTCAGCCGAAGACGGTTCATTACCTTTCGCTCGAGTTCTTACTTGGGCGCCTACTGCGCAACAATCTCATAGCGACCGGCCTGCTCAAGACTGCAGGTGATGCGATGCAAGAGATTGGACTCGATCTCGACACAATCGCGGAGGAAGAGCCCGACCCAGGCCTCGGCAACGGTGGACTCGGGCGTCTTGCAGCTTGTTTTCTCGACTCGTTGGCGACTCTCGACTTCCCGGCTTTTGGTTACGGACTGCGCTATGACTATGGACTCTTTCGCCAGCGTTTTGAAGATGGCTGGCAGATCGAGCAGCCGGACACTTGGCTCGAGGGTGGCTATCCATGGGAGATAGCGCGCCCGGATCTTGCCGTTTCGGTAAAGGTCGGAGGGCGAATTGACTGGAATCAGAGCAAGGGTGGCAAACACCGACCTGTCTGGACCGACTGGCGGGTATTCTCGGGTGTCCCGCACGATATCCTAATCGCCGGTCACGGAACCGAAACTGTCTCAGTGTTGCGTCTCTGGGAAGCCGTGGCGCCGAAAGAGTTCGACTTTCACATTTTCTCTCAGGGCGACTATCTGCGCGCTGTGGCAGAGCGCGAACGTGTCGAAGCCATTACGCGCGTCCTCTATCCATCGGATTTCGTCGAGTCCGGTCGCCGACTGCGTCTGTTGCAAGAGTACTTCCTGGTCGCCTGCTCCGTGGCGGATGTTATGCAACGCTTTCGCCGCCGCCATGGGGACGCTTGGAGCCTGCTGCCGACTAAAGTTGCCTTCCAACTGAATGACACTCATCCGGCACTCACGGTGGCAGAATTGATGCGCTACCTGGTCGACGAAGCCGGTTTGCGTTGGGTCACTGCTTGGGAGCTGACCCGGGCCTGCTGCTCGTATACGAACCACACGCTATTACCGGAGGCGCTAGAGACCTGGCCTGTAGCGCTGATGGAATCAATCATTCCTCGTCACGTGCAAATCATCTATGAGATCAACCGCAGATTCATCGATGGCGCTCGTGCTCACTTCGACAGCGATCCCGCTGCACTGCGGCGTGTTTCTATCCTCCAAGAGGATGGCGAAAGACGTTTTCGCATGGCAAACCTGGCGATCGTTGGCAGCCATCGCGTGAATGGCGTGGCCAAGCTGCACACCAAACTCCTCAGGCGTAACGTCGTCCCGGAATTCGACTCTCTGTGGCCGGGCCACTTCGTTCCGATCACCAACGGCATCACACCCCGACGTTGGCTAGTCAGCTGCAATCCTCGCTTGGCTGAGCTCATCAGCTCACGAATCGGCGAAGGCTGGGAACGCGACCTAGACCGCCTACGTCTCCTTGAGAAACACGTCGACGACACCCAGTTTCAAGATGA
>JAAESQ010000080.1 GCA_024229275.1 bacterium | reverse complement strand
AGGCCTACTTCTCAAAAAGGCCCTCGGCTTCGAAGGAGCGCACTCAGCTAGGCACTCGCAATGGCCCTCCTCATCGTCATCCTCATCGTCATCGTGTGGGGAGGCGCGTGAGGAATCCGATGACGATGAGGATCGGAGGGACCCGTTCGCTCTAACGTCGCCGGCTTCGAAGGAGGGCCTGCAGGTGAGCACTTGCGTTCGCCATCGAAAACTCTGGCGTTCCCGAAATCGATGGTGATAGGGATAGGGATAGCGATGGGGATTTTGAGCCCTACTCCCCCCTAATGTAGTGGCAGGTGTAGCCACCAGGGTTTTTAACCAGATAGTCTTGGTGGTAATCCTCAGCCACAGTGAAGGTGCCTGCGCCGAGTATCTCGGTCACCAGTGGTTTTTTCCAAAAAGTGGAGGCGTTGACTTCGGTTCGTACTCGTTCGGTAACTGCGCGCTGATCTGAGTCGCGTACGAAGACCGCAGACCTGTATTCGGTGCCGACATCGTTGCCCTGACGATTCAGAGACGTTGGGTCGTGGATGCGGAAATAGAAACGCAGTATTTCCTCATAGCTGATGCGGCTCGGATCAAAGATAATGCGCACGGACTCAGCAGGATCTTGGCCTTTGGCCCTCGCGTCTGAAATGTAGCCAACCTCGGTGTCGATGACTCCGTCAAGATCGCGGAGCAGATCCTCCATACCCCAGAAGCATCCACCGGCGAGGATGGCGACTTCATGCTCACTGCGATCTGCTGCCAAGCCCACTATAGATACTGCTGCGAGACTCAAAAAGAGAGCAACCACGGTGATAAACCGAAACCAGCGATTGCTCGGTATATCTACTGTCGTTGCCTGTTGCACTAATGGCTGCCGATACTGACGTTTCATGAGGACCTCCACTGGCTATTTCGCTGTAAACGACGAACTGGTTACGCTATCCATTGGTATAATTGCGATCGCGTCTCGATAATTTCGTATTCGAATGAGACATCGCTTTGAAAGACGGAACACTCGCAATGGGGATATGAGGACCTGCCTTTCCCGAATGTTGTCGGCTTCGAAAGAGCACGCTCAACCAGGCACTCACAGTGGCCCTCGTCATCGTCATCCTCATCGTCATCGTGTGATGGGAGGCGCGTGAGGAATTCGATGACGATGACGATAGCGATGACGATGAGGATGGAGGTGTCCGCTCCAATGGATGTCGTCTGCTTCGAGAAAGGGCAAGGCAGTGAAGCACCCGCATTCGCCATCGCGATCGCCATCGAAACTCCAGATCGATGAAGATCGCATCTATACTGCTAACAACACGATCACTCCCGGAGGACATATGCCGCGGATTCTGTTCTTCCTGCAAACGGCGTTTAGCCTTTGGATGCTCGTGGATGCTATTCGGCGGCGCTCGGAGTACTACTGGTGGATCATCATTATGGTCCCTTTCGGCGAGTGGTTCTACTTCTTCCAGGTCAAAATTCACGATCCGGAGTTTCGCTGGATTAAGAACGTTCTGAGTGCGCCGTTCAGAAAGAAGGTCACGGTCAAGGAGCTTCGCTATCGCCTGCGTGAAACGCCGTGTTTCGCAAACAAGCTCAAGCTAGCGCAGGCGCTGCATGACGAGGATGTGTTCGACGAGTCGGAGGAGTTGTTCGAGAAGGTGCTCGAAATGAATGAGGAGTCGGCAGAGGCTCGATACGGTCTTGCCTCCAGCAGGATAGGTCTCGGTCAATTCGACAAAGTAGAACCGGATCTCAGGCATGTCATCGAGAACAATCCGTCCTACGACAACTACAGTGTCTGGTCACGGCTCGCGGAAGCGGTTTGGGCACAAGGACGTGAGACAGACGCGCTGGGAGTCGCCGAGGAACTCGTTTCGATCAGTCCACGGATGAGCCATCGCCTTCTTCTGGCGCAATACTGCGAGCGGTGCGGCCGGTATGACCAAGCGAAGAGCCAGATCGCAACCGCCCTCGAAGACTATGAGCACGCGCCGCCGTTCCAGAAGCGCAACGATAGGGGATGGGCGCGGCTTGCGAAGAAGATGGCGAAGGAGTTGGGTCAGGGGAAATGATGAATGATGAATGCGGAATGATGAAACCGGATTCCGCTTCTACTCGAGGCAGCTGGCTTCGGAGGAGGGCACTTAAACAGGCACTCGCAACGACCTTCGTCATCCTCATCGTCATCGTGTGAGGGAGGCGCGTGAGGAATACGATGACGATGACGATAGCGATGACGATGAGGATGGAAGGGCCTGCTCGTTCAAACAGCATTCGCTTGGGGGGAGGGCGTCGGGCTGAGCGCTCATGCTCGCCATCGACTTAGCCATCACCATCGAAACTCTGGCGCCCATAAATACGATGACGATGAGGATTGGCAGCAGCGCGATAAACGTAGTCGTTACGGTCATCGCCTTGGGCCGGATGCGCTGGACCGCGCCGTGATGCACCGTGGCCGCGAGTTGGCCAGGTTCACCATTTCTCCATCTGCCTTGAAAAAGCGACGACTGAGTAGCGCGCCCTGAAGGACGCGCCTACGTTTCTTGACTATCATTCGATTGTCGGCGGGTGCAGCAGCGCTCGCGATTAGGGACTCTCGACGGCTGAGCGCGCGTAGTTTGAAGAGAGGTGTCATATATGACTCGAACATATCGAACGATTCATCGCTATCTGGGGTTGATCATCGGGATTCAACTCCTGCTTTGGACAGCCAGCGGTTTCTTTTTCAGCCTCAATCCGATTGAAAAGGTGAGAGGCGAATCCGAAATGTCACATTCGGGATCGCTGAAGACGACCTGGGGTATCCAATCACCTGAGATTGCACTGAAACAACTTGAGGACATCGACCCAGGAGTCGAGATCCTTTCCGTCATGTTGCGGCCGCACTTGGATGATCAGGTATACGAGATCTCATACAGGGATGGTGAAGAAGCTCGATGGGCGCTTGCGGATCCAAGAACGGGTCTTCTCAGAGATCCGCTGAGTCGTGGTGAAGCGGTCGAGTTGGCACGGAAGGACTTTCTCAAACCTGCGATGATTACAGAAGTCGAGTTGCTTTCGGTCGTCGAGCAGGACTCGGAGTATCGTGGTCGACCATTGCCGGCTTATCGGGTGAGTTTTGACCATCCCTTGGGAACTCGTGTTTATGTTTCTGTAGATCGAGGTCTGGTCACGGCGAGACGAAACGACCGCTGGCGTTGGTTCGACCTCATGTGGATGTTCCACATCATGGATTTCGATTCACGCGACGACTTCAATACCATTTTGCTGCAGTTGGTCTCGGGTCTTGGCCTGGTGACAGTGCTGAGCGGTTTTGTCCTCGCAGGAGTGACGTCGCCCCGACTGCGCCGGTGGTTGGGAAAGAGTACGCTCCGTACTGCTTCCGCATCGAAAGAGGTCGTTTAGTCAGGCACTCGCAGCGACCCTCGTCATCGTCATCGTCATCGTGTGAAGAGAGGCGCGTGAGGAATACGATGACGATGACGATGACGATGAGGATGGAGGCGCCCGCTCGTTTTGCATGCCGCTGGCTTCGGATGAGAACCTGGAGTGGGTATTCGCGACGGCCATCGACTTCGCCATCGCAATCACAATCGCTATCGAAACTCTGGCGCCCATGACTCGATGGCGATTGGGATAGGGATTGCGATGGCGATAGGAGGACCGGCTTCTGTCGGATGCTGCTTGCTTCGTAAGAGGTCGCTCAGTCAGGCACTCGGAGCGGCCATCATCATCCTCATCGTCATCGTGTGAGGGAAGGCGCGTGAAAACACGATGCCGATGACGATAGCGTTGACGAGGAGGTTGGGGGCGCGGGCTCGTTTTGTATGTCGTTGGGTTGGGTTGGGAGGCGGGGCT
>JAAESQ010000079.1 GCA_024229275.1 bacterium | reverse complement strand
GGCTCTGCGAGGGTCAATCTCAAGTTCGCCAGCAACGCTTACTTGCTTTGGAGCAAGCTCGGTATGAGGCGTCTCGGGCGAAGCGACAATACGATTCGGTTGACCCCTTATGTGGCCTCCACAGTAATGTGGCGCCCAGGGTTTAGTTCAGCCTACCGGCTGCATTTCATGTCTCTGGACGCCACATAACTTTTTGTCCTTTAATGTTCGGACTATTCCCTCAATTCCTCTGGAGGTCCGACCATGTTCGATCAACTCTTCAAGTCTCCCCGTGCCATCGAGCGTCATTCTACGGGCCCGCTCCTAGAAGAGCGGCTTCGCTACCTTACGCATTGCGCTGCGCAGGGCAGAACCCGAAGTTCGCTGCGCCTCATTTCACAGCACTTGCTGGTGTTCATCGACTTATTGCATTTGGAAACAGCCGATGAAGTCAGTCTGGAGCAGATCCGCACGGCCGCCAACCTGTGGGTCGGCAGCCAGCCTCAAGCTCACAATGTAACCGATTGCCGGTATGGGCGAATGCGTTTCATCTCGGATGCCAAGCAATGGCTCGCCTTCCTCGGTCGTCTTCAGCGGCCCAAAGTTCCGCCTCGCCCGTATGCCCATTTAGTCGATGAGTTTTCCGACCATCTGCTTCGAGACCGAGGCTTATCACGCTACACCGTGCGCATCCACTGTTGGCATCTGGGGCAATTCCTAGAGCGCTTCTGGCAACAACATAACCCGCTTAGCGACATCTCTATCCGCGACATCGATGCCGCTATTGCCCGCAAAGGCGAACAAGACGGCTACGCACGCTCATCGATTGCACATTACGCGACCACACTGCGGGTCTTCTTCCGCTATGCCGAACAACGCGGGTGGTGTCCTCCCGGTTTGGCGGCGGCGATTATGTCCCCGCGCCTATTTGCCGATGAGGGGTTACCGAAAGGTCCCTCGTGGGACGATGTTCAACGCCTGCTTAAGAGTACCGAAGGTGATCAACCCAAGAACATCCGTGATCGCGCCATCATCCTGCTGTTCGCAGTCTACGGGATGCGGGTCGGTGAAGTACGTGCCCTAAAACTGGAAGACTTAGATTGGGATAAGGAGTTGATTTGTGTGACCCGGCCGAAACCGCGACGACAACAGTCTTTCCCACTCTCCTACCTCGTGGGGGAAGCCATACTCCGTTACTTGAGAGAGGTCCGGCCGCGCGTCTCCTATCGTGAGGTTTTCCTTACGTTGAAAGCACCGGTTCGCCCCATCGGTAGTGGTGTGCTCTATGACCTTGTCAGCGATCGTTTGCAGGCCTTGGATGTGACTCTTAAGCACCACGGCCCGCACGCGTTACGCCATGCCTGCGCCGTACATCTTCTCGCCCAAGGCCTATCGATGAAAGAGATTGGTGACCATCTTGGACACCGCAAGCTCGATACGACGCGTGTCTACGCCAAGGTGGACCTCGCAGGCTTGCGTCAAGTCGCCGACTTCAACATCGGAGGCTTGTTATGAAACTCAACGCGCTGATTACTCAATACGTTACGTTCCACAAGTCGATGGGGGAGGATTTTCAAAGCCCTGAGAGCTTGCTCAAGACCTTCTGTCGACGCATGGGCGAGGACATTGACTTGGCCGATGTTAAGGCGCAGCAGGTGCAGGACTTCCTCCGCGGAACCGGCACCCTCAGTGGCTATTGGCGCCGCAAGTATGACACACTTCATGGCCTCTACCGTTACGCGCTCAGCCGCGGTTTTGTTGACCATGCACCGTTACCTTCAACCGCCCCGCAAACACCGCGTTTCGTGCCCTATATCTATAGCGAAGACGAACTGCGCCGGCTCTTCAGCGCTGCCGTTTCCTGTCGCAAAAACCCGCGTAAGCTTGAGCCCCACACGCTGCGCACGATTCTGGTGCTGCTGTATGGCGCCGGGCTACGGGTCAGCGAGGCTGTTACGCTAAGCGTTTCGGACGTGGATCTGCCTGGCTCATTGCTCACCATACGGAACACGAAGTTCAACAAGACGCGCGTGGTGCCAATCGGATCTCAGTTGAATCAAGTGATGACGCAATACGCCACGAGGAGAGAACAATCTGGCCACCCCCAAAGTAGTAGCGCACCCTTCTTTGTCTTGCGCCGAGGCGGCCGCGTATCGGTCCAACTCGTTGAACAGGCATTTCGATGCGTGCGCGAGTATGCCGGTGTCAGCCGTGATGATGGCGCGCGTTATCAACCGCGGCTCCATGACATGAGGCACAGTTTTGCCGTCCATAGGCTCACGTCTTGGTACCAACAAGGAGCAGATGTTCAAAAACTGCTGCCACAGTTGGCGACTTACCTGGGGCACACCAATATCGCCGCCACACAAGTGTACCTAACAATGACACCGCAGTTGCTGCAAGAAGCTTCGGTACGCTTTGAGCAGTATGCCTTTCAGGAGGTTCACCATGGCTGAGACGACCAAGTTGGGATCCTGGATCCGGCGCTTTCTTCTTGAGCATCTGGTGACCGAACGCAATCTGGCGCACAATACGCAACGCAGCTATCGCGATACGATGGCTTTGCTCATCCCCTTCATCGCCGGCAAGGTTCACAAACAAATTGACAAACTCGACATCGATCATGTTAGTGCTGAGAACGTGCAGCAGTTCCTCCAACACTTGGAGCTGGAACGAGGGTGCATGTTGACAACGTGTAACCAACGACTCGCGGTGATCCATGCGCTGGCGCGCTTTATCGGGCAACATTGCCCTGAATACATTGAATGGAGTGGGGGGATTAGAGCGATCCCGTTCAAGCGTACTTTCAAGACTTCGATCACCTACCTGGAGAAGTCTGAGATAGATGCACTGCTCGCCGCGCCCGATCTCAACACCGCGCAAGGACGTCGTGACTACGTGCTCCTACTGTTCTTGTACAACACCGGTGCTCGTGCGGATGAAGCGGCACAACTCAGCATCGACGATCTTAAACTCGCACATGCGCCTAACAGAGATCATTCATACGTGAAGATCCACGGTAAAGGCAATAAGCAGCGTCTTTGTCCCCTATGGCCGCACACGGCGAGCAAGCTCACTGCATCGATCGGGGAGAGGGCTCCAACCGAGCATGTCTTTCTGAATCGATGTGGCCAACCGATCACGCGATTTGGCATTCACACGTTGGTTGAACGCTATGTCAAAAGAGTGTCGGAAAAAATGCCGGGATTGGCAGCAAAGCAAGTGAGCCCGCATTCCATTAGACATACGACTGCTACTCACCTACTACGTGCGGGCGTAGACATCAACACGATTCGAGCATGGCTAGGGCATGTCTCGATTGATACCACCAATGTCTACGCAGAAACCGACCTCGAGATGAAGGCAAAAGCGCTTGCTTGTTGTGAAGTGAAGGAGACTAAACGCACAAAACGGTGGAGGGAAGATACTGGTCTGATGTCGTTTCTGCAATCTCTATAAGGCGCCAAGTTATGTGGCGTCCAGAGACATGAAATGCAGCCGGTAGGCTGAACTAAACCCTGGGCGCCACATTACTGTGGAGGCCACATAACGGTTCTACCGCACGGTAACGGCGTTCGGCCCGTTCGGCCTCATAGTGTGCGCGCTCGGCCGCCAAACGCCATTGACCCAAGGCGGC
>JAAESQ010000078.1 GCA_024229275.1 bacterium | reverse complement strand
GTGTGTTCCGGAAATGAGTTCGAAAACTCACCCTGTGAGTGCTCTTTTCGAACACATTTCGCGAGTAAACCGATGGCAAACTGCAGTGTTCACAAACCAGCACGGGAGAACACAAGCAATGCAAGATTCAGCCAATGCCAACGTGGCAACGTTGGAGAATCAACTGACAGAACGCTTCGGCCTGCTGATGTCGCATACCCAACTGGCCGAGTTGCTCGGACGCTCGGCCGGCGGCTTGCGTTACAGCCTCAGTTACCCGAGTGACGCGAGTACGCGTGCCCTCAAGGCCTGCGGGCGTAAGAGCGGGCGCCGCGTCTATTATCCGGCCTCCGTGGTCGCCCGGATCATTCTCGGTAGCGACAAGTCGTGAGCAATACCATCATCCGTGCCCCGCGTCGTCACCGGTTTGTCGTCATGGACCAGCGCACCGTCGAGGATGATCGCCTGTCCTGGGCGGCTAGGGGGTTGCTGTGCTACCTGCTATCTCGACCGGATGACTGGAAGGTGCTGGTCAATGATCTGCGCAAGCGCGGCAACCTGGGGCGCGACGGGATCTACCGGCTACTCAGGGAACTCCGCACGCTCGGCTATGCGCGCTTCCAACGCTTGCGTGACCGGAATGGCCGCATCCGGGGCGGGATTTACTTCATTCGGGAGATCGCGGATTCACCAGATCCGGGTTTGCCGGATACG
>JAAESQ010000077.1 GCA_024229275.1 bacterium | reverse complement strand
GTGGTTTCGACGACAACGTCTCCGACTCCGGCCTCGACGCTGATGCCGCCGGTGAGGCCACGAATTGTCGCGTTGCCGACACCATGCTCGAGGTCGAGGGCGAGAGTCTTTGGCATCATTACGGTCCACTGTTCCTCAAACTTGCGGTTCTTCGAGTCGGAGTCTATCTCGAGATGCAGCGTGCCTCGGACCACCCTGACGCGAAGAGTTGCAGCTTCCACCTGGCGTTCCGCTCCCTTACGAGAAGAGAAAAACCCTCCCCACCTGGGCTTGAGGATGACCTCAGCTTGGATCGTCTTTTCTGATCCGACGACAATTTCGACGTCTCCGACTCCGGCCTCGATATTTACTGTGGTAAGTCCGTCTGACTCGACAGACTCGAACAGGGTTCTCGTTTCGGCAGAGCAAGGTAGTGCAGAAGCGAGCATCCCAGTGACAGCAATGGCCAGTATTTGTTTTCTCATCGCGACTCCCTCCCGTCCACACGCAGGACGGCTACATTCACTAACGGAGCCAGGGCGAAAAGGTTCCACTGAGAAGAGCTTATCGTAATGCTTTTCAGTTAGGAAACTGAGATCAGGCACGGAGCCTGCGCCACAATCGCTCAGTCCTTGGGAGAAGAAGAGAAAACGCAGAGACGCGGGGACGCAGAGTCAGGCGGGACAAGGGGATCTACTCATGTAACGGCTTCCCCCAGTCTAAGATCCGTGTATATCAATTGCATTACGATGAGGCTTCAAGTTTGAGATGCGCAGGGGATACGCCAACAGGAGCTGTTGCTGATGAAGGAAAACGAAATAAGCGGGAAAGTGGTAGAGGCCGCAATTGAAGTCCACCGAACTTTGGGCGGTCCTGGCTTGCTGGAGAGCGCGTATGAAGAAGCTCTGGCATTCGAGTTGGGTCTCATGGGTTTGGATGTCGATCGCCAAAAAGCCGTCCCGGTTATCTACAAGGGCAACCGTCTGAATACCAACCTCCGACTCGATCTTCTGGTCGAGAACAAGGTTGTCGTGGAGTGCAAGGCAACCCGGGAGGGC
>JAAESQ010000076.1 GCA_024229275.1 bacterium | reverse complement strand
CGAACGCCCTCCTTCGAAGCCAATAGCTCCTGATGAAGCGGAGCGCTCCTATCCTCATCGTCATCGCTATCGTCATCGTCATCGTGTTCTCACGGGCCCTCTCCATACGATGACGATTATGATGACAATGACGAGGGCAAGTGCGGGTGCCTGACCGAACGCCCTCCTTCGAAGCCAATAGCTCCTGATGAAGCGGAGCGCTCCTATCCTCATCGTCATCGCTATCGTCATCGTCATCGTGTTCTCACGGGCCTCCCCCATACGATGACGATTAGGATGACGATGACGATGACGATGGCCAGTGCGAGTGCCTAACCGAACGCCATCCTTCGAAGTGAACAGTTCAAGCATGTACGCGGGGCTCCGTATCGTCCTGGTCAGGATTTCGCGACAAGGCCCCCTTGACCCATCGTTCGAAGCTGAGCCAATTCATCTTCGGTGTAGCGAGCCGAGAAGCGCAGATAGCTGTTACGCCCAATTTCCCACGGCACCACCGCGACTCCCCACGTATCGAGAAGGACTTGTGCGGCCTCGTCGGCATTGGCCACACTATGCTCACCGATCACCATCGGGACCCGGCACATGAGGTACATGCCCGAAGAGACCGGCAGCGGTTCGAATCCGAGAGTCTCGAGCGTCTCGCCCAACCCTGCCATACGCTGGAAGTAGTGGTCTTTCAGGCTCTTTAGATGTGAGGTATCTTTCAGACATTCTGTCGCCACCTCAACCTGGAGCGCACTCTGAGCGGAGGAGGCGAACTCGCTGAACTCGCGCAACGCTGTCATCTCTTCGTCCTCTCCTACCAAGAACGAAACTGGAAGAGGGCCTGTGCCGAATAGCTTCGAAAGTGAATGAAGCTCGAGATAACGGAGTCGAGGAAACGTTGCAGCCACATCGTTGAACACTGTCCACGGCGACCCATCGAAGGTGAGCGGGCCATAGGTAGCATCGTTGAAGACGAGGCTCCAGCTGGGCAGGCGATCAAACAAGCTCCTCAATGCATTCGGCGCGGGAACAGCACCAGTCGGATTGTTGGGGAAGTTGACTGCAGTCATCGACACCAAGCGAAGTGCATCGGCATTGATGCTTTCGCCGTCGGGGACAAATCCTTGATCAGGATCGGGTGGCACAGGAAGTATTTCGGCGCCAAGCTGCACGGCAATTCGCTCGAACGCAGGATAGGCCGGTTCAACAATCGCAACGGTCTCCCCGGGTTTAATCATGCTCGCCGCGACAAGGGTCAACGCCGGCCGACCGCCAGCAACTGGCAAAATCGACTGTGGCGCCACTTCAACTTTGTAAATCTGAGCCAGCATTGCGGCTGCCGCAGCGGAGAAGGCTTTGATCTGATCCGGTGAACTGGCTGAGAGCGATCCGTCATAGCTCCGGTTCTTGATGAGCTTTTGCACGGATGAAGAAGGCTCGTCACGATGACGGCCCAGTGCAAAATCAAGCACAGGACCTTCGTGGGCGTTCATACGTTCTCTGATGATGGCAATGGGGTAGCGGGAGGGCTTCGCGTTCATCCTTTCACACTATCAGATCAAGCGTACAAATCCTCCGCAGGGTCCTCGGCCTCTTTATCACCCTCTTGCTGTAGGGCGATCCTTCGCTTCCGCGCCTGACGTGCTGCGAACGCGAGTGCGACCCAGCCGATCGGCAGCAGCACCCAAAAGGTCGCAATGCGGAATGCCGCAACACCGATTGCAAGGTGCTCCTGCGGGACGCCGTTGATGCCCATTGAAACCCCGAGCAACGCTTCGGTCGCGCCGATACCGCCAGGCAAGCCACTGCCGAGACCCAACACCGCGGATCCAGGAGCCAGGAACAGGGAATCCCACAACCCGACAGCACCCGGGAGATCTGAGGCGAGCACGAAGAAAGCAGCACCGTGGGCGATCCAACCGAGTGACTGGACAACCACAATGGCGAAGGTCTCCCATTTCCACCAGAAGCCCTGGGGCAGGTCAAACGTGGTTCCCGAAAGGAACTTCAGAACACGATTCCCGAGGTAGAGCACAGCTCCAATGACGGTCGCACCGGCCACAAGCGAGAGACCT
>JAAESQ010000075.1 GCA_024229275.1 bacterium | reverse complement strand
GCCACCTCTTCAATGGTCATCCATCCAATTTCCTCAACATGAGACCCAAACTCCGTCGCCAAGTCATTCAATCGTTCAGAGTTTAAGGCCTTCTCTGTTGCATGGCTCGCCACAACTTCTTCGAGTCGACTCATGACTTGGTTTGCAGCACCTTCTTCGATGGGAATCTGCACTCTTCGAAGTAGGAGCCGAAGTGGAGTCGCGAAACGGAGTTCGTTGTTCCGGAAGTACTCCTCCACGAGATCAGATCGCTCCTCGAGCATATTCCGGAGGGCGTCGTGGCGGGCAAACCTTAGCAGCGCGTCTTCTTCCGCTCGTTCAATAGATGCTTTCACGACTGAATCTTCGTCGAGTTCTTCCGTTACCGCTGCGGCATGAACCCTCTGGTGTAGCTCGAGCGTGTTCAGAAGTCTGATAGCAACCTCTTCGGCGTTCGAATTCCGGTCTGCCGCACCGCGTGCGTCTCCTATCATTTGCCGGAAGCGAGCAACAGATATTTCATAGTCACCCGCTTTCATCACAAGCGCCTGACTATCGCCGCTCTCAACCAGAGGTCGAACCTGCTCCGAATCTACTACCCAGAGGTCTTTCACCTCCGGCAACTCATCGGCCAAATGCTCGATCGCTTTTCGTGTCCGTTCTTCTCGCCATCTGTGAGCAATCGTGTCGCGGACCTCATCGAAGCTGAACAGGTTGCTCTCGATGATCTTCTCAACCAAGAAAAGGTGGACTCCCTCCTTGGTGACAATTGGCTGGCTCGGAGCAGCCTCCTCCAAGTTGAAGACAATTGCCTCAACAGGCGCAGGCAACTGTCCTCGCGAAATCCAGCCAAGATTTCCATCCTGGTGGCGGGACTCGGAGTCGGAGTGCTCCCGCGCAACCAGCGCGAGACTTTCGCCGGCGACGACGCGTTGCCGCAGCTCCGCGACCTCTTCCTTGATCGTATCCTGATCGACACCCGATCGCTGTCGTTTGAATAGATGAGTCACGAGCCGTCTGGCTTCACGGCCATATCGATCTCTGTCGACCTTGTACGCACGCCGTAAGTCGTCTTCCGACGGGTGTTCGACACCCGGCAAATGTCGGCTGAGGTACGCTCTGACCAGGATCTGCCGACGCGCCTGTTGACCCTCCCAAACAACTCGAGAATCTGACCTGAGGTCTTCAGACCGAGCCTGCTCGAGAAGGAGACGTTCGGCGGCGAGGCGGCGGACGAGGTCCTCAAGTCGCTCGGGAGACATCTCTTCACCAGTCGGGCGCTGACCCTCGGGGAGATCGAGAATCACACGATCGATGTCTTCTGCGGAAATCTCACCGATTGAGAAAGTGGCCAGCACGCCAGGGTTCTCCGACAACGAACCTTCGTCGTGAAATGACGGATTCGAGCAACCAATCAAGGCGCCGAGCACTAGCAGAGCAACGCAGGCTGCGATTCTCCAGATCACGAGTTGACCCCCAATAAACGCTTCGCTTGTTCGGTCTCTGCCAGATCAGGCGCTCTCGAAACCAGGATCTCGAGATGCCGCAGAGCCTCATCACGGTTGTTCATCGCCAAATGGATTTGAATCAGAGCTACGTAGGCTCGCCAATAGGCTGGCCTGAGTTCGACAGCTCGGTCAAGTTGCCGACATGCCTCCGTCAAATAGCCATCCTCGGCGAGAAAAGCGCCGTAATTGAAGAAGGCCTTGGCGAAGTATGGTTCGTCGCGGATGGCACGAGCAAACTCACCCTCGGCAGCATCCCGGTCTCCGCTCTGGGCGAGCCGAATCGCAAGATCAATGCGTGCAGGGGCGTAGCCAGGATCAGCCTGCAACGCAGCCCTCAGCGCCTCGAATTCTGCCTGACGATCGTCCTGCACAGCGTAGATGTTGGCCAACAGATAGTGGCCCGTCGGATTGTCTTCGAGTTCTACGCCTCGGCGAAGTGTCTTCTGTGCACTGTCATACTCATGTCGAAGGAAGTAGAGGGAGCCGATCTGAAACAGCACCCGGCCGCTAATCCTGCCTCCGGCAACCGTCTCTTCGAGGATCGCCAGTGCTTTGTCCAATTGCCCCATCTGTGTGTAGGCCGTGGCAAGCAGCTCAAGATAAGCGGGGTTCTTGGGGTCCTTGTCAACCAATCCCTGGATGACTTCTCGAGCCGGTAGCGGTCGGTTCTCAGAAAGCAGGTTCTTTGCCTTGCTGAAATCGCTAACGTCACGCACTCTGTCTTGCGGAGCGATTCCACCGGGACGCAAAACCTCTTCGATTTTCGATGATTCACCGCCTGACCCACTGAGATAGCCGAGAGCCATCAACTGTTGGCGGGCCTTTTCATCGACGGCCACAGTAGCGTTGACACCTTCTGTCGCGTTGGCGCTCAGGAAGTCAGCAAGTTCGGCCTGCATACGATCTGCGATCTCTGCGTGGCTTATAACGAGGTTGTGAAGCTCGTGCGGATCCGCGACCACGTCATAGAGTTCCGGGCGTGGACCGTAGATGTACTTCAAATTGCCTTTGATCAGGGCCCGCAGTTCACCCCATTGGAAGCCAAGTCGAGGCGACAAGGTTTCGGCGTAGATGTTGGGTGGATCGACGTCAGATTCTCCATTCATGACCGACTGAAGGCTACGTCCTTGGACATCTTCCGGAAGCGCGATGTCAAGGATATCGAGCACAGTCGGCAGGATGTCGACCGTTGCTACCGGCGCCTCGACTGTGAGCCCCGCCGGCATACCGGGCGCCTTGATGATCAGAGGGACATGCACAGTGGTGTCGTAGACCTGCAGAGAATGGGTGAGTTCGTTGTGCTCACCCCGCCCTTCCCCATGGTCTGAGGCGAAGATAATCAACGTGCGATCATACACTTCCAGCTTTCGCAGCAGATCGAGCAATTTTCCAAAGTTCTCATCAGCGTAGGCGATTTCCCCGAGATACCGGTCATGGGTGTAGAGCTGATCATAGGGCGCCGGGGGCTGGAAGGGTTGGTGCGGATCGAAATAATGTGCCCAAACGAAGAACGGCTCATCACGATTGGCCTCGATCCAGGGGGCGAGAGCTTCGTTGACTCGTCCGGCCCGTCGTTCGTCGAAGAACAGCCTCTGCTTGGGCACTTCCTGCTCGCCGAGCAAAGCGGTAACCGTTCTCTCGACTTTGTCGTCGTACAGGTCAAAACCTTGATCGGTACCAAATCGTTTGGTCAGCGGAAACGCGCCTATAGCGGCAGCCGTCCTGTAGCCGGCGCCCTTGAGGATCTCGGCCAGCGTTTCTTGCTGTTCCGGCAAGACAAACTGTCCGTTGTCTCGTACTCCATGGGAGAACGGGTACTTGCCAGTCAAGATTGTTGCGTGGGACGGCGTTGTCAAAGGAACCGCTGAATAGGCCTTCGCAAAGCGCACGCCTTCGGCAGCGAGACCGTCCACATGAGGGGTGAGACCGTCCCCCTTCCCGTAGCACCCGATGTGATCAGCACGGGTCGTGTCAAACGTCACGAGCAGTACGTTCAGCGGTTGCTCTTTAAGACAACCCACCGTAAGCAAGGCACTACATAGAAGTACCAGGACATAGAACTGTCTACAGCTCATTTCTCACCTGCTTTGGTTATGACATCGACAGGGCACTGAAGAAAATTGTGTCTGTGAATAGAGGGCTCTAAAACGAGTTGAAAATACCATTCAGTCACTCTCTGAGAAGGCACACAAATGGTGCTGTTGTGCGGAGATTATCAAAACCCCAAAGTAGAGTCCAGACACCCTGGTGAGTAGAACCTGGAGCTGCGCCATGGTGTTCCACAAATCCTTGAACAGATTGACCGGTGTAAACACGGAGCCCTGCCGACGATGTAACAAAGGACTGCAGCACCCGCTCCAGGATATTTGCCGTAGACCATTGCCCACTTCAATCCTACCGACTCTCCATCGATTGACTGATAACCAGGTATCGATCTACCTCGGGAATGGACTCCGTCTGCCGCGACCCGTCCGGCCAGCGAATCTCCAGTCTCACAGGCCCCTTGGATTTCGCTAGCCCGAAATGCACACGGAAATCACCTTGGCTCTGGAAACCAGTTCCGCTGCGGACCTCCCGCACCATGATTCGGTCGCCGACTGAAGCGACAACCTGTGCACCGATTGCTGTTCGGTTTCGTTCCAGGCCAACCAGCTTTATGCCGAGCCAGTGGTGGTCATTATCTACCTGGTTTTCGAGCAACTCAAAGCGAGCGTTTGCATTGGCGATCAACAGGTCCAGCCGCCCATCGTTGTTCCAATCGCCAACGGTCAGTGCCCGGCTAACCTGCGCAGCTTGCCACGGTGGACCGGCGTCTGCTGAACCGTCAACGAAGCGCCCCTCGCCATCGTTGAGCAACAGGCGGTTCTGCTGCGGGTAGGAATTGTCCGGCTCGAAAAGCTGGATATTGTCGATGACGTGACCGTTGGCGATTGCCAGGTCAAGATCACCATCGTTGTCAAAATCTGCCAGGCGAGCGCCCCACCCTACCTCTGAGAAAGAAGCGGCGGCCAATCCAGTTGTCCTGCTGACATCATCAAAGACGAGATCCCCCAGGTTTCTATACAGGCCATTCGACTCCATCGCGTAGTTGGTCAACACAACGTCAAGTAAACCGTCGCCATCAACATCGCCAATGTCCGTTCCCATACCCGAAGTCGGTCGACCGTCGGAGTTGAGTCCGAGACCGCTGAGGAGACCAAGCTCCTCAAAATACCCGTGACCATCGTTGACATAGAGCCGATTCGGCGTGCTGTCGTTGGCGACGAAAATATCCAGATCCGCGTCATCGTCGAGGTCCGTCATGACAACACCGAAACCTTTTTCCATGTCGCCCCGCAAAATGCCACGAGTCACTCCCTCTTCCCGAAAACTCCCATCGCCAGAGTTGATGAAAAGACTATCTGAGACCCCTGCAAAAACCGACGGGCGACAATAGGCTGAGATGTTGCGGGCGCCATCACCACAGAAGGGGTTCTCGTCGAAGTCAAAATCAAGGTAGTGCGAGACGTAGAGATCATGGTCGCCGTCACCATCGACATCTCCGAAGGCACAGTTGGAACTCCACCCCGGATGGTCAACACCGGCCTGTGCGGCGATCTCTTCGAAACGCCCGCCACCGAGGTTTCGATAGAGCCGATCCGGTCCGTAGTTGGCAACCAAGAAGTCGAGCCAGCCGTCACCATCGACATCACCGACACACATTCCCATCCCAAAGCCCTCGTCTCCAACATTGGCCTCTTCGGTGACGTCGATGAACCTGCCAGAGCGGTTCTCGAAAAGAGCGTTCCGAGGTGTTTCTACCGGCTCTGAGCCCGGTGTTTGCGCGCCTGTCAGTACGTAAACATCGAGATCGTCATCGTTGTCGATATCGATGAATCCGCAACCACTAGCTGTGGTCTCGATGTAGTACCGTTGACCCGACCGCCCGTCGTATTGCACGAAGTCGAGGCCAGCCTCAGCCGACACGTCAATCCACCAGCCAGAATCCTCACTCTCAGGTGCCGGCGCATGATCCATTTCACTCCGCGAGGTGACAGTCTTACTCTCTCCCCCTTCACCGACCATTCCGGTGTGGGCAGGCAAGACTGTCTCTGCAACCTGAAATCCCATATCCAGGACTGATTCCGCCCTCTCATGATCTCCCCGAGACCACCAGATCGCAGCCAAGGCACGCTGCCAGGACGTCTCCCAAGGCGCCAAACCAACTGCGGTCTGCCAACTCTCGATCGCTCCTTCCTCGTCCCCGCCCAACAGCTTTGCCTGAGCAAGTGCCGCGTGGTACACAGCTACCCAGGGATCAGAGTCGAGGGCGAGTTCCATCCGCAATCGAGCCGCCTGATGGCGACCGACGCCACTGTCAAGAATCGCCAAGCTCGCTTGAGCGGTATGGTTGTTCGCATCGAGCGCCACGATCTCCTCATAGAGATTACGTGCCCGATGTCTTTCTCCGATATCGACCAGGATTCTGGCAAAGACCAATCGATCCTCGACCGAAAGCCAATCGTTCTGACCGAGGGTTTCACACAGGATCAAACCTTGTTCGATGTTTCCCGAGCGGAGGAGAGCCTTGGCCATTCTTCTGTCGAGGGCAACGCTCGACTTTGCGTCTATCTTCTCAAGCTCCCGCAACAGGTCTACTTCCCTCACCGGGCCCAACCGAGCGGCATCCAAATCCTCGTTGAGTCGACCGACAATCTCGAGCGCCAGGAGCTGATTGTGGGCTTCGTCGATACGCCCTGACCTTCTGAGTAGACGCTCCAACTTCGCGCGCACCTTGCTCTTGAAGGGGTCGGCCGCGATCGACAGGCGACAGGATTCCTCCGCGGCTTCGATTTCGCCCAGTTCCTCGAACAGACGTGCTGCCAACGCCTGCGCCAGTGCATGTTCTGCGTTCACTTCCAAAAAGGCACCTACATGGTCGAGCGCCGATCGGGGATCTGTATCGGCCTGGAGAAGCGCGCGAAGATAGTGAGCCTCTGGATCGTCGTCCAGTCCAGCAACCTCCGCCATACTGCTCTCGATTCGCCCCAACCGGATCATGGTGGCGATCATGCGACGTCGAGCGTCCTGTTCGTCCGGACGAGCCTTGACATAGCGTTCGAAGAAAGGCATCCCATGAGCCAACCCGCCACCATGCCCCGAGATCCACGCGATGCCAAGGTTCCAGATGGATTCGAGCCGATCGGGATTGGCCTCTAGATCCTCTTCCAGAAAGACCCGGGCCCAGTCCCATCGCCCCTGTTCCATCGCATGGTGAGCGCGGTGATATGCGAGATCCGGAATCTGTGAGCCGGCTTGCCGACCGCAGTGGGCGATCAGCACAAAAGCTATCGCGGCCGCCATGAATGTCATGATGACCCTACCTCGAACTGCCATGGCTCTCCCACGGTTCATTGACAGCAGCAATGGTAGCATTGCGTTCTTGGCGATTCGAGATGGCGCCATGGCGAGATCGTAGTTGGAGGTTGGTGAGATATGCGAGTTCAACAAGAGCTTTTTCGAGCCACCCTTATTCTTTGCCTGGTGGGTTCGTTCGTTTCTGTTGTGTCAACAGACGCTTCCGCCGGCCTGCAGGAGACACAAGCCTTGACCCGAGAACAGCGGCCACCTGACGACATCAAAGCTGACCCGATTGCTACCTGGCGCGAAGGCGAAGTCACGGCCGCAACATTTTCCAGTTGGTTGCGGTTCACGCGCCAGGATCCTGACTTATCGCTTCGTCAGTCTCGAATCGAACGGATGCTACTGACCCAGGTCTTGGCGCAGCTTGCCGTGAACTCCGGCGCAAACACCGATCCGAGGGTTCAATCGGAACTCGCTCGTGATGAGGACAGGAGGCTCGTGAAGCTTTTTCGGGCGCAAACAAATGAGCAGATTGAGATTTCTGATGCAGAGATTAACAACTACTTTGAGCGATATCCCGACGTGCTACTGCGACCCCGCAAGATCAGGCTTAGCAATCTCTTCCTCAGATATCCGATGGATGCTAGCGCGGAGCAGAGGGATGCCACGAGAAACCGAATGCTCGAGCTGCGTCATGAGATCGAGCAAGGCGCAGACTTCGCTGATGTGGCGAAGAAAGAATCAGATTCACAGACTCGATTTCGCGATGGGCTCATGGGCAACGTGGCTATAACGTCCTTACCGCCCCACCTCGTACCCGTGATTGAGGACCTCAAAGTGGGTGCGATGAGCAAGATTGTTGAAACCCCGGATGGCATCACAACTCTCAAATGCGAAGGGTATGTGGATGCGTATAGACCCAGCATGGAGACAAGAAGAAAGGACATCGTGCCTCACCTTCGCCGAATTCGCTTGAAGGAGGAATGGACAAGATTGCGCGACAAGCTGTTGACCGATGCTCAACTGCAAACCACTCTTCGAGCACAAGGGGGGAAAGCAGACTCCGATGACATCGTTGCAGAGTTCAACGGAGGTGTTTTGACCCGTGCCGATCTGCATGCTCTCGTCCGTCAGCTGCCCGGAGTCGTAGACATTTCGAAGCTCTCCGACGAGAAACTCACCACGATCGTCGAGGATAGGGTGTTCGAGATACTCACCGCGATGCATGCTCGAAAACTAGGTTTGCATCGAAACTCAGTATTCGAGGAGGAGCAACGTTGGCAGCGGCTCTTGATTCTGGCCAGTCACGCCGTCGAGAAGTACATCAATGCCGAGCTCGCACCCATCGAGGAACAGCAGGTACGGCAGTACTTCAATGCTCACCCCGAGGAGTTCATGCGCCGCCCGCACTTCAAACTGGCCCTCATCCGATTAGACCTGACGCCAGGGCAGGAACAGAAGGTCTACCGGAAAGCGGTCCAGCTTCAGTCTGCCTTGGCATCAGAAGAGACCAAATTTGCTGCCGCTGCAAAAAAACACTCTGAGCATCCGTCCGCGCCCGACGGAGGAGACCTCGGAATGCTGAGCCAACGTCAGCTTGCAGGCTTCGGGTCCGAGGTCTTCCGCACGGTCAAGAGTCTTACGATCGGAGAGATCAGCGAGCTTGTCCAGCATCAGCAAAGCCTCTACATCATCAGGCTGGATGGTTACGAACCCAAGCGACCACTGACCTGGGAGGAGGCGGCAGACCGCGCCGAGAAGCTGCTTGGAACACATCAGAGCCAACGCTTGCAAGAGGCGCTGGAGAACGGTTTGCTAAGCGATCTGAGCCTCGAGGTTCGTCAGTAGGGTAGTGTCTGAAGCTCCGGTCATCCCGCCGGCGAGACCTCCACACGACCGGGAAGTTGCGACCAGAGAACTCGTTTGGAACAATAGCTATCCATTGTGTTCAGGTTTGGGTGTTTTCGATGCCTGGCCGGCCGGGAGGATGCCGGACAGCGGACTTGGATTTGTGACTCCATACCCGATTCCCGTCAACGCACTACGGCGAGCACCCTCGTGCCATCCGAGCACGCTCCAAGCTTGGATGCGAATACCCTCAGCAGCATAGTTGGTGAAACCTGAACGAAGTGGGCAGGAATGCTTGGTACTGTTTCAAGCGGGCGCGGGAAGCCGCCAAGGCTTTGGACGCATTGCATCCGGGAAACACGAAAAGGGACTCGCCAAAGCGAGTCCCTTGAAAAAACGTAAATCAAGCCGTGGACAACAGCGCTATTCGATCGTGAACTCCTGGAGTTCAACCGGAAGGCGTCCGGTGGTTACACCAACAAGAGCGTTGAGGGAAGTCAGAGGTGCGAACTGAGTACCTACGATGTCGTTGATGACCATACCGTGATGGCCCTGCCCGTTTACAGTACCGGAGCCCAAGCCCACAGAGTCACTCGCAAAATACCAGACGCCAGCGAGAAACGAACCTGCCCCGGCGAGAGGCGTCGCAAACGTGTGGGTATTGAAAGCGCTAGTCACGAGTCCAGGCACTGACACGCTGGTAAGCATCGGCGCGGTTGTTCCCGAGACAGGCCCAAATACCGAGACAAACGCAGCGGTGCCCCCAACATCGAACATGTAGAAACTCATTCTGGTGACAGAGAAGCTTGTGACAGGGACTCCGTTTGCACTATTAAACTGGTTGCCGTAGGTAAAACTCGAAACTGCTGGAAGCGCAGTAACGATGCCATCGTCGTAGATGATGTTCACACCCGGTTGTCGCGGACCGCGCTCGGTCTGCACAGGATCCACGCTCTTGGTGAGTGGACCAGTGATAACCACTGGATCATTGGCCTGCGCTTGCTTGAGTTCTTGATCTGTCTGCGCAACGACTGCACTAGCAGAGCCGAGAACAACTAACCCAACGAGGCAGGAAACAAAAACAACACCTGAATTCCGCATCTTCTCCCCTCCCAAAAAAACTAATCTACGTCGAAACAGCCCCAAGACGAGCCCAAACCTACCAAAATCTCCGTACAGGTCCTTTACTTTTTTAACCGCACTCAGCATAACACAACTTTGAATTCTGTGACCGAGGCCACATAGGAGACAGAATCGGCCATTCATGGGCAAGTCGTAAACCTCGAAGACTGACCTAGGATGCGACTAGAACATCCCGGCCGGGGCGTGTAGGCACTACTAACAACCCGGGACCCAAAGGGCCTCCAAGTCCTTGCTATTAAGCGGCTTAACTCTTCAGAGCCCAGCATACAACACGAAGTTAAGCTCGAAGCGTAAGACATGGCTTTCAACCTCTACTCCATGGAATGGAGCGAGGGGGCCAGCCTCGCAGCGGTAGCCAACAAATCCTGCGCCAGGGATCTGACCCGCGTCGGGGTGAAACGGCTCGTGGGACCACCAAAGCTGATCGCACCCACAGGTGTTCCCCGGGAATTGCGGAGGACCGTACCCACAGCCGAGGCGCCTACCTCAATTTCTTCGTTCGCAGTGGCATAGCCATGCTTGCGAACCTGTTCAAGTTCTCTCTCGAGTTCCTCGACATCAACAATGGTGGAGGGTGTGTACTTGTGGAGTGGTGGGGTGAGCAACTCCAGTCGTTGTTCCTCGGAAATCGCAGCCAGAAACGCCTTGCCGGTGGAAGTCGCATGCATCGGCCATCGGGTGCCCAGCTCAGCCGTCACAGTCACCAGGTGACTCCCCATGACCTCTGCAACGATTAGCATGCTCCCCTCCATCGGCACCTCGAGCGTCGCTGTTTCCCCAGAGCGCTCAGCGAGCATCCGTAACTCGGGCTCGACAACTGCACGCAGATCGTTGTTGACGAGGGCTTGCGAGCCCAGGGCGATGATCGCCGGTCCGAGCCGAAAGGTCTTGGTGGCTGGATTCCGCACCACAAGATCTTCGCTCTCGAGAGCCGTCAAAAGGCGGTGGGCGGTGGTCTTGGTCAGACCGACAGTAGTGCTCAGCTCGGCGAGGTTCTGCTCATGACGTTCACGGGAAAAGGCTTTGAGCAGATGTATCGCTCGGATCACGGCCTGCGTACCTTCAGGCGCGGTCTTTCTGATCACAATGCAACCTCCGTATTTAGAGCAGGATGGCATCGCCACCAAGCGATCACCGAAAGATCATTGGTAAGACATGTGGAATCACAACAACCATATTAACGGACAAGCCCAGTTGAGGTTACCTGCCGTGTTTTTGAGTTCAAAAATCTTCCTTTGACTTCGAATCCGTTTTCGGGGCAACTCTACCACGATCTGGCACCGGAATTCATAATATGGGCTTCCGGTTTTCCCATTCAGGAGGATCAACGTGATTGACACATTCTGGCCCTCTTCGATAGTCTGCCCGGGATGAGAGTACGATCGATGACTCATGCAGGTCCGAAAATGCGTCGCCCGACGATGCCTCTCATCTCCTACCTGAACCGCTTCAGCGGCCTCTAATTTCCCCGTTCCTCTGCACTTCTAAGAAGAACTCAACGCTCATGAACGGCGCCGCATGAACAGGGAGAAATCAGATGAAAGTTATCGTACTCGGCTGCGGCCTGGTCGGTGGACCGATGGCCATTGACCTGGCAAAAGAGGCAGACTTCGTGGTCACCGTCGTCGACAACAACCTCGAGGCTTTGCAGGCCTTGGTGGATCAACACGACAACATTAAAACCGTACACAGGGACCTGAGAAATCCGCAGGATGTCGCTGCAGTGATCGCAGACCATGATCTGGTACTCAACGCAGTACCGGGATTCATGGGGTTCGAGACTCTGCAGGCAATCATCGAAGCTGGCAAGAACGTAGTGGATATCGCGTTCTACTCGCAGAATCCGTTCGACCTGGATGCTCTGGCCAAAGCAAGAGGCGTCACAGCCATTGTTGACTGCGGTGTAGCCCCAGGCATGAGCAATCTACTAATCGGCCATATTGACGAGCAGTTGGATCGCACTGACTCCATCCTCATCTATGTCGGCGGGTTGCCAGAGATCCGGCGCT
>JAAESQ010000074.1 GCA_024229275.1 bacterium | reverse complement strand
TTACGCCACCTATTCGCGAGCTCGGCTCGCTTCTCAGACGTCGCCGCCTGCCATCCTACTACTTTCGCCCTCATCTCTCGATACGCTCGGAAGAGTCCTTTCGCGTACGAGTCCAAAGGCTCATAGTCATGGACGGCGAAGGGTGCCAACTCCTTCTCTAGTGGCAAGGCCAGCGACCATCTACGGTCCAGATCCCGTGGCGTATAGCCATAGGCTGCCGGGGTAGTGTAAATCAGGAATTCCACTACCACTAGGAGCTCAGTCCACTCCGACCTGTAGCTCCTCAAGACATCACTCACGAGCATGCCGAGGATCTTCTGGAGCTCCTGATGGGATCGCTCCACGATTCCCTGTTCCATCGGCCGCCACGGAGTTCCGTAACGTTGCCTCGCTCCTATGAGCGCGAGGTACTCCTTGATCAGAGTGCTCCTGAACTCTACCCCTCGATCGCTTCGAATGATGTTGGGCAGCGTACCTGACCGGAACAGACATCGTCCGAAGGCTCTGCGCACTTCAGAAAAAGTCAAATCCTTGCACGGCTCCAAGAGCACCCCATGACAGAGACAGCAGATGTACGTCATGACGTACCTGTTGCCCTGCCGATCTGCTGGGTTCGAAGGACCTTCCACGTCGACCATTACTTCTTGCCAGCATTCCAGCGGACGCGGCTTAACCGCAACGGCCTCTTGCTTCATTGGCCGCTTACGGAACCTGATGCAAGTCAGGCACTCCTTGACCCATTCTTCCACATCCGACTTCATGGAGGGCCACCAGACAATTCGCCTGAGGATGTGGAGCGTCTGCGGGGCCAAGCGATGTCCTCCGAAGACGCCCACGTGGCTCTGGAAGAACACCCAGTACCTCCACGACGTATGCAGGCCGACCTCACCAACCGGGATGTACGGCACCCATCGAGGATGCCCTTCTGGTTCCGACTCCGCTTCTCTCTCCCATATGCCGTCGCCGGGGTTTTCCCTGACTTTCTCCGGAGGTCCCTGAGATCGCCACTTAGCGCAATCAGGATCCTCCTGCTGGCCCAGAAG
>JAAESQ010000073.1 GCA_024229275.1 bacterium | reverse complement strand
TCTCATTTTCTTCTTTGCGATGTCTTCGCGCTCTTTGTGCTCTTCGTGGTTTAAAACTCTTGCCTTTCGGCCTGTGAGCGCTCCAACTCGGAGCCTAGCTACTCCCCTGCTCTCTCGCGCCACATGATTTCGAGTTCGTCGATGAGAGCCTTGTCGGCCCGGATGTTGTTGACCTGATTGATCTGCACGATCGTCGTCGGGCTGGTGATGTTGATCTCAGTCAGATGATCACCAATAAAGTCCAAGCCAAGCAGGTACAGACCCATTGGATTGAGCTCTTCCGCGACGGCTGCACACGCTTCAAGCTGCTTCGAACTCGGCGGCAGCGCAGCCGCAGTTGCGCCCTGATGGAGATTCGCCAACCTCGAACCCGAGGCGGGTACACGAAGGACAGAACCGAGTACTCGTTGGTTGATCGTGAGAATTCGCAGATCGCCACTCTCTTCGATTTCTTTGAGGAAGGGCTGAACGATGACTTCTGGGCCCCATTCCTCCCAGAACGGACGTAGAGCATCGACAGGGACATCAGACGGGTAAAACGAGATGCCAATCCCACAGTAGGTGTGGAGCGGCTTGCAGACAGCCTCTCCCTGCTGTGCACGTACAGCATCGACAAGTTCCTCGAAGCTTGTGCACACCCATGTTGGTGCGGCGTAGTCGGGGAATTCGAGGGCCACGGTGTGTTCAGACAACTCGTAGGTCGCTGGAGGGCGGTTGACCTGAATCACCTGCCGGGGTCCGTGCTCAAAGTAGTGTGAGTACGCTTTGAAAACGTCATCCACTGGGGGATCTTTGCGCTGGAGGACCACTCTATAGTCGGTTATCTTGCGTTCTTGCTTGGGGCCGAGGACCCAAAACTCCCTCGCACCGGCATCTGCAGCAAGAATCTCACTCACTGGCAGGGCATCCAAATAGCTCTGTGGCGATCGGCCACGATCGCTAGCCAGGAGATCAAGGTAATCCACCTTGATGCTGCGTTCGACAAGTTCTCGACTCAGGCAGACTCCGAGGTCGAAGACGGGATTCAACGCCTCGATAGGATCCGCAACGATGAGGTAACGTGTGTCCATGGCTCTTCCTACCTCTCTGTCTTCTTAAACACAACACCACGCCAAAAGCTGCCCCTGGATTCTAGCTCGCCCTTCTGGCAGCATTGAACTCATGCTGACATACGATGCCATATCCGTGTTGGGCGACAACTACGTCTGGATTATCTCGAACGATGACAGTTCAAACGTCGCAGTCGTAGATCCCGGAATCGGCCCACCTGTGGTCTCGTGGTTGGAACTCAACGGCAAGCGACCAACGAGCATCCTCATCACTCATGGTCATCACGATCACACAGGTGGAATCGCTGACCTTGTCGAGCGATATGCTCCAAAAGTGTTTGCCCCCAGGCGAGACAAGGTCGCGGGGGCAACAGACGAAGTCACCGCCACCGAAGAGGTATACGACCCGGAGTTGAATCTACGCTTCAAGGTTCTCGACGTGCCGGGTCACACCTCGGGTCACGTCGCCTACGTCGGTGAAGGTATCGCCCTCACAGGGGATGCTCTCTTCGCAGGAGGCTGCGGACGCGTCTTTCAAGGAACGTTCGAACAAATGTATGACTCTCTTCGGCAGCTTGCGGCTCTGCCCGCCGAGACCATCTTCTACTGTGCACATGAGTACACCGTGGCGAACCTCAGATTTGCTCTTGAAGTGGAACCTGACAATCCTGAACTGATGACGTGGCTTGACTCCGCGCACCGAATCCGCGCGGCGGACCTTTCGACCCTTCCCTCCACCATCGGACTTGAACTCAGAGCGAATCCGTTCCTCCGCTGTGAGATCCCTTCTGTCGTAGAAGCCGCAGGACGCCATGTCGGACATTCGGTTGATCCAGGCGCGGCCACGTTCGAAGTCATTCGCCGGTGGAAAGATGGGTGGAGAGGATAGGAAGCCGGGAGGCTGGGAAGCAGGAAAGACCGAGGTGGGAAAACACACCTATGGCGTTGTGCCAGCCCCCGATCTCTCAAGAGATTCCTCCACCTTGCCCAGTGCGTGCAGCTGCGAAAGCTCGCGATGGCCTCCGATGAACACATCGTTAAAGAACACCATCGGCACGGTTCGCCATCCTCCGTTTTCTTTCGACAATCGGGATCGGAGTTCCTGGTCTCGATCCAGTCCGACCTCCTCAAACTGAATCTCGAGTTGAGTCAAAAGCCGTTTTGCAGCGAAACAATAGGGGCAGTACTGTGTGGTGTAGATTGTCACTGCAGCCATAGAAGGGCCTCCATGCGGGAATGAAACTGTGAAGCTATGCGCTATGATCGGCAACCCGTTCTGGCCTGATCTCAACTCGACCTGGCGGGTCTGGACAAAGGTAGACTATGACCACACCGCGCGACAAGTTACGCCTCGTTCTGCTCCAGGTTCGGAATCACCAATCCTCACTCATGCAGGAACGAGAGTGCTTCATCGAGCGTGCCGGAATCTCGGCGCATCAGCTGCGATGCATCAATATCGTCCAAGAGCCTCAGGTCCGATTCTCGGAAATAGAGGATGCTCACGCAGTACTCATTGGCGGCGCCGGCGATTACTCCGTCACAGAGACTCATCCATTCACAGAGCCCTTGTCCGATTTGGCACATCGTCTCGTCGATGCCGATCGACCATTGTTCGCTGCGTGCTGGGGACATCAATTCCTCGCTGCGCATTTCGGTGGCGAAGTTGTCCGCGACGTCGATCGTGCCGAGATCGGAACCTACGATGTAAGCCTCACCGAGTTGGGATCCACTGACCCTCTGTTGGAGCCATTGCCCACAGCATTTCCCGCTCAGCTGGGCCATCAGGACCGTGTGGAGCGACTCGGGAGCGACTGGGATGAGCTTGCCTTCTCTGATCTGTGCGCGAATCAGATGATACGCCTCCGAGACAAGCCGGTGTACGGGACTCAGTTCCACAGCGAGATGGACGAGGCACGTCTGCGCGAGCGCATCAAGGTATACCTACAGAACTACATGCCGGACCCAGACGAGTACAACGCCATGTGCAGCAGACTTCGCCCATCACTCGATGCGGACCAGTTGATCAATCGTTTTCTTGAGCTCTACACGTGACCACTGATCCAAAGCTCCCCGTTCTGGCTCTCGATTTCGACGGTGTGATCTGCTGCAGCGCTGGTGAGGTTCTGCTAACTGGACTCGAGGCGTATGTCGATATGGTCCCGTCGTCGCGATTTGTGGAGACACTGTCGAGATTTCATGGCACATCGGCTCTCGACGCTGCACTTATTGAGCAAGACGAGTTCTCGCGTGCATTTCAACCTCTCGTTCCCTTAGGAAATCGTGCTGAAGACTTCGGCGTCGCACTGTGTGCGCTCGAGCGAGGTGCCAAACTTATCGATCAGCAGGCGTACGATGAGTTCTACCGAAGCCTCGACAGTGACTGGCTCTCTGCTTTTCACGAGGCTTTCTATCGCTGTCGAGCGACGAGCCGAGATCAAGACCAAGCCAGTTGGCTGCGATTGCATAGAGCGTATGAACCGTTTGTCGATATCCTTCACCGCAACTGCTCAAAAATGACCCTCGCAATAGCCACTGCCAAGGACGAATGTTCCGTACGCCTCTTGCTCGATTTCTTTGGCATCTCGGACCTGTTCACTGACGAGTTGATTCTCGACAAGGACACCGCGATCGAGAAACAGGTGCATTTGTCGCTTATCGCGGAACGCACTGGAGCAGACATGCACCGCATCACATTCGTCGATGACAAGGTCAATCATCTCGAGGGTGTGCAGCACCTCGGAGTTCGACTGGTGCTCGCTTCCTGGGGCTACAACACTTCCCGTGAGGTAGCACGAGCCGAGGAACTCGGCTTCGCAGTTGCGACCCTGGATACTGCTGAACCCACTCTCTTTGGAGGTACTGGGTGACAAAGAAGTCCATTCACCTATTCAGTTGGAACGTCAATGGACTCCGCGCCTGCGGCCGCAAAGGCTTTGCCGACTGGCTCGCCGAGGAACAGCCCGACGTTTTGGGCCTGCAAGAAGTGCGTGCCTTGCCTGAGCAGTTGGACAAGGAACTGCGGGAACCGGACAACTATGAAACCCACTTTCATCCCGCGGAGCGCAAGGGATACTCAGGTGTTGCGCTGTTCAGTAAGGTCACCCCGAAAGCTGTCACTCTTGGTGGATTGGGTGAGGAACGCTTCGACATAGAGGGCCGACTCATCATCGCAGACTACGGAGATTTCCTCTTCTATACCGGCTACTTCCCGAACGGTGGCCACGATCTGTCCCGCGTACCCTACAAGCTCGACTTCTCCGAGGCCGTTCTTCAGCACGCCGAGGAACAACGGCGTCAGGGACGAAGCATTGTCATC
>JAAESQ010000072.1 GCA_024229275.1 bacterium | reverse complement strand
GCATTGTTGGCGTTCTTGGCCGGTGGCGCGATACAGATCGACCTATCCGCCTTGACGGCTTTGATACTACACGATCATCCCCTCAACGTTCGCGGACTTCTTGCGGTGGTGGAGCGGGCCCGTCGGCGACACCATCTGGCGGCGGAGATCCACACACCGAGTGAAATCGATATGATCCGCATCGCGAAGGACGATCTGGACCCTGAACTCGTCGACATCGCCAACGACCTGTTCCGAGAACCCGCCGGTAGCACCGGGGAACACGAGATTTTAGAGTTTCGTGTCGAACGCCCCGATCCACGTCTGGGACAGGTCTTCGAACAAGCGGCGGAAATTTTGTCCTCATACCGACTCACGGCATCCGAAGGAAGCCTACGGATCACCGATCGCCCCAGGGAGGCACGCTTCGATGCCCTGTGGGAAAGTCCGATGGGAGAAAAGAAGCCTCCCAAAGCGGATCGTAAACACGATCCCGAAGCGGAATTCGTCAACCGGTGGCTGGATCTCGTCAGCGATCTGGAACGCTCGCTTGGCCAGCAACCCGATGCGCTGCAACAGACCTTGAATACGGCGGCGAAACTGTTTGTGATGCGGTGGGCGAGAAAAAGTGAACAGACTTATGTTAAGAGGTTGCTCGGGCAGAAGAATAACCAAAGACGTGCGCGCAAAAACGGTAGTTCCGTCCAGACTCGGCACCTCGCGGCTTCACTGGGCACAAATTCATCGG
>JAAESQ010000071.1 GCA_024229275.1 bacterium | reverse complement strand
GCACGAAGGAGGAAACGCAAAGAAGAGGGATAAGGGCGGTTCTTCGAACCGCAGCGGATGACATACCAGGGCCTCTCACTCCCGGTTTCGACTTTCATCCTCTTTGTGCTGTCTTCGTGTGCTTTGTGATCTTTGTGGTTCAAAACTCACGGGCGCTCCGGCTGGGGAGCTATTGCCAGGCACCAATCGCGACTGCAGGTTCCATTTCCATTTCTCGGCGTAGCACCGCAGCGAGACGTCGTACGCCTTCCTCGATCCGATCCTCGGGCATTGCCGAGAAATTGAGTCGGATGGTGTTCTCATGACCACCGTTGGGGAAGAACCCGCCGCCCGGCACAAAGGCGACGTCCACTTCTAGGCACTTCTTAAGCACGATGCGAGCATCAATCTCAGGCGGTAGCTCAAGCCACACGAACAGGCCTCCACAGGGATGGGTGCGCCTTGTTCCAGGCGGGAGTTCTTGATCCAGCGTTTGCACCATCACATCACGGCGACGACGGTAGATGTCACGTACCTGTTCGATGATTGCTCTGAATCCGTAACGGGTCATGAAACGAAAGACTTGGCGCTGCGTCAGGGTAGCTGTGTGAAGGTCGGCGCCCTGCTTGACCAGGACCAGTTTTTCGAGGATTTCGCGTCTCGCGATCGTCCAACCGAGACGCATGCCCGGGCAGAAGATCTTCGAGAAGGTGCCCAGGAAGATTACGCGGTCGTCAAGGTCAAGACTCTTGAGTGGCGGAATGGGCTCTCCTTCGAAACGGATCTCGGCGTAGGGGCAATCCTCGACCACAATGGCATCATGGCGTCGAGCGAGATCGAGCAACCCCTGCCTTCGCTCAAGGGACCAACAACGACCGGTGGGATTCTGGAAATCCGGAACAACGTAGATCAGTTTGACGCGAGGTGTGTCTGCGAGACGCTCGGCAAGGTGCTCCAGTCTCATACCTTCGTCGTCTGTGGGGATCTGAACAAATTTCGGCTGATAGGCCTGAAAGGCACTGAGAGCCCCAAGATAAGTCGGGCTCTCACAGAGGACCGCGTCATCCTTGTCGAGAAAGGCTTTGCCGAGAAGATCAAGTCCCTGCTGCGATCCACTCGTGATCAAGACCTCATCGGCGTTCGCCTTGATGCTAAGGACTCTCGCCATGCGATCGGCGATCGCTTGCCGTAACTCTGCATCACCTTCGGTGGTCGAGTATTGCAGCGCGGCCGGACCGTCGAGTTCGAGGACTTCGCGGGTAATATCGGCGAGCTCGTCTACTGGAAATACCTCCGGCGTGGGTAGCCCTCCAGCTAGGGAGATCATGCTCGAGCTGACCGCAACTTTGAGAATCTCACGGATATCTGAAGTCTGAAGATCTTGCATACGCGTAGCGAGCCGTCGCTCCATGGCATACCTTCCTCTCTCGTCGTGCGAGGGTTGAGTTGTGGGTCACCGAATCCGGATCAAACGATGGTCGGTGTTCCGGTTTCTTGCTGCACCGCTTTCCGAGTGGATGAAGCGGCGTGTTGAACGGCAATGGCGAAACGGTTCGCGCCCTCCTCGAGCTGTTTCTCGTCGGCGAACGAGAAGCTGAGTCGAACGAAGTTTTCGTCAGGTTCCTCCGCAAACGAGGTCCATCCCGGCAGGAAAGAGACTCCGGCTGATGCCGCGCTGGCTACCAGACGAGTGCGCTCGACACTCCGTGGCAGTTTGCACCACAGGTAAAAACCCCCGGCAGGAGACTTCCAGCTGATATCGACATCCCGATGAGCTGCGAGTGCCGTTTCGAGTGCATCCCTACGGCTTGCGTAGACTTTGCGAAGAACTGCGAGGCGCGGTTCCAGTAGGTCATTGCGAAGAATACGATCGAGGATCCACTGACCAAGCGTGTTGCTGTGCAGATCAATGGTTTGTTTGGCGAGAACAAACTGCTGCATCGCGGGTCGCGGCGCGATCATATAGCCGATCCGGAGTCCGGGCATCAGTGTCTTTGAAAAAGTCGAGAGATGTATAACGTGCCCGGTGCGATCAAGAGCTTTGAGCGACGGAATCGGCTCGCCTGAGTAGCGAAGCTCACCGTATGGGTCGTCCTCCAGGACAGGGACGCGGTGGCGTATGGCAAGTTCGAGGAGATGGCGTCGTCTCTCCAACGACATCACCGTTCCAGACGGGTTCTGAAAGGTCGGCAAGGTGTAGATGAGCTTCGGCCGATGTCTTTCTAAGAGATCTGCGAGAACATCGGTACGCATCCCTTCTGCGTCGGTCGGAACTTCGAGTAGTCGAACGCGAGCTGTTCTGAAGACCTCCAGAGCACCGATATAGGTCGGCGCCTCGACGACTACGGTGTCACCGGGATCGAGGAACACCCTCGCGGTGAGATCGAGGCCCTGTTGCGAGCCGGACAGGATCATCAGGTCGGCAGGGCTGGTCCGATGCCCTCGAGTCAACAGCCACCGGCTCAGCGAACGACGCAGGGAACTCAGGCCCTCAGTCGGTCCGTACTGGATCAAAGCGGGTCCGATGTCGCGAACGAGTTCAGTAGTCAGCTCGCCAAGAAGCTCATGGGGAAGGTGTTCCGGAGCCGGCAATCCGGCGGACAAAACAATGACGTCCGGTCGTTCCGTGAGTTCGAGGAGGTCACGGATAAGCGGGTCACGCGTCCGCGAGGCACGGTCACGAAAGAGTTGACTCCAGGCAAGAGGCGATGAATCTGTTGATCGCTCAATAGTGGCAGAGGATTGTTCGGCCACGATCGTGCCACGGCCCACGTGGGCATCGATAAGACCTGTGCCTTTGAGATCTCGATAGGCGGTCAGAACCGTAGTGCGATTGACTCCAAGAGCGTCGGCAAGGCGACGTTCCGGTGGAAGGGAGAAGCCCGGAGGGAGTGCACCGGAAGTGATCATCTCGTGAATGCGATCGACGATCTGTCGGTAGATTGGAGTTCGCGAGTTCCGATCGATTGTGATCTCCACCTTCCCCTCCAATCACTCAGTTTCACACCATTGGACCGGCCCAATTCCAAAGATGATGCCTCAAAGCTGGCGTTTCAACTACCAATTCCGAAAATCATTGGCCAACCAATTTAATGCAGAGGCTGGACGGCAAGGCGGCAAATGGTCGGTGATGGAGGCTTCGGGGGATGGGATTGTTGAATTGATGCGTACTAGTTTCTTAAACCACGAAGAGCACAAAGAACGCTAAGAGGGAGACGCAAAGCAGAGAAATAAGATGGCTTTCGTGGTGCCAGTACGTATTTGTGTACTTGGCTGAAAAATCCAAATAGCTGGAGGCTGTTATGAGGGATGAAATGTGATGAAGAAGGAGCGAATGAATACGCGGTCGAGACGACCGCGCCACAATGGGATTTCGTGTCCGCGTGGGTGTGATGCCTGTGCCCCAACGGTCAGGCTTCCTTTTGTGGCGTGGGCGTCCCGCCCGCGCATCAGTCCGCAACGATGGCTTCCTGGTTTGTCGCTGGTCGCACCAGCTATAGCCGGCGCCTACATTTCTGAGACGCCCGGTTTCTGAATTTTTTCTCTTTGCGTTCTCTTCGTGTGCTTCGTGTCCTTAGCGGTTCAAAGCCTTAAGGTACATGAGTGCTCCAGGCCGAGGTATCGCCGGACTCAAAGCCGTCGTCGAACAGACCGATGGTCAACGGTTCCAGTCCTATGTGATCAAACGTCACCGTTTCGAGATCTCCGCCTGTAGGGTTCATGAAGTTGAGCCGCGAAATCGATGCGGGGTTGCCGAGTTCACTGAGCGTCATGGTGATCTCGGTCCATGTGTCTGCCACAGCCGTGAAGCTGATATTGGGGCTCGAACTTCCACCGCCTTCCGAGAAGAAGCGAAGGACCTTGTCAGATCCTGTACCCCCGTGCACCCAGAATTTGACGGCGTTATAGCCGAACGTGTCTATCGCCCCCGTTGACATTGCCGGAGAGAAAGCACCCCATCCTTCAAGAGTCGCGTCGACAGCGTATGGGCTTTCGCCATGCGTTGGCGACTCACCTGCAAGGTCGATTAACGCATTCCAGGACCAGTCGGTCCAACCACTCGCGAGTGCATCTTCGTAAACCATCACCGTCGCAACTGAGTTGGACTGGAATGTCGCCGTAACTGTCCGTTCTGCACTCATCGTTACATTGCAGCTGCCCGACCCGGAGCACGCGCCGCCCCAGCCAATGAAGGTCGAATCGCCGCCAGCAATAGCCGTGAGGTCCACACTCGTGCCGCTGAGATAGGGCTCGCTGCAGTCACTACCGCAGTCGATGCCTAGCGGTGAGGACGTGACAGTTCCGTTCCCTGTTCCTGGCTTGCTGACACTGAGGGTGTAGGTGAGTCCGACGGGTTCAAAAGTGGCTGTGACCGACCGATTCAAGGTCATGGTCACCTCGCACGTGGCGTCGGTCCCATAGCAGGCGCCGCTCCAACCAGCAAAGACCGAATCGCCGGCCGGCGTAGCCGTAAGCGTGACTTCGGTCCCGTTGGGATAGTCCTGGCTGCAGTCACCGCCGCAGTCGATACCGGCTGGCAGCGACGTTACCGTCCCGCTCCCTCCTGCAACTCTCGTGTTGGTGACAGTGAGTGTTGGGTTTTCCGGTGGTGCGGCTCCGGCCAGTCCGTAAAGATAGCCGTAAAGTGCCATCTTGCCACGCATGGTTTGGCGCGGTGTGAACTCGGTATGGGCCCAAACCCATCTCGAAGGGAAGTAGGTTTCCCCACGCGGCCATGTGGACGTGACGTTCCCTGGATGACTTTCCTCATAAAGCGCCGAAGGCCTTCCCATGACCATGCCCGGAGCCCAGTCACTGAGATTCAAATAAGGCGTATGTCCGGGGTGAATACCCGATACGCCGTCGTCCCGGCCCGAAGTATAGACCTCTTCGTAGTTCCGCTTCGAGGCAAGCGGAGTGTGCTCTGTCGACATCTCGACAATGTTCAGCGGGTTCCTACCCAGGCCCCAGTCGGCCTCAAGGGCAAGAGCCTTCCGGAAGTGATCGATGTCTGCTGGATCATCGGCCACTGCATGGGCAATGATGGTGCGATCCACTGCGTGAGCGGTGCGCCAAAAGGAGGCATTACCCTGTTCCGTGGCACGCCTTGAGGGCCGGCTGTCAATGCGATTGGCCTCTTTGCTCTTGGCATAGGTGATGATTGCTGTCTTCATGTTGTTCTGCAGCGCGGGGTAGTTGACCGTCTGAGGTGTCACGAGATAGGCGGCGGTCGCCCAAGCCTGGTGTCTGCTGCCATTAGTCAATTCCGCAGGACCACCGGCACAAACGCTTTCAGCATTGACTACGTTCTCGTAAGTCGTGCTGCCTGTGACGTTATAGAGGTATGCAGCGGCCATCATCTTGAAGTCACGGCCCCTGACAAAACCGTCGTCTATCCCCATGCCCTCATCAAGCATCGGGTTGGGGAGGCCGTTCGCGTAGTTGTAGGCGGTAATGGCTTCATCTCTGTAATTGTTCATGAGGTTTGTCAGGCCGGCGACGCGAAACGCATCGGCGAGCATGGCAGCGTTGGCAGCATTGGCCCACGCAGCGATGGCCGTCGGACCGGCCTGGAAGAGTTCCCACCTGTCGTCGTCGTCGTTGTAGTAGGGATTGGTCAGGCCATGCGAGTAGCCGTCCCCATCGCGCAGCCGAAGCCAGAAGTCCACCTCGTTGCGGGCCTCATCCAGGATGTCTGGAATGCTGTTGTCGCTCTCGGTAATGCCTGTGTCGTCGTCGCTGATCGCACCGTTTGTCATGAGGAAAGGCAGCAGCATGTCGTAGATGTTGGCGACATGAGCCAGGTGACGATCCCAATCGGCAGCGTCGGAATGCCCTCCCCACGCATCAGGATTGGTCGGATAGCCGTCAGGTCGGTAGGGCACCCAGTCGCGGGGTCTATCCCATCTGTCGCCGCTGGAGAAAGTGCCCCATTCAGGGTGCCAGGGATGCATCGTCGTGAGGTAGACCGTGGTCGACACCGGATCGACACCGGGAATGTAGAGTGGGGTCCGTGGCGGAGGCGAGAGGCCGTTGGGGTTGGCCTCACCTATTCGCATGTAGAAGTAACCGCGTACCGAGACAATGAACGGGTCTGCATAGATATCGTCGGCAATCTCAAAGTCCTGAGAGCAGCCGACGCCTTCGACAACCAGCCTGTAGGTACCGGGAGTGGTGAAACTCGAAAAATCGACGTTCCATACATCTGACTGAGTGAAGTTGTAGCCGAAGGCATCGCTGCCATTCGACATCCAGAAATCCACGTCTCCCACTTCGTGTGCTTGGGCAGCGTTTACATCGTAGACGTAGACCTTATTGTCTTCGAAAGAGGAGTAATCTCGAGCTCCACCATCTCCCATCCAGTAGTAAAAATCGGCTGCCTTGTGAGTGGCATCCGGGGCATAGCCGACCAGGTTCACGTGCACGGCTTCGGAACGACTGCTGTAGATATCGAAGGTAAGTGACTCGGAGGTGTCGTCACTGTTCGTGGCTGGGGCGATCTCGAGGGTGTAGGTCATACCCTGCTGCAGCGAACTCGGCAGACTGAGGTAGATCCAGTGTTCGTAGGTGTACTCATATCGGTAGTCGCCGCCGATCCATTCCATCTCTGCGTGACCACTCAGTTTGGTTTTACGAT
>JAAESQ010000070.1 GCA_024229275.1 bacterium | reverse complement strand
CGTTGTTCAATTCTCTTCATCGTGGCTGCAGTCTGTGTGTTTGTTTCGACCGACACACAGGCTCAAACGAATCGAGAGCAAGGCGGGCTCGAAAGTCAGAATGCTCAGAGCAAGGATGCGCCGGAGTTCTTCCTGCCAGCGGTTGCCAATCTCTATGGCTTCGGTGGAGTGAAGTGGCAGACAAATGTTGAGATCACGGTAGCTATCGTGAGTGACGCCTTTCCTTCTATGGTCCCTTTTACGGTGACTCTCTTCCCCAGGGGTCAGGACAACTCGACGCCTCAAGAGAAGGTTCTCATGCTTGACTTCTCGTCTAGAAAAGTCATGCGAATCGACAACATACTCGAAACAGTCTTCGGCTATCAAGGTGCGGCAGCGCTTCGATTTGAGACCTACAGTTATGTCGATCAACTTATCGTGTCTGCCCGAACCTACGCTGTAGGACCTCACGGCACTCACGGTATGTCCGCGCCAGCAATGACGAGGGATGATGCCGTAACGTATTGCAAGTCGGGAACCCTGTTGCAGATCAAGCAATCCGTATCCAACTCGACTGGATATCGAACCAATATGGGTCTTTTCAACCCGAATCCATTCTCGGTAGGTGTTTATGTATGGATCGATGTAATAACCGAGGATAAGGATTCGCTCGATCACTCCTTTGAGGTGACGTTGGGGCCTTTCGAGTCCAGGCAATATGACAAAATCCTGCGAATGGTGACCGTTGAGGAAGACCTAGTGGGGAGAATATGGGTGGGCGCCAAGAACGGTGGTGATTCGGTCTTTGCCTACGCGACGCCGATCGACAACGGCACCGGTGACGGTTGGTTCGTTTCGCCGAGGATCGTGGATTATGCACCGTTTTTCTGCGGGGGTAGAAGCCTTGAGTAGGTGACCTTGATCTCTGCTCATGCTTCGCCGTCGTTGTCCGACACAGCTTTTGGCGGTACGTATGATCGCTCGGCCGGTTCATTCACACCAGCCTGCGCTTCAATTTCTAGTCCGAGCTGAACAGCTTTGCACAACAAGGGGCGGTCTCTTTG
>JAAESQ010000069.1 GCA_024229275.1 bacterium | reverse complement strand
TCATCTTGCCGTTAGTCGAGGAAGTCCTCAAGAAAGCCAAACAGACGTCCGCCGATGCCATGTGGGCATTGACGGGAGTCGCGCATCGCCTCGGTCGGGACGAACTGCTTCGTCTGCTTAACGACGGCGCAGACGACGGTACCCGTGTACAGGTGGAAACATTCATCGATCGAATATTCATCTACGACCAGGACGCCGTCGAGCGAAACTTCGAGACCTTCTACGCTCGAACCCTGAGCAGCCCGTTGGACGAGGTCGACGGCCTGAAGCACCGGCATTGACGCCATCCCAAGAGCCAGCCATCGCCGCGGTGCAGTTCCGCGTTAGCCATCTGCCCCTGCACCGTTCCTCTGTGCCGGCGAGACCTTGAGGGAATTCCGGGGACAGTATATGTAACTCTCTGAACGAGTGTCGGGAATGCCGGGAACAGTATACGTAACTCTCTGAACGAGTGTCCGGTGTGCACTGGATTGCGGACCTTCTCGGGCGAAGCATCGATGTCTGCACTTGGCCGAAAGCTGTCGTTGAGCGACTGCGTCCAAGCGGTGTAGTCTCGTACCCGCTATGGTCGCACCCGGGTCCTCCGGTGGTCCGAACCTCAGCACTGTTGTGCGGCGCAGCACGAACCTTCTCGGCAGGACTGACCTGCTGATACGCTTATCGCCAATCAGTATCGTGGGCGTCTCGCTCGGTCCAATGTAGTCTCGCAGCGGGGTTGGACCTGCTTCAATGGCCGCACCCGACACTGAAGAGTCATTGAAGTTGAATGCCCGATTGGCAGCAACAGGATTGAAGCACGCAAACTGCGAATGAGACGCTGCTCGCTGCCGAGAGTCGAGAATTCGACACGATTTCTCAGTGTTGCCCGTCGAAACACCTGGGAGGTGACCATGAAGCTGTA
>JAAESQ010000068.1 GCA_024229275.1 bacterium | reverse complement strand
GGTTTCCCCGTTCGTGCCCGTGTAGACCCAACCGTGACTCCGTTTCCAGCCCCCTCCACGTCGAACGCAGCAGGCGAATTTCTCGCACTACGCTCCCCTGCTCACTTCTTGCCACGGGTTATGGGACATATCATGCTGGAGACGCTTTCGTCGTTGGCCGCCGCCGCACTTTGTACTCATTGTAGAGTCCAAGCCGCTCGTACAACCACCGACTACTCCACCTCTTCCAGCCGAAGCCTTGGCGCTGTCGGGCTTTGGCCAAGAGCCTTCGGATCTTCTTTTCCACCCACAAGTGGACGAATGAGAAGCACCGACTCGAATTCCCGATCGCGAAGTAATTCACCCAGCCTCGCAGGATGGGATTGACCTGCTCGATCACCCTACGCAGTGGCTGAGAACGTGAGCGCTTGAAGATGCCTTTCAGCTTCCTCAACAACTCCGTGCGCTTCTTCATCTGTGGCATGACCAGAGGCATCCAGCGTCCCTTAGTCCCCGGCCTCTACGCCATCGTGGACGACATTGCCGGACGCGCGGGGCG
>JAAESQ010000067.1 GCA_024229275.1 bacterium | reverse complement strand
TTTCGGCAAACCGATCAAGACAGAAGTCGCGTTCGACTTCTGTTTCTCCGAGGCGAGCACAGCCCAACTCATCGATTTCTTCTTCCTCTTCAGCAAAGAGGGTGTCAAGAAATCAGCGATCGACACCTTCCACGAGGAGCGTCAACTGACCAGTCGCTACATGGTTGCGGCCGCCCTTCAGACGGAGCCTGTTCTGACCGCAATTCGAAGGCAACTCAGAATCCTGGGCCCCAAGGTCAAGGTGACGACGAACGACATCGAGAAGACTATTCAAACTCAGGTCCTCAAACGCGAGTTCGCAGAGGCTGAAGAGTTCGCGAAAGCAAAGAAGCGACTGGCAGCAGCCGCCCGAGCAAAGAAACGTTCACAGGCAACCTAGATCTTAGGTGCCTACAATGAAACAGGAATTCCCAGGCATTCATCAAACAACTTCTCTCCCGCAACACGAACCAATTGGATTCGGTTTCTTGCACCTGTTTGCTGGCCCCCTCCAGATATGAAAGGAGGCAGACCATGACCTCCCCAAGAAAGACAGATCCAGAATGGCTGCAATTCGAAGCCGCTGTCGCCAAGTTTATCCAAGCGCTCGATCCAAAGGCAGAGGTCGAACACAACGTCCGGTTGCCGGACCGAGATACTCAGCTACCACGACAACGTGATGTCTGGGTGAAGACCACTGCGTGCGGGATCTTTCCTGTGTCGATTCTGATTAGTTGCAAGCGGTTGAAGGAAAAGATCAATCAACAGGACATGGATGCGTTCTGGGGCGAGCTCCGCTCATCCGGTGCCACAATGGGTGTAGTTTACTCCTACTCTGGCTTCACAGCCCCTGCGATCGAGAAGGCAAAAGCTCTCGGAGTCACATGCTGTCAGCTTCTTGAGAACCAGCCCCCGACCATTCCGGAAATGCTCCTGCTTAGGTTCTATTGCTGCACGCCAACCTGGAGAATTGGCATCAACAAGGACTGCGCCAAGGATTGGGCCTCAGTCACTCTAAAGGAAGCACTGACGGCACCTCAGCTTGCTGACCCAGAAGGAGAGACTGCACTTGAGTTCTTGATTAATCAGTTTAATGAAACCGAGAAAGCGGCATCTCGAAAAGCAATGGCCGAGAGTTGCGTTTCCTTTGAATGGGAGGCAAGAATGCAAATCAACTCTTCAATCGCAGAGGACACCATACCGCTGATCGTGGCTCTAAAGGCAAGATGGCGGTTCTTTCGCGCTTCACTCGAAGCGCACCTACTCGATGGCTCGTATTCATATACTGAAGAAAAGTTCTTCGGGAACCAGCGCATCCCCCCCATCGACATGCGCGGCCCATCTCCCGGGGACTGCTGGGAAGAGATGAAGCACCCACCGGACCTGTCTACGAAAGGTTATGGACTGGTCATTCTCCGCGAAGGAGATGTTCGAAACGAACTGCTTCGCCGACATGGAGATACCCTAATCCCAGACTTGGTGTAGGTTGGTCGAGATCTAGGCCCCTCGGCTGCCGCTATCGTGTCTTGTCCCCGCCCCCAGTTGCGCGGTGCACTCGATGGGAGGAAAAATGCCAGAGAAGGAATATGACGTGTTCATCTCACATGCTTCGGAAGACAAGGAATTATTCGTCCGCCCTCTTGCTGCAACCCTCCAAACACTTGGTGTCCAGATCTGGTACGACGAGTTTTCCCTTTCCATAGGCGATTCCTTAAGCCGATCGATCGACAAAGGCTTGCTAGAGTCACGATATGGCGTGGTCGTAGTCAGCCCGGACTTCATCAAGAAATCATGGCCTGAATATGAACTGCGAGGACTTGTAGCTCTTGAACACTCAAGGGACAGTGAGATTCTCCCAGTTTGGCACAATGTCACCCGCGCAGATGTATTGGGTTTCAGTCCATCGCTAGCAGACAAGTTCGCTGTCGATTCCGCGCGAGAGGGGGCCAAGGGGACCGCTCTTGTGATATTGCGGAAGGTTAGGCCAGACATCTACGAGAAGCTCTCACAGGAAGAAATTGAAACCCAAGTGAGCGGCTCTGCCCTTCAGATACTACAGCAGGAATTAGAGAAGACCAGAAACCAGCTGAACAACACGTCAGAGGAACTCTCCGAATACCGGTGCCCCCGATGTGGTTCTGCCGTCGAAAACCGAGTCGAAGCACCAGTGGGCGGCGACTATGGCGATACCGACCTTCGTGAGATCTTTGAATGCGGCCATGTTCTGTTCGGCGGTCACACAGAGCGCCCATGTCCAGAGGATCAACGATTCCCTGCGCTCTCCGACTGGGACCTCGAGTGCCGGGAAGAGGGAGGGCGATGGTTCTGCCGGGCCAAACCTCGCACAAAATGGGCACGCTCCGTGAGCCTGATGGAAGGCCATGGAACCTCAGAGGAAGCAGCCCGCAATGATCTAGCCAACTGGTACAAGAAGCTGAAGAACCCACCGTGCAGCCAATCCACGTAGTCGGCTCAACAGCGACTCAGCCCGTTCCGTTCACACACAACAGGCGAGTCCCCATGTTGTGAATTGTCGCCATCGAGTGTGACGAGAGTGTGACACGGAGCAAAATGAGGTAGGTCTCAGGGTGCTTGTCATGCACATCTAAGTTATTGATTCTATACCATGGTGCCGGAGGCGGGGATCGAACCCGCACGACCATTTGGTCAGGGGATTTTAAGTCCCCTGCGTCTGCCATTCCGCCACTCCGGCACGGCCAGGACTATGTTAGCTGTTGCAGCTTCACAGAAAAAGAGCCCCGCCCTTTCGAGCGGGGCGATTTTTCTTTCGTCTAACGTCTCTCTTCTATCTTCTGACTTCTTCCTACCTCGTCCGCTCTAGATACCTCAGGAACTCGCCCTCGGTGGTCAGAAGCAAGGTAGTTTCCTTGTCCATGGCCAACTTGAGGGTTTCGAGGCTCTTCATGAAGCGGTAGAAGTCGGGGTCTTTGTTGTAGGCACGCGCATAGATGTCGGCTGCCTCGGCGTCTGCACGACCCTTGATCTCCTGCGACTGGCGGTAGGCCTCAGAGGTGATCTCTTTCAGGTCGCGGTCCTTGTCACCGTTGATGCGGGCGGCCTCACCGGCGCCTTCGGAGCGATACTCCTCGGCGATTCGGTTACGCTCAGAGATCATCCGCGCGTAGACCTGTGGGCGGTCGACTTCGGCGTAGTTGGTGCGCTTGAGTTGGAAATCGACGATCTCGATTCCGAGTCCGGAGGCTCGCTCAGCGGCATTCTCCAGGACCTCAGCTTCGAGTGCTGCGCGGCCAGCAGTGATAGTGCGGATCTCTTGGTCCTCGGTTGACGACGAGACTTCGAACTCACGATTGGTGCTGCGCACGACCTCGATCAGCTCGTGCTTGGCGATGGTGTTGCGAGTTTCACCGTCAAGAATGTCGTCAAGACGGGAATGGGCGCCACGCTCGTCGCGCAAACGCTGGAAGAAGAGCAATGGGTCGGTGATCCGCCAGCGCGCGTAGGTGTCGACGTAGATGAACCGCTTGTCGGCAGTTGGAACCTCGTTGGGATCGCCGTCCCACTCGAGATACCGCTTGTCGAAGTAGTTGGTCTTCTGCAAGAAGGGGACTTTCATCTTGAGTCCGGGGGTCGAAATCGGTTCACCGACCGGTTTTCCGAACTGGGTGATGATCACCTGCTCAGCTTCGTTGACGACGAAGAAAGCACCACCGGCTACGACGACGACCAGGAAGATAATGGCGAGAGCAACGATAACGCCTACCTGTTTCATTGGTCACCTCCCTTGTTGATCGGCAGTAGTGGGAGGATGCCCTGCAACTCCTTGTCGAGGAGTATCTTCTGATCGACGTTGGCGAATACTACCGCCATCGTCTCGAGGTACATCCTGCGTCTGGTGACTTCCGGTGCGCGACGATAGGCCGCGAGCACTTCGTCAAAGAGGACGACCTCACCCTTGGCGCTGTTGGTTCGGTCGATCGCGTAACCATTTGCCTGTGCGATCATTTGTTGGGCCTCTCCACGGGCGCGAGGAATGATTCGGTTGTACTCAGAACGTGCCTCGTTGATTGCTCGTTCTTTCTCTTGTTCGGCCTGATTGACTTCGTTGAAAGACGGCTTGACCGGATCGGGCGGAGTGACGTCCTGCAGCACAACTTGGTCGACTGTGATGCCGGTCTCGTACTTCTCGCACAGCTCCTGCAGCTTGATCTTCACCTCGTTCTCGATCTGCTGGCGACCGATGGTTAGCACCTCGTCAACGCTGCGATCACCGATGACTGCGCGCATGACCGCCTCGGTCATATCGCGGAAGGTCTGCTGCACGTTGCGTACCCTGAAGAGGAACTTCATCGGATCGGATACACGATATTGCGCGATCCACTCGACCACCGCCACGTTGAGATCCCCGGTCAGCATGAGCGACTCGTTCTGGAAGTCCGACGGCGAGTAGACCGTCCGAACGCCAGGCTCGCGGGTGCGGAAGCCGAACTCCTCTTTGAGCTGGCGCTGCACCGGCACCTTGAGTACCTGCTCAATCGGCGACGGCATCTTGAAGTTCAGGCCCGGCTCGGCGGTTCGAATGTACTTGCCGAAGCGCAGAACAACGCCAACCTCCTCGGGTTCGATTGTGAAAAACGTTGTCAGCACAAGGAAAAGTCCGACGATCACGGCAAGTGCGATGCCGATGATTTTCGGTCCTCCTCCTGGCGGCGGCCGAAACTGGCCGATATCGATTGTGCGTGGTTCTTCTGATGCCATTGCATCCTCCTTCAAGTTGGGGCACGTTCAGCACGCATCCTATCCCGGATTGCGCTGGAAGTCATGGGGCGAACCCTGAAGCGCGCCTCATAGGTTCAAACGCAAAGCTCCACCCAGGTGTTCGCTGCGAATGATGAAAGCGGAAAGATGAAAGATGAAACAGGGCGTCGCAACCTACAGAACCGTGGCTGAGGTCGCATTGCATCTCTCCGGAACGAACGGCTCTACAGCACGGAAGGCGTACTAGCCAAGAAGTACACTCAGATTCTCGGCTTCGCGTTCCGGGTCCGGATCTGGGATCGTTTCAACAGTCTCGATCTCAGCGATGTAGTCTCCCGGTAAGCCATGAAGCTTCGCACCCTCAAGAACGAGTGTTTTGTACCAGTCGAACGGCTTGAGTCGTACATCGATGAATTCGGTCTGAACAACATAAGC
>JAAESQ010000066.1 GCA_024229275.1 bacterium | reverse complement strand
GGGAAAGACGCCGATTACACGCTCAATCCAGGAGGCAGGCGAGGCCTTGCGCACCATCGAAGGTGCGGCCACCGTTGTTCTTGTCAGTGACGGTGAGGAGACCTGCGATGCTGATCCGTGTGTCGCTACGCGCCTGCTGAAGGAAAGTGGCATCGATTTCGTCATGCATGTCATTGGATTCGACGTCGGTGAAGCCGAGCGGGCTCAACTCGAGTGCATCGCTTCTGCAGGTGGAGGCAAGTACTTCACGGCGGGGAGTGCCGAGGACTTTGAGTTTGCAGCCAAGACCGCTACGATGGCTGTTGCCGAGGTGCCGGCAACCGGCGAAGGTAGAGTGTGGATCGATGAGCCGAAGGTCTTCTCGTCCGGTACCAAACTCACGGCTCACTTCCAGGCTGCTGAGACTTTTCACGAAAATGCCTGGTTGGGAATCGTGGCCAGTGATGTGCCTCACGGCAGCGAGCAGGTCAACGACCAGCACGATGTCGACTATCGCTACATCCGCGGTCGCACCTCGGGCGAGGTCGTCCTCACGGCACCTTCGGAGCCCGGCAGCTACGACGTGCGACTGCACGATACGGACCGCAATGGTCGTGAAGTGGCGTCAGATACGTTCATGGTGGAAGCGGCGACCGGCAAGGTCTGGCTCGACAAGCAAGAGTTCATGTCGGCCGAGAAGATGGTAGTGCACTACAGTGCGCCGGCGCTGGGAGAGCACGCCTGGGCAGGGATCATTCCGTCCGGTATCCCGCACGGAAGTGAAGACGTCAACGACCAGCATGACATTGACTACAAGTACGTTAAGAGCGATTCGGATGGTACGGTCGAGCTGAACGCGCCCGCTGCTGAGGGCAGATATGACATCCGGCTGCATGATACCAACAACAAGGGCACCGAAATCGCTTCGGTGAGTTTCACAGTTGCGAAGGGTTCCGGGAAGGTGTGGCTCGATTCAACCGATTATCTGGGGGGCCAACAGATTGACGTACATTTTTCGTCAATCGCGCCGCTCGGCGATAGCGCGTGGTTGGCGATTGTGCCGTCGGAAATAGAACACGGTTCGGCGAAGCAGAACGATGCGCATGACGTTGACTACAAGTACATCAAAGGACAGATATCCGGGACGGCGACCCTGAACGTGCCGTTCAAGGCCGGAAGCTGGGATGTTCGCCTCAACGATTCGACCGCGACGGATGGCAATGAGTTGGCGCACGCGACGTTCAACGTGTCAGTCGCGAAGGGTGTCTTGACGCTGGGCAAGACATCGTTTGCCCCGGGAGACGTGGTCGAATTCTCATTCGAAGTGCCGGAAGGGCTGGGTTCGAGGGCTTGGGTCGGACTGATTCCGTCAGGTGTGGAGCATGGAAGTGCGGCGACGAATGATGGCCATGATCTGCAGTACCACTATCTGAGCGGAAAATCGTCAGGAACAATGCAGTTCAAGGCACCGGACGAGTCGGGTTCATACGACATCCGTCTGCACGACGGGACCGGTAAGGCGAACGAAATCGCCTCAGTGACATTCAACGTCGGAAACTAGCGCCAAGACCGTTCCTTCGACCCGCCCCGAACGTCGCCTACGGCGCCGCACCGGGGTTGGTAGGAGCATGTAGGGGAAAGACGGATCGCTAGCCGTTGGAGATCTTCAGGAATGCTTCCTCGGCGCGATAGGACGATCGGACGAATGGGCCAGCGAGGACGTCGAGATTGAGATTTCTGCCAATGAGTTCGAGTTCTTCAAACTCTTCTGGCGTCCAGAATCGCTCAACCGGAACCTGCTCCGGCGTCGGCTGCAGATACTGACCGATCGTTACGACTCGGCAGCCAGCTTGCGCCAGGTCCTGCAGCGCCTCTTCAATCTCCTGCCGCTTCTCTCCCAAGCCAACCATCAGACCTGACTTCGGCAACACATCCGGTGCCTGCGCCGCAACATGCTGCAGCACTTCGATTGCCCAGTCATATCGACCTGACCGCCGCACCTTGCGATACAACCGGCGCACAGTCTCGAGGTTGTGGTTATAGACATCCGGCGCCTCGGCCAGGATGCGGTCGACCTGCTCCATGTCGCCGTGAAAATCGGGTGTCAGCACCTCAATTGTCAGTGGCTGGTCAAGTTCGCGCAGACCGCGAATACACTCAACAAACGTTTCAGCACCGCCGTCGGGAAGGTCGTCACGATCGACAGAGGTAATGACGACATGCCTGAGCTTCATTGCGATTGCTGCTTCGATCAGTTGTTTCGGCTCGTCGAGTTCACTGGCCACCGGCCTTCCGTGCGCGATCGAGCAGTAGCCGCAATTGCGAGTGCACACCCTGCCGTTGATGAGAAACGTCGCTGTCCCGCGCGAAAAGCACTCCGACCGGTTGGGGCACTTCGCCTCTTCACAGACTGTGTGCAGTCCACCCTGGCGCATCTGCCGCTTGATCTCATGGAGTTCGCCGAGTTTGATCCTTCGCTTCTTGATCCAGTGCGGCAGTATGGAGGAAGGAGCTCTGCCACCGAAGCTCATGGGACCACGACCCACGCATCACGGAATCCGGACTGTTGCATACGTCCTGAGACCCTTTCTGCAGAGGTGCGATCGGGGAACGGACCGATACGCAGCTTGTACAGCCTGCCACCTCCGGCAACGCTCGATTCGACGACCCTTTGATGATCTTTCGGAAAACCGAGGCGCTCGGCCTCTCTGCGGGCGGTTTCGAGCGCCTGCTGATTGCGCACTGCGAGAAGCTGGACCCAAAAAATGCCTTCGGCGCCTGCCTGGGCCGGCGTCGGGGTTGGAGGTACTCGTGTCGGAGTGGCCTGCGGCCGCGGTGTTTGTGTCGGTTCCGGCCGCGGTGTTGCAGTTGGTCGAGGAGTCGCACTCTCGACCGGCACTGCGGTCGGGGATGGATCTTCACCTGGCGCTGGACCGACGTCGACGGTTTCCGGTGTTGGTGTAGGCGTTACGATCACAGGCGTTGGCGCTTTCGTGCCGCTGTCCGATGCCAGTACCGACCATGCAGCGCCATAGCCGAAGACGAAGGCCACGATCAGCAACAGAGCCAGCACGATCAGTAGCGCTGTCAAAGTCTTGCCGCTCAGTTCGATTTGATAGTACGTAGGAGCCATTGTGAGCTTTCTGAGTGTTCCCTACTTCTCCATAATTTTTTCGAAGAGCCTTAGGGGAACAGGGAAGACGATGGTCGATGCGTTCTCGGTCGAGATTTCGTTCAGCGTTTGCAGATATCTGAGCTGAATGGTCACCGGATCCACGGACATCACCTTTGCGGCTTCGGCGAGCTTCTGTGAGGCGACGAACTCTCCTTCGGCGTGGATGATCTTGGCGCGCTTTTCGCGCTCGGCCTCGGCCTGCTTGGCCATCGCGCGCTGCATCTCCTGCGGCAGGTCCACGTGCTTCACTTCGACCATGGACACTTTGACGCCCCACGGATCGGAGTGCGTGTCGATGATCTCCTGCAACCGAATGTTGAGGTTTTCGCGCTCGGTCAGCAGGTCGTCGAGTTCAACTTCGCCGAGGACCGAACGTAGTGTTGTCTGTGCCAGCTGCGAGGTTGCATAGACGTAGTTTTCGACTTCTACCACAGCTTTGGTCGGATTCATGACCCGGAAATAGACAACTGCATTGACCTTCACGGAAACGTTGTCACGAGTGATGACATCCTGTGGTGGAATATCGTGCACCACTGTCCGCAGGCTCATTCGCACTAGGCGATCGAGTGGCCACAACACGAAGATGATGCCGGGACCCTTCGGTTTGTCTAGGACGCGTCCGAGGCGGAAGATAACACCGCGCTCGTATTCATTGAGAATGTTGACCCACTTGAAGAGCAGGAAAAGAACTACGAAGATCGCGATTCCGGCACCGGTGGTGAAAAACTGCATGTTGCCTCCCTCAGTCGTTTACAGGCTCAACGGTGATACGGCGATCGGTGACTTCTGCTACACGAACTCTCGATCCTTGGGCGATGGTCTGCCCGCCGAGAGTTTGTGCGTCCCAGTACTCGCCATGCACCTTGACCTTGCCCTCCGATGACAGTTCGGAGAGAGCGAGGCCGATCTCACCGACAAGACCTTCCTTGCCGGTGACGGGAACTTGTTGATGCGCCTTGATAACGCGTGACACTAAGAACGCGACAATGGCCGCCACCATGATTGCTGTCGGCAGAACCATACCTAGAGATAGGCGCATGTCTGGAATCGGTGTATCGAAAAGCATGAGCGCTCCCGCAACAAAACAGATCAGACCGCCGACCGTCAATAGACCGTAGCTCGCGACCTTTACCTCGAGTGCAAACAATCCGAGTGCGAGGACGATTAGCGCTACGCCGAGCCAGTTCACCGGCAGCACCGAAGTCGTGTACAAAAAGAGAAGTAGGGCAATGACTCCGACAACCCCAGGAAGAATTCCCCCAGGGTGAGTGATCTCGGTGTAGATGCCGATCCCGGCCAAGGCCATCAGGATCAGGGCGATGAGTGGTTTGGCAAGGAGCGAACGGAACTGCTCGGTGGTCGTCGGTTCTATCTCCACGAGCTGCCAGCCTTCGAGTTCAAGGAGCTGGGTCGTTCCGTCAAAGCGCGTGATCTCGCGTCCGTCGAGTTCGGCGACGAGTTCGTCCAGGTCGGATACGACAAAATCGATAAGTCCTTCTTTAAGAGCCTCTTCTGCAGTGAAGGATAGGCTCTCAGTGACCGCTCGCACCGCGAGCTCCTTGTTCCGCTTGCGTCCCTCAACCAGTGAGCGGAGCATGGCGGCGGCATCGTTGGTGACCTTCTCTACCATGGTGTCCGACGGCTCGCTCTGCTGCACCGGGATCATCGGCATCAGGACGGGATGGGCAGCGCCGGTGTTGGTGCCGGGTGACATTGCGGCGATATCGGCTGCCATCAGCAAGAAAAAGCCCGCTGATGCGGCTCGAGCGCCTGCCGGGCTGACGAATACAACCACCGGGACCGGGGACGTTGTGATCGCCTTGGTGATTTCCCGCGTCGTATCGACCAGGCCGCCCGGTGTGTCCAACTGCAGCACCGCCAGTTCCGCACCGAGAGACGCTGCATCTGCCAAGCCGCGTTCAATGATCGATTGGGAGGCCGGCTGAATCGTATCAACGAGATTGATCAGTACGACCTCTGTTGTGGCACTGGCCGGCGATGCAAGCGCCAGCGCCAACACCGCGAGCCCTATCCATCGAGTTGTTATCTGCATCGCATCCATCATAGAAGCCCTCCGCCTGTGCGACAAGCAAATCACTGGTATTGCACAGCCCTCAGATCGATCGGCTCAGTCAAGCGCACTCCGCCATGCCACACGGGCCTGTCGAGTTTGGTCTCGGTGATCGGCGGCGAGCGCCCGTTCACCATAGAGTTCGTGTTCAGCCAATCGAACGAGTTGATCGAGCGGGGCCGTTGCCTGAGGCCATTTCGAACGAGCGCGGCGACCGATCCTGCGCCATGTTTCTCCCGGTCGGATGGTCTCTCCGGCCTTCTCGAGCATTGTCACAACCCGTGTCAGCTCGGTCGAAGCAGGAAGGCGACGCAGGCCCTTCTGGTTGGTGAAGAACTTGGCCAACCTGCGTCTACCAAGAAAAGTTGCAGCTGCGCCGCCGAGAATGAACGCGGCCCACACACCATGAGACCACCTGAAGCCCTGAACCGCAAGGTCGATGAGTTCCATCGTTTCACTGACAAGAATGACCTGTTGGCTGAGGCCAAAGCCCACAACCCACCGGTCCCAGTTCACCACGAGCCAATCCCATGCCCACCGGAGGCGGTTCAACCCAGAAACCGTTCCGAGGATGGGAATTCCTGCAGATGGTGTGGGATCGTAGACGACCCAGCCTCTGTCTGCTCCCAGCCACACTTCGACCCAGGCATGGGCATTGGACTGGCGAACGAAGACTTCGCTTCCTCGCCCCATTACGGTGCCACCATAGTAGCCGCCGACCATGCGAGCTGGGATCTCGAGCATTCGCAGCATGATGACCATCGACCCAGCGAAGAACTCGCAATGCCCTTTTTTACCCTCGAGAAGGAACCACGCTACTGGGTCGGGGCTGAATCGAGCCTCATTCGTCAAGCTGTATTCGAAGTTGTCCTTGAGGTAGTTTTGCAGGGTAACGGCTGCGTGGTCGGGTGCGGGTGATTCGCCCGTGGTAGTGCGTGCCAGCTCAGTAATTTCGGGACGTGGCCGTGGGACATGAAGATCGGCTACGGTCGGTTGGTCCTTGAGGGGAACAGGTTCCGAAGGTACCCAGACTTTGTAGCTCAATACTCTACGACGCCATCCTGTAACGACACCACCGGCGGAATCTACCCCGACTCGGCGTGGTGCTTGGATTGCCACAGTGCCGTAGGGAACGAAGAGAAAGCGCTCCGCTGAGAGCATGTCGATCTCGAGTTCGGTACAACCGCGCAGATCGGTTCGGCTGGGATCCAGCCAATAACGTCCGTCGATCCGAGGGAGGACTTCGAATTCATTGCTCCGGGCAGACCACACTCCGGTGCGCTGTAGGTCGAACGCTGTCGCTCGCAGTCGAAGCCATTCTGGGTCGAGCTGCGAACCATCTGACGATCTGACGACGATTGCAATGTCCTTCGATTCTTGAATTTCACCCACGCTGGCAAGTTCGATCGCGCTCGAGAAGCCTGAAACACCACGCGCGCCCGCAAGACCGGCGATCCACGGAGATCTCAGTCGGGGCATGGAAACAAAGATTGGGAGGCCGATCAGAAAGGCGACAATTCCTGCTATAGCCGCGTGTTTCAGCCGAGGAAAGATAACCCCAGACCGTGCAATGCCGCCTGGACTCAGACTTTCTAGAAGAAGACGCATTCCGAGCCACCACCCGACGACGGCCGATGCCACGAGATAAGCGAACAACAAGAGATGTGTTGACGATGCAATGGAGACGATCCAGACGACACCGAGTTGTGGCAGAACCTGCTGGGTTTCTTTGCGGGTCCCGGCCATTAACCCTCGAATGGCGAGCAGGAGCAGTAAGAGGTGTCCGAGGGGACGAAGGGGGCCCACACGAAGACCGCCGGCGGCCAGGACTGCCAACACAATGAGGACTCCCGCGACGTTCTTCAGAGTGAAGGACAGCTTCAGAGAACTGGTTGGCACCAAAATCATGAACAGCGCGGCCGCGATGACTGCGAAATAGAATGGCGGCAGGATCATGAGGGTGAACGGCAGCGGCAGTACAGCCCACAGCATGAGTACACCCAGTCGACGTCGCGCGGAGGAGTCACTCAGTTTCATGTTGACAGTCCAACCGCTGAGTCGGCTCGCAGACCAGCTCCCCGTTCCGTCGGCAGCTTCTCGAGCTTGACTTCGGCCAATGGGCGCAGCAGGGAGGCGGCGCGTCTCGGCGAGTTCACGGCCTCCACAAGCCGGCCACCGATCATCAGGCCAACTCCTTCTCCTCGAGAGGTTCTTCGAATCACAGCCGTTGCAGCTCTGCTGACCAATTGTTCAAATCGGGCCCGAACCGCGGGATCTAACGGATCGTTCACCAGAGAGTCGATAACGAGAAAGACCGGTTCCGACACCGGGCGCTGACGATCTGCAGTGATCAGACGTTGCTGACGGGCGGTCTGCTTCCAATGAATTTGCCGGCGTTCATCACCCTCGATGAATTCACGCAATTG
>JAAESQ010000065.1 GCA_024229275.1 bacterium | reverse complement strand
CTGCTCGCTCTCAAGCTGATCGGCACCGAGCGCAAGAGCCACGTCATGGACCTCGTCTTCGATGAAGGGCTGGCTCTCTTCGCAGGCCTCAACGCCATTCCCGAGCGTTCCTATCTCGCTGCCTACTCCTCTCGAATCGGGAGCAAGGCGAACCTCCACTTCATGGAAGAGTGGTTCGTGCACGTCCAGAAGGCTGGTCTGGCACGCGGGAGCTCCATTGATCTCGACTTCCACACGGTCGCGGCGAACACCGAGAAGGAGCCTCTGGACAAACACTACGTTTCACGACGCAGCCGCAGCCAGAAGGGGGTTCTCGTCTTCCTCGCCCGCGATGCTGAACAACGCGTGCTCTGCTACTCCAACTCAGCGATGTCGAAGTCAGAGCGTGCCGATGAGATCCTGCGCTTTGTGGACTTCTGGAAGCAGCAGACCGGCCATATCCCCAAAGAGCTCGTCTTCGATTCGCAGCTCACGACCTACGGGAATCTCGCCAAGCTCGATCGGCAGGGGATTCGATTCCTCACGCTCCGAAGGCGTACGCGCAAGATGCTGGCGGAGATCTACGCCCGCCCGGCATCCGCGTGGCGACGGATCACGCTCAAGAGCTTGACACGAACCTACCGAAACCCTCGTGTCCTGGATGAGCGGATCTCCCTCAAAGACT
>JAAESQ010000064.1 GCA_024229275.1 bacterium | reverse complement strand
CAGATCGAGATCATCGGCACGCTCGCACCGAAGGGACAAAGTCGGGACGGGGCGAACGAGGACGACCTGCTGGTCATACCATTGCGTACCGCGCTTCGGCGAATTCTCAACATTCGCCACCTCGACGTCATCTACGTGCAGACCCGCGACCGCGCCTCGCTGAACACCGCGGAGACCTCGATTCGGGAAACGTTACGGCGGCAACACCGGCTCGACCGCCGCCGACTCATCGATGACTTCTCGATCAGCAATCAGGCAGCGCTGATCACTACGGTCGAGGAAACCCGACGTTCATTTCAAATGCTGATCTTGTGGACCAGCGGGATCGCGCTACTGCTGGGCGGATTCGGCATTCTTGCGATCATGCTGCTGTCGGTGCGTGAGCGGACCTCAGAGATCGGGCTGCGATTGGCGGTAGGCGCCCGGCGGCGCGACATTCTGCTGCAATTCCTGATCGAAGCTTTTGGCTTTGCCATCGGCGGAGGATTGATCGGCGTGGTACTTGGCGCGATCAGCTGCCACTTTGCGCAATCCCATCTCGGTTTGGCGACTCTGTTTTCGCTGCAAACCGTCAGCTTCGCGGTGCTCTTCTCTGTCACCACGGGTCTGGTTTTCGGCGTTCTTCCAGCGCGGCGAGCGTCGCGCCTGTCTCCGGTGGATGCCCTGGACGTGGCGTAGTCTGAACAACCAATGAGCATAGAAAAACGACAGAAGGTAGACGATCAGGCTCCGTAGCGTGTTCGCGATCGTGCCCGCAGCTACTGTGGAACTTCTATCGACATCGCAACATACTGCAACAGTTCTTAGCAATCTGAAGCAGTACCGGCATCAGTGTGAAAACGACGGTCCCCATCTTGATGTTTGAGTGAGGGACAACACCCACTCAAAAACACAGCATGGAGGATTCAATGACCGACAAACGACTGATCATTGTGGGCTCGATCGTACTCACGTTCTGCCTGGTTGGGCTGGCAGGATACGTGACGGCAGGCCCGGGCGGCAAGCTGTTTGCGCACGGCGGCGGGCATTTCGGCGGCGCCGCCGGGATGCACTGCATGATGAAGGACTTTATCGAGGAACTTGATCTTACGGAGACGCAGCATCAGTACCTGGAGAATGCACATACCGTAGTTCAGGAGCAACTTCATGCGGCTATGAGCGACCATGGAGCACATGCCGATGCGATCCTGGCCCAGCTCGAGAGTGGTGACATCAACTCCGCCGAGGTTCGGCTAGCAATCGACGAGCACATCGAGGCGGCGCGAGGGATCGCATACTCGGTGTCTGACGAACTGGTTGCATTCGTCAACTCACTTGACGACGAGCAGCGGGCGAAACTGACTGAACACCTAAAGAAAGCACATGAGAACGCGAAGGAGCACCACGGCTCCGGTCACGGTATACATAGCGGCCACTAGGACAAAAAGCTGACACTTGAGGCGAACCCTCCCTGAGTTTGCGCTTAGGGAGGGTTGAGCATGTAGCATGAGGTGGAGATGACTCGGCTTTTGATGATCGACGACGACGAGAAACTGGTGGCGCTGGTGCAACGCTATCTGACACCACATGGTTTCGAAGTCGACGCCGTGCACGACGGTGAGGCCGGCCTTAAAGCGGCTCAGTCGAGCGGACACGAGCTGGTGATTCTTGACCTGATGCTGCCCGGACTCGATGGGCTCGAGGTGTGCAGGCGGCTGCGTGGTGCGAGCCGGGTTCCAATTCTGATGCTGACCGCTCGTGGAGACATGACGGACCGTATCGTCGGACTCGAGATGGGCGCTGACGATTACCTGCCGAAGCCGTTTGACGCTCGTGAGTTGTTGGCGAGAATTCGAGCGATTCTGCGGAGATCCGGCAGTGACCAAGCCGAGGACAACAAAGGACCGTTGACGGCAGGTCCGCT
>JAAESQ010000063.1 GCA_024229275.1 bacterium | reverse complement strand
GTGCTCTCGGCAGCATCGCCCACGTGGCGGGATCGCCCAATCCAGAGAATCAGTGCCCCGAGAGTGGCTACTGCCCCGAGCGTGAGTAGGCGCCTCTTCAAGGCGAAGACTCCTCGTCACTACGGCACAACATAGCTGCAAGCCAGGGAGCGGCCAGTTCGTTGATGATGACAGCAAGAACAGCCACGCTCGCTACGGTATCCCTCACGGGATCCGGTGCGAGTAATTCGTACTCGACGATGATCGCAACTGCCATGCCGGATTGCGACACGAGCCCCAAGCCAATCCACGGCGTTGGTGGATGGCGCTCTGCCAATCTGCGCGTTGCAATTCGTCCGCCGACAGTTTTGCCCACAAGCCGCACCATCACCAGAATCAACGCGGCACCGACAATCACCCAGGAGGGTGGGCTCCACATTGCACCAACCAGCACCAGCAGCAGCAGGTACAGGAAGCGTTCACCTCGCGCCATCAGGTCCATCACACGTCCGCGCACCGATCGGACATGGGTCAAGTTGGCAACCGTCGCACCGCCAACGCATCCAACTAGAAGAATCGACAGTCCCAATCCCAACGCGACCCCACTCGCCAAAGCGATTATGCCGATCAGATAGAGTCCTAATTCCGGCTGGCTGGTGCGGGTTAGAGTGAGCGACACAAAGATCCAGGCGCTGAGCAGTCCCAGACAAACTACGACAACCAGCCATTGAATGGACCACGGAAGGCTGTCAGATCCCAACGGATGCACCGCCAGCAGAGTCATCGCACCACCGAACAGCAACACACCACCCACCGGGTCAAGACTCGAAATGAAACGCATCAGAGTCGACACGTGGCGCGACCGCACGTCCGATCCGCGCCGAGAAAATGCCACCCCGGTATGACCCGAACACGCCCCTGAAGCGGCCAACATCAGTACTGCCAGTATCAGAGCAAGACCGGCAATCCCAAAGAACGATGTCAGAACCCAACCCATGACCGGAGCAACAACAACCACCGTCACCGCAGCTTGCACAAACGAGATCCCGAGGAATCCAGCGGGCAAACTCATCACCGTGCGCCGATCGAACTGAAGGCCGAAGAGAAACCCAACCCACCCAAGAGCCACAGCAATGAAAGGACGCAGTCGGTGGATCGTCACTTCATCAATCAAATCGATGAAATGACCACCCAAAAGCAATCCTATGACGACGTACTCGGCCCCACTGAACAGTGCCCGAACCGCAAATGGCCGGCCGTTGATCACCGTCGACCGACGTGACCCCGCCAACGCCAGCCCGGTGAGTACGACGATTGCTAGAAGGATCTTCATGACGTGCATCAAGCATACGATGGAGACTTGTGCAGGAGTGAGGGGTGAATGCCCTACAAAACCTAGATGCGCGTGAGGTTTTGAACCACGAAGCTCACGAAGAACGCGAAGACGGCACAAAGAGTAGAATTTGGGCGGTTCTTCGAACCGCTGAAGAGCTGGGGGCGGAGTCAGCCAACCCAATTGTCATTCTGAGCACTGCTAGGCGGCATTCGCGGCGGATACTCAAAGAATGACAATGGCGTAAAAAGGTTGTCATCCTGAGCGAAGCGCAGTGAAGTCGAACGGATCTCCCGTTCCAGTAATGACCGCCTTGATTGCGGCGAGTCACACGGCTGCATACTGCTTATTTCAAGGGGAGATCCTTCGGCTCGCAGGCTCGCTCAGGATGACAATTCTGGGGGAGGGGGGAATGTGCGTCATTGGGATCGAGTAAAGCGGCTCAACGAGCCGCCCTAACTTTTTCTTCGTGCTAACTTTGCGCTCTTTGTGCTCTTCGTGGTTCGAAACTCACGTGCTAATCGGCAGGTAGCCTCGCTCCAACTTCACTTATCACTCGCCCCGCATAGCCGTTGCTCCGCATCACCATTGCCATTCAGCTTCGCCACCGCTATCTTGGTCCCTCGAAAATTGAAACCTAAACTGAGTAATTCTGCCGGATGAGATGTGCCAAGATCTTGATGTTCTGGTGCTTGCGACAAGCGGAGGCGTACCCTTCGGTACGTCGAGCATTGGCGCAAGTGCCCAGGGCGCAAGAGGTAGGAACCGACGCCCGGCCGAAGGCCGGTAGAGCCGTGAGGCTCCGTATCCGTAAGGATACAGCGTGGGCTGGGTGCAG
>JAAESQ010000062.1 GCA_024229275.1 bacterium | reverse complement strand
GGCGCCGGTCACCAGCGTACGCCCGACATTGCTATCGAGGTATTCTCGCAAACGGAGGAACTATCGGAACCTGAACTGATTATGATTCTAGATGCGAAGTATACTTCTATGCCACACGAAAAGAAGCTTGAAGAATTGAAGGCGAAGTACTCCCGGATCGGTCGTTTCGCAAAGGTCGTGACCGCCATGCCGCCGGGTCTTATGCTGCGTTCTGGTAGAGACTTTGTTGTTCTCTTTGGATGCGAAACTCAACGAAGTCATCCCATTCTCCGTTCAAGTACAACGCACGCGTTTTCAGCATGGCCCGTGCGCCGGCCAGACGCCAGTGCATGCCGGTGCAGTCCAGACGGTCCTTGACCAGATTGCGGCAGGCACCTTCCACTACGCCGCTGCCAATCGGGTAGCCTTTTGAGAGATACTCGTCGTAGCACATTCGATGGCGATTGTTGGTGAAGTAGGTGATCGCCGAGGATACGGTTTCCAGATTCTCCGACGTCCAACTTTTCGCTTTCTCGGCCTTGCGCTTCAGCCGACGCCAACGGCGAATCACCGTCCCGACATTCCCATTGAGTAAGTCCCGCGTCTGGTCGGTGACCCATACTTCCCGATGCGATTTGTCTTCGGGTTGGACCACTTTGGAAACTTTTCGAATGCGTTCCAGCGCATGAAAGAAATCCAAGATTTCGATGGCTCGTCCCAGCCACTCTTGCTTCAAATCCCACAACTTCCGTTCGCCGTCCATCAAACAGACTAAGGTCTTCAGATCATCAGGATCGCGAGTCTTCACGTCGATGGCCAATTCCACAAAGACGTGATCGCTGCCGGACATTACGCTTCCCCCCACGGTCGCTGCCATCTCCGCCCACAACCGCTTCCCTTGCGGACGAGGACGACGTGTCGAAGCCTCGTCGCGGAACAATTCGTTCAGCACGTCTTGCGGCTTGCGGACAAACGGTTCGATCGAGTACACCGCGCCCACGTAAGCTCGCCGTGTCGCGCCGCTACGTCCGTTGGCCTGCGGATGAGGAGCTTCGCTACGGTCCTCTCCTACCATCGGCACACTCGTGCCATCGGCCGTGGCGACCAGAATCGTCTCCGCCTCAGTCGGCGGCGGGGTCGGCTGTTGGATCCGAAACGCCTCGGCATGCTCGGCCATCCGCCGGTTGATTTCCTCGGCCGTCTCCACGCTCGGCGCCACACCGAGGATCGAACTCAGGCCATCGACCCCTTCCGCAAACGGCTCCTTGACGCACAATCTTTGTGACCAGTCCTCAAGCACATACGAGTATTCGCCCCGCGGCAATCCCAACCGGGCATCGGTCGGAGCATACTCGATTTTCTTCTTTGCGCCTCGAGCGTACACCCAACGTACTATGGGTAGCTTGCCAAACACCGAGCGGTACCACCGTTTTCGTGGCTCATCGCTGCGCTGCAAGGTGCGATCACCTTGTGAAACCTGCTCTCCCTCATCTCCCGTGCCGGCTCCTGCCACAAAGGCCTGCAGCAGTGTCAGGCCCGATGACAGCAGATTGGCAACGACGTTTCTCTCCACCCGATCGATCCGCGTTTGATCTTCTGTATGGTCAAGAATCGACTGCTTGAGCGCGTCGAACTGCATCTGAGCCTTGAGCAACAACTCTTCTTGGGTCATCATATTCATCAGGGAACCTCTCGTGCACGGGTTTCTTGGTGGAAGACTACGCAAACTCAACCAAGTTATTCTGCACGAGAGGCCCCTTTCCCGTCGACCGAGCTAGCACTCCCGGATGACACGCCACGCCCAATTCGAATACATCCTACAGCTAGCACCCAGCCAAAATGGCCAAAAGACGTCCAGAAGTCGTGGCGGGATGGCAATCACGACCGATCAAATATGACT
>JAAESQ010000061.1 GCA_024229275.1 bacterium | reverse complement strand
GTCATCAGGATCGACCCCCAGTGCTTCATGCAGGGGCGGTGGTTGGCACACCATGAAGGCCGAAACGCCGTCTCCCGGAGTCTTCCTGCCTGGCTCCTTCGCCGCCGTCCCTTCTCCGGACCTCCCGGTGGAACGACCCTAGCTGCGTACCTCCGCTGAAAATCGCGAAGTTCGAGCAGGAAGTTCTGTACAAGCACGGACTTGCACAGGTAGGCTTTAGCTTTTCATTCGCCCTCCTTTCCTAGCTTCACCGTTTCTTCTAAAGGTAGACTTAGTCCTGAACCACTGCGGCTCACGCAGCGGGTAAAGCAGTGGCTGGGGTTGCCAGCCACCACCTCCCCGTTGTCGCAATGGGGTCAATTCCCCATATTTACCGGCGTGAGGGTCGCTCACCGGGCGACCCCAATCGAAGTTGCCCCACGTCGAGGAATCACACGATGCGCTATGCCATGCCGGTCTAGGTAGGTGCAGTATTGTTCCATCGTTAGTAATCCAAGTTTACGGCGAAAGTAGCCAACACGTAGTTTGCGATTGTCGTTGTAGTTTTTCCGGTTGAGCTTCATGCTGCGAAGCCGCATCCGAATCCACGAGTCCAGTTTCTGGAAGTTCCAACGATTTGTCGAAAAGCTGGTGCCAAAATACTGAGCCGTACCTCTGATAACTTGGTTGAGTTTCTCAATGGCCTTCTGATCCAGGTTGTGTTTCCGGATGGTGAGTTCCCGCACTTTCGCTTTGAATTTCTGCACGGACTTGTCTCGCATGCGTCGTGACCGAGACGAGAGAAAGAACCCCAGGAATTGATAACCTTTCCCGTAGGTTGTGATCTCTGTCTTTTCCGAGCTAAGTGATAGCCCTAAGTCGGTTTCGAGCACATGCTCAACGAGTGTCAATGCCTCTTGCGCCTGCTGTCTCGTCTGGCAGACAACAACGAAGTCGTCGGCATATCGCGCAAAGTGATATCCCCCTTCGTGAAGCTTCCAGTCGAGGTGATTCAGCACAATATTCGCCAGAAGCGGAGAAACGACTCCGCCTTGCGGCGTTCCTACCGTGGTTGGCTTAAAGACTCCGTTCTCCATCACTCCGGCAGTGAGAAATTTCTCGACTAAGCGCAGGATGTTCCCATCGGCCACTTCCTCGGCGACCGCCGCCATGATGACCTGATGCGGGATCTGATCGAAAAATCCTTGGATGTCAGCGTCGAGTACTACTCGATAGCCTTGTCCGTGGAGTTCGAGTACCCGCTCGATGGCCTGGTGGCAGTTACGCTTTGGTATGAACCCAAAGGACGCATCGTGAAACTGCGGTTCAAAGATCGGGGCCAGAAGCCTACGTATCACTTCTTGGGCCACGCGATCACGAACCACGGGTATTCCTAACGGGCGAAGCTTGGTCGTGCCGGGGCCTTTGGGGATCATCTTGCGACGCAAGGGCCGTGGCCGGAAGGTCCCGGCTTTGAGGTCCTTCATTAGTGCCGCGAGATTTTCGTCACGGTTCGCATCAAACATTTTGACGCTTACCTTGTCGATCCCGGCTGCTCCACGATTCTGCTTCACCGCCTTGAAGGCTTGGTGCATTAACCGCAGGTCGATCCTGCCGGTCAACGAATGCACTTTCCGTTTCTTTGGCATGGTGTGCCTTTCACATGTTGCAATCACGAAGTTCGGACGTCCGACCTATTGGAGGGTGTGTCTTAGCGACGCGTCGGTTTTCCCGGCAAGAGCCCGGGCCAGCCGATTTGGTGGCTTCAGCCGTCGCGGCTAACTTTCCACATGCGGTCTTTGTCGTTCTCCGTCTTCAATCGGTTTCCACTTTCACGACGTTCCGTTTCCAGGACGCCGCTACTCCGTTTCTGCTGTTGTCCTCAAGGAAGAGGCGGCCAAGGCAGCCTTCTCTTCACCGCCGCATCGTCAGAACGATTTCACCTGAGGCTTATACGTTCGAACTACCGACCATCGGACGGCGTAGAACTTCACCGGTCATGACTCAGGACCATTTTTCCCCAGGCGGCAACGTGCATCACCCTCGATGGTTCTCCGGCAATAGCCGTATCCTTGCCAGAGAGAAGGTCATCAGGATCGACCCCCAGTGCTTCATGCAGGGGCGGTGGTTGGCACACCATGAAGGCCGAAACGCCGTCTCCCGGGGTCTTCCTGCCTGGCTCCTTCGCCGCCGTCCCTTCTCCGGACCTCCCGGTGGAACGACCCTAGCTGCGTACCTCCGCTG
>JAAESQ010000060.1 GCA_024229275.1 bacterium | reverse complement strand
GGAGCCCCGATTCGCACACCCGACAGTTTTCCGTCACGCCACGCATACCCAAGCTGGTGCACCGACAGCCACACGAATGGATAGTTAATCCAGGCGAGAGCCCCGATACCGCCGGAGAAGAACGCGACATCCACCAGTGCCGTAGCTGACACCGGAATCACGACGGAGACGAAACCCCATCGTTGCCATGCGGCGAAAGTCAGCGGCACGAGGGCAACAACCATGATGTAGACAGCGAGAAACCACACCGGAATGAGCGCGACTTTCGAACCGATGAAGATCATGCCCGCGCCGACTCCATTGGAATGCGCAATCGCCGCCATCGCACCCCAGGCTAGAAGCAAAGGCAACACCGGACCGATCAATCGCCGGGCACGGCTATCGAACCAATCCCGATAGCTCACACCCTTGCTCTGAGCCGACTGCCAAGAAACTCCGTTGGAGAACCCGCCGACGAAGAAAAATACCGGCATGACCTGAAAAATCCACGTCAGCCACTGTGACCATGGAGCGAGATCAAGCAGATGACTGTACGCCGGCGATCCCTCTGCAAAGTAGGGCGCTGAGATCAGCCAATGACCAAGAACGACTGCAAGGATCGAAAGAGCACGCAGTAGGTCCACGTAACGATTACGTGCCTCAGGGGTCCGGTCGGCAAACCACAGTGCCCGCTGCCACATACCGCCAGGCGGTCGATTTCCTTCGTTGTGCTGGTTCATGCGACTAAGTATAGCCGGCAGTGAACATGGACTCAGGACTCACGAGCCAAGCTTACTAATGTGCCGCCAACTAACTTACCCCTGACCAGGCTCCAACAGTACCGCTTTCGAAACCGTCAGCGAAAATCAGATTGCTCATCTCGATTTCGATGTAGTCAATGATCTGATACTCGCGATCGTCCGGGTTATTCCACTGCTCATAGACGCCGAGACCGGCATCGGCAGCCACCTCAAGAATGTCGTTGGCTGCCGCACTGAAGTTGCCTTCTCGCCTCAGGAAGTCCGTCATGACCGAATCAGCGGCCACAGGATCAACGCCGAAAAAGAGCATGTTGGGTGATTCATTGTCGAACGAACTCCATCGCCGTGGCGGTTCATTGTTGTCCGGCCACGCACCGTACAATGCATCGCCAAGCACCAGAATCGTCTTGTCTCTGATATGTGAATTGGCGTTGATATCGACGATCGGATTGACCGTCGGCGAATACGATCCTCCAGAGAGGTAGAAGTAGTCGTGCATACTGTGAGATCCAGAGACAAATCCGTTGACACTCCCTAAGTGATTTTTCAGCGCCAATGTGATCCCCGCTCCTCCATGCCGCTTCATGATGGGCATGTTCACCACGTAGTCAGCCAATACGACCGGATCTGCGATGTAGTGAGTGCCGCCGTAACCCGAGCTGGAGAAATCAACCTCTTGGATCTCAGCGAAGGTCGTCGGCAGTACGTCAACACCGTTACCGTAGCGATCGAAGCAACCAAGTTCCGAGTAGTGCAGGCGACTGCGAAAACGGTCCGTTATGTATCGCGAGCCGTCAAAAAGCCAGATGTCGGACTCCGCAACTCCAAAACTCAACAGACCAGACACTAGGGAGTTCACGATCTGCGGCAAGGCATCGACATAGGCGTCGTTGTCACCGTAGCCGGATACACCACCGCCCATGATGGAATCGTTGAAGTTCAACTTGAAGAGGATTGTTTCGCCGTTGACATAGTCGGGAAGCAGCACTTGCCATGCGTCGGTAACATTGCCTTCGCCCGTCAGCTGCTTGAGGCCTTCTTCCACCATTGCGTCCACGTAAACCTGATCGACATAGGCGTCGTCGCCGTAGTACGAGCCACAAGCGCCAGAACTCGTGCATGAGAAATCCCAACTCGTGGCTTCCGTATGATGAACGGCAACAACCCGGTGTGGCGAGGGGATGTGTTGCGCCTGTTTCAACGAGGAGGTATTTCGAACACCGGATTCACTGGTTGTGTACCCTTCTGTAAATCCAGGTACCGGCTCCGGGTTGATTCTCCAGCTGAACAGTGCACCGCCTCCTCCGACGACGATCAACAGCACGATTCCGCCGACCCAAGCGCCACGGTAGCCGCCTGGAAAGAACCGTTTGATCATCTTGGCCACGGAGTGCAGCCCAAGCAGCATCATCCCAGGCAGAAGAAACTGAGTGCCGGTAATCGCTGCTTGCTGGCACGGATAG
>JAAESQ010000059.1 GCA_024229275.1 bacterium | reverse complement strand
AGACCAAAACCAGTAGCCTTGACAGTGTTTACCGCGAAGGCGACGACGTTGATAGCGGCGACAAGCTCATGAATGACGGCGACCATGCTGAATTCGTTAGAACCACTAGAAAAAAACAATCCTGAAGGATCAACGAAGTTGACCGGGTTCAAGCTGGTGTACGTGTAGCGGTGCAGGGTTGAAGGCTCGAAATCGATGGACGGGAATGGGTCGAACGTCAGGAAACGTCCGCCCGCCACATCGAGCCACCTTGCACGGTTGTAGTAGAAACCGATGCTCGGGTCGAACGGCTCTCCCGCAAACCGGTACGGCTGAAAATCCGATCCACTGTGCTCGAGCAGGCTTCCAAACGCGGTGAAGCTGTATCGGTCGGTGACCACCCCTGCGTTATCCGACAGCACCCGGACGGACCCCAGCCCATCAGAGTGGTAGTACTTCGAGGTACCCAACGCCGGCCGATGCAGTCCGATCAGTTGATCATCCGCTCGAGTGTAAAGCGCCTGCACCGACTCGCCGACCACATCCGCCACGACGTGGCTCAGGAATCCAGCCGTATCGACCAAGTAGTCGACTGCGGTAGCCGGCCCACCCGGCGGCATGACAGCCGTGCTGACGCGATTTCCATCCGCGTCATAAGCGGTCTCGACAAGGGTCCCATCAGCCAGTGTCACCGACCTTAGCCGATTCTCAGAATCCCACCCATAGCTGCTCCCATCATGGCTGATGAGATTCCCATTGGTATCCCAGCCATAGGGCGTCGCATCCGTTGTCAGCAAACGATCTCGATCGTCATACGTCGAGGCGCTGGTTGTCGGCCCGTCAGCCTCATCAACCACCTGCTCCAACCGATTCCCGGCCGGGTCGTAGGAGAAGTTCCGCTGGTACACCAGCGCATCGGCCGGATCGGTAACCTTGTCTTGCGTCAGCCGGTAGAGATCGTCGTAGCTGTAGTGATGCGCCCTGCCGTCGTGCTCATCGATCCGTGTGCGATTGCCTGCCGCCTCGAGTCTGTATTGGTAACTCTGCAAGACCTCGCCGACGCCGGTCGAGCTCGACAGGTTCGTCAGCCGGTTCAACGGGTCATAGGTGTAGGTAGTCGTGACCGAGTTGGGAAATACCAGACTCGCCCGGTTGCCGTTCTCGTCGTAGGCCAGGTTGTAGACCTGGCCCTGGAAGTCGGTGACAGTCTCCAGACGATTGAGGGGGTCGTAGCCGTAGGTGGTGGTGTAGACTTCGGCACCGACAGTTGCAGCCAAGCTCGTACGGTTGCCCTGGAGGTCATACTCGTAAGAGAGCTTGTAGCCGTTGGGATCGACCTTTTCGAGCAGCCGATCCCGGAGATCGTAGGAGTACGCGGTGATGCCGCGGGCGTCCGTGGCGCTTTCCCGCTGCCCGGACGACGTGTACTTGAAGGTGACCTGGGAGCCGTCGGGATAGGCACGACGGGTCAAGCGCTGGTTGCGGTCGTACTCGAATGTGCGCGTCGCGCCATTGAAATCTGTATGGCTTGCGGGAGTACCGTCCGCGTTGTAGGT
>JAAESQ010000058.1 GCA_024229275.1 bacterium | reverse complement strand
CTCAGCGGCACGCGAGTCACCACCCAAGGTATCACGAGCTTGCGTCACGCCTTGCCTGACTGTCGGTTAAGGAGGACCCCAAGAGCTAGTTCGTTCAAGAAATACCTTATGCGCAGGTCCGGGGGATGACGGGGCGCTCTCGTCAGCCGGTAGCACCGATTCTTGAATCGGTGGCCTGGGGTCAAAAAAGTCATCCCACGAACAAGATCTTTGACAACTTGGATTCGGGGTCAACTCCTGAGGAAGCCCGGCGAAATCGGTCTGATGTGGATTGACGGTTAGCCGGCTTCGTCGGTTTCAAATCACGCGGCGGGTTTGAGGGTCATTGGTTGGAGTTGTCCTTGTCGGATCTTGTGCCATTTTAGTGTGTTCTGCATGATGATGGCCAGCCCTACCTGGAGTCGTGCCAGGGTCAGGCCCTTCCAGGAGGCGTGTCGTACGCCGTGGTGGTTCATCAGGACGTTCACCAGCCCTTCGCTCATCGCCCGGTGCCGACCCATCAGGCCTCGTGTCCGTTCGGGGTCGGCCTTCATCCGGGCTGCGTGGATTGCCAAGTCTTCCCGATAGACGTTGACACATAGCATCCTCGCACCTTTACCTTTGGTGCACCTCCCCCGGAGCGGACAGTCGCGGCAGTCGCTCCTTTTCGCCTGATAACGCCACTGCTCGCTGGAACCCCGCACAAAGACGTTGGGTTTCCGCTTGAGTCGCACATCGTTGGGACAAATCGCATAGAGTTCGCGGACCTCGAAGTCCTCTTCGACAAAGATGCCCTTCTTTTTGCGGTCGACGTCCGAACGCGGGCCGTAGTGGAAGATCTGCTCGCCGTGCCACTGGTGGATCGCCTTGGCGATGGTGTACTCCCGATCCGAAGTCAAACGGATCGGCCCCCAGGCAAAGGTCTCTTTCGTTTCAATCACCCAATCGGCAATCCGCGGCCGAAAGCCGTCGCCCGCCGGAAAGACGGCGAACGACCAGATCAGGCCGAATCGCAAATCGGCCAGGAACTGCACGCCGTAGCCGTGGACCGTCTTGCCGCGCTTGGTATGGGCGCTGCCTTCGGGATCGTAGAACGTCGAACTGTTGAACTTCTCGCCAAACACCTGCATGCGTTCGAGGAACTCGGCGGCCAGTTGCTTGGCAAACGTGGCACTCTCCGATCAACCAGCCCAACAAAGGCGTTATCAGCTTGGCGGCCGCATCCGTCTTCATGCGGGCCTGGCTGTGCATGTCGGCGCTGTCGGTGCCGAATTCGGCTCCGATCTGGATTCGGTCGTCCCCAAGCAAGAGAAACTGGTGCCAGAGGAGAAGGTAGTCGATCACCGGGGCCATTCGCTCGGTGGCAAAGCCCTTGATTCGCCGTTCGGAAGGCAACTGCCGGTGGCTCATGACTTCCAGGAACAGCCGCAATTGCAGCGAATCGTCGATTTTGCTCAAGAAACTCCCCGGCTTCGGACTCTCGAAGGCCAGCATGGACATCCAGATCTTCCAAAGTAGCAGTGGATGGTGGGCTCGCCGGCCATGCCGACTGTAGGAACACGCCAGCAGGTTCGTCACGAAGTCGAAGTGTCCTCGATCGAAGGCCTCTTCGAGCGCTTGCAGTCGTTCGCTCGGTTCGGCCACCCGGGCGGCTTCCAGCCGGGCTCGCTCTTCTTCGCTCAACTCGGGAACCTCCAGCCAGCGTTGCTGGATCTTCTCCGATAGATCGACCTGTCCCAGCACGAATTCGACGCGCTGGCGACACTCTCGGGCCAAATCTACCGGGCAAGTTCGCGTCGACCGAGCTACGAGCCTCCGCCAGAATCTCCGATCCAGCACGATCCCACCCCGGCAACTCTTCGCGTCACGAAGCAGCAGGTCCCGAATTGCCTGCCGAATCACCGCGACCGGCTGCGGCATGCCGGATTGCGTCAGGCACTCGGTCACTTGCCACGCCAGCGTATCGGCGAAAACCCGCGGCGGAATCCAATCGACCGTAGCAAGCTCGACAAGATCGCTCAGTTCTTCAATCCCCAGCCATCGCCGCATCGGCTCGGGCAAGAGCTTCTCCTCCAAGGCGAGACGCCACTTCTTGGCCGAGTTAAGGCGGAAGAGCACGGCCAGGGTGAGCAAGCGAACCAGAATCCCGGGCAGAACGACCGCCGACTTCTCCAGCGTGTAGTTGATCGTGAGGTCCCGAGTCGCGATCGGCTGGAGTCGTTCGATCAGTCGCTCGGCATCGCGTCTTTGCCGATTCTGGACTGCCACGGCGGGGTCGGCGAGTGGTGAAGTGGGCATGACTTGCCTCGACGCGTCCGTGCGTTGCGGTCCTTCTATCTAGCCTTAACGCATTATCTCCGATCTCTCTGCACAAGTCAACCCGAAACACGTCTGATTGCCGAGAAGAACCTCACATTGAGGCCCGCCATTTCACGATGCTTTGGCACGGAAAGTGAGGAAAATCGCATTTCTCGTGCCATCCGTCGCCGGATTGTGCGGATCTCGCCGGAAATCTTCTCGCCCGCGATCCGCGGCCGCCCAGCCCAAGCGAAGCAAAAGCACGGACATCCAAGCCACGTAGAGCGCGCCCTACCGGCCCCCAGACGCCGTCTGCCGCGTCCTAAGGGCGAATACCCGTATTCGGCCCACCCTCTCCCGCTGCGTTTCGCCGGGCTTCCTCAACTCTTGACACATCCGAGTAAGGCGAAACGCTCGTCTATCCCCCTAACACCCCCGCAGCCTGCCCCCAACATCACATTAGACGCCAACCAGCGACCCTCCTCGCCACCACCGCTATGTGGGGCGGACACCCTCTATACAACTCGGACACCGCTGTCCACTTCTCCCCGCCGAACACCGCCCACTCTCATTGCGTAACTCCCTACCCCCAAGCACCT
>JAAESQ010000057.1 GCA_024229275.1 bacterium | reverse complement strand
CGTACGACGGTCATGTTTTGCGCGCACCAACAGCTCAACCTGTGGGTGGCGCGGTTCACAGAACAGTTCATAGAAGTCTGCCTCTCTGTCCATAACACAGACCTGGCGGGTCGAGGCCATCTCACCGGCCAATGCGTTGCTGTCGCGCAGACTCTCTATCCAGCAGAAGTTCTTCCTCTCTTCGATGGATTTTTTGCTCGAAGAGGCTTTCTCTTGCTCTTCTTCCTGACTCTGCGGTGCTTCACACTTGGCACCCAGTAGACCCAAGGGAACCCCATCGCTCGTGACCACCAGGGTGGAGTGCAGGTGTAATCCACGGCTTTGTGCGCTGGTCTGATTGGTGCCGATCACACCCAGTCCTTTACATTGTGCCAAGCGGTTGTAGTTCAGATCGGTACCGTCCTGGATACACAGGACCGTGGGCTGGGCCAGCATCCGTTGCAGGGTGCGTTCACGGTGCGGCGCGAGGATGGCGTCCATGGTGATGGCGGAATCATCCGGCTGGTCGATCATTCGATAGTAGCCCTTCACGAGTGGCCAGTTGCCTTGCGCCGCCCCACTGAAGGCATCTCCCGGCTTTTCAGCCTGTATCCGAGCACTATCGACCAGGCGTTTGCTCAACCGCTCATCCCCTAACTGCGCACCACCGAATTCATTTTGCGCCCACTGATCACCATCGATCCCCTCGGTAATCTCACGTGCCTCCCGAATCGGGAGTTCTATCCCCATCCGGTCGCGAAAGTTGCTTTCGAGGGG
>JAAESQ010000056.1 GCA_024229275.1 bacterium | reverse complement strand
TGCACCAGCGCTCATGATGCTCTTGAATCGCATCAAACAATTTGTCAGCGCCCATGAAGAGGGGGCCGCGCTCCTGCACCTTGGATACTCTTCTGTCGTGATCCGCTTTGAGATCCGTCGCGTTACGTAGTAGTCGCCGAATAACCACGGTGTTGTGGGGTGGTTCACTGAAGACGCTCGACATGTCGCCGTTGCGGGTCGATATTGAGGTTCCATCCGAAAACCGCGTGGCAACTTCTATGTAGTTCAGTGCATTAGTCTCAACCGCGCCGGCTTCACTGCGCAAGGCCATGGCATGCACCAACGCGGGGTCGGAGTCGGATAGATAGGTGCGAACCAGGTTCGGTCCCTGGAGATTGGTGACGGAGTACGTTCGTGCTGAGCGGAAGTAGAGGGCCACCATCTCAGCGTCGAGGTCGTCAAAATAGATCCTCTGACGGTCTGTGAAATCGCTTTCCTCATAGTCCTCTATCTCGAGTACCACGGGTAACCACACCTTCTTGATGATCAACGGCAAACCCAGGATGAAGAACAGAGCGATGATCGACAGAAACAGGATCAAGTCCGGTGTCATTCGGCCCTCCCAAGGTTCGCGATGTCTCTAATGAAACTGATGGTAGCCGATCATCGACTGTCGAGGCGCGAAGATCGTGAATCTGAATGAATCCAGTCCGGAAGGGCTGGATGATCAGAGGGAAAACGAGTTGACCTCATAGATACCCGGTCCTGGGTGACCCGTGTCACCCGAATGGGCGGAGGGTGTGTTGGTCTCGGTCGTGGTGAAATGTACATTGATACATGTGAGTTGACTCTAAGGGGAGGAGTTGCGCGGGTGATGTCCTGACATGATGATTCAAGGAATCCGGACAGACGAGTCGCCGGCGGCGCCTTAAGTTGTTTGCATGAAGATGGCTGAGTGGGTCGAACTCCTGATTGAGAGGCGTGCTTGCCGAGGCGGAGTGTTGGAATG
>JAAESQ010000055.1 GCA_024229275.1 bacterium | reverse complement strand
GACACGAATCTGCAAGGTCCCGGAAGGGGAGTTCGACTTCCTGGGGTACACGTTTGGGCGGATGTATTCGGCGAGAACCGGCCAGGCGCGCCTGGGATACCGGCCATCGAAGAAGAGCATCAAGCGCATGGTTGAGAAGATCCATGGGCTGACCGACCGATCGGGAACTTGGCAGGATACCACAAAGCTGGTGGGCAAGCTGAACCGCTCGCTGCGCGGATGGGCGAACTACTTCCAAGTAGGGACCGTCAACAAAGCGTACCGGGCGCTCGACAAGTACACAGCTGTGCGGTTGCGCCGGTGGTTGCGCGCCAAGCACAAAGTCAGGCGACGCAAGGGCGGGAGCTATCCACTCTCGCACCTTTACGGGCACTTCGGACTCGTACGTCTGACCCGGCTTGGGCACGACGTGCCGTGGGTGAAGGCGTGAGGTCTTGTCCGAGAGCCGGATGCGGGAAATCTGCACGTCCGGTTCGATGAGAGGGGTGTGGAAACGGTGCCATGGCTCGGCTCTTGAGGCACCGCCAGACGAAAGGGGCGGCAACAGACAGGCCGATCCTACAGCCACCGCGCCACATCCCTACTCTACCCAGGCTGTGTGAAAACCCGTCAAGTCGGCGAGTCGGCGCAACAATCGAATCCACGTGATGGCGGATTTATTTCGTTATTGCTGAGAACGGAGACTCTGTGAATCAATCTTGCGCCGCTGAACCTTGAAATTAGTTTTCACACAGCCTGGGTCAGATGCAGACGTTCCGACTAGCCTCTATATGCGTCTGCTATGTGGGGCAAAGCGGACATCGACCCGTGGAATGTCTGCTTAACTGAGCCGCGACGGTTAGTGTGACAAAGCAGCGATCCTCAAATCGAGTTGAGAGTTAGCGCGATGATCCAGTCAATGAGTTCCATATAGCGATTCTATCAGGTTTGGGGGCAGCATCCCGATCGCTTCAAGTGAGGCCCTTGCATCGCTCTGTGGCGGCGATCAAAGCGGTGAGCATCGCCGGTTCGAAGAGCTTGTGACCGCCATCCGGGATGATCTGTAAATCCGCCGCCGGCCAGGCACGCGCCAGTTCGTCGGCGTTGGCGAAGG
>JAAESQ010000054.1 GCA_024229275.1 bacterium | reverse complement strand
GCGAAGGAGCGCCTGACGAGTGACCAGCTGCAGAAGATTCTCCCGGAGATTGCCCCGGAAGGCACGTAGGGGAAGCTAGCGCAACGGCACGGAGACGAAGAGACGCAAAGAAGAGAGAATAGGCGGATCTCCGATCCGCTGATCTTTCCCCCCTTCGTGCTCTTAGTGCGCTTGGTGGTTCAAAAACTAGGACCCATCAGCAAAGTAGCCCTTTCCACTGAAGCCACCATCATCGAATGAGTGTGGCCCCGACCGCTCTCATCTTTCATCTTTCTGCTTTCATCTTTCCAAAATGCCGTTCGCCCTGTATAGCCGCCCAGCCTCTTCTGAACAGAAGGGCGCAGAGAGAGCATTGAGTCATCACACTTGTCGCGGGCCTGGCTCCCAGGTCGTTGAGTGGCCCCAGACTGATTCGGCAACGCCTTGCCGCAAGCAGCGAGCGTTCGTCTCAGGAACAAGTGACGGTACAACCAACGATTCACTGGACAATAGGCCGCCTCGCTCAAAGTGGAACGCATCGCGATCAACCAGGAAAACACTGGGTCCCTGGCCCCAACTGAGCCCAACGCCTGAGTTCAGGGGCTCGAGCGGTCCGGCGTTTACGCCGGAGCTGGCGGCTACATTGCCGGCGCCTGAAAGGCGGCGAAATGCAATGTAATCGACAGGAGTTAGTGTCCACTGCAACGAAATGTCAGGCGTGGCTCAACTCTGGTGCTTTGGCAGATTTGGCCTAGAACATATGAAGCGCGATCACTAGTGCTGTGGCGAGCACTATGGCCAAGATCCAATACCAAGGGGTACAGAGCTTTGAGTCCGGATGCTTGCTGTACACGGTTTCATAGATAGTACCCAAGAACGGCGGGAAAGCCAGGTACAAGTAACCGATGGGTTCTGGGAGCAACCGTTTGGATGCAATCGCCATGGCGAGGATGCTGGTACCTACCGCCAGTGCAAGCTGTACGTGGGGAGACTTGATCTGCTCAGTGAACTTGTCCTTCACTTTCAAGAATAGCCGTTTGGTCTTCTCAGTCATCTATCTACCCAACGCGGAAACAGAGGGGAAAGTTCATCGAAGATAGCCTAACGCCCGAGTTCAGGGGCGCGAGCGGTCCGGCGCCCTGCGCCAGAGCTGGCGATTTCATTGCCGGCGGCCTTCAGGCCGACGATCTGCAATGTAGTCGACAGCAGCCCGTGTCCGCTGCAACGAGATGTTAAGCCGCGTGGCCCAAGTGTTACCTATGTCTCCGGACACTTCTGTTATCTATGTCCTCGGCTCCTTCACGACCGGCCGCTTCCCACTCGCAACGAAGAATGCTGAACACCGAGAAGTCACGCGGCTGTCCCCGACACATCCGGTATGACCGCAGGCAGCCCTCGCGTGTGAAATGCGCCCGCTCCAGGACGCGCTCTGACCGAACGTTGCCGACCATCACGAATGCGTGAACTCGGTTGAGCAGTGCTGTGTCAAAGCCCCAGGCAAGGCACGCCGCGACCGCCTCCGAAATGATGCTACGGCCCCAATACGGCCTCGCGAGTTCGTACGCCAACTCCGCCCAACCGTGAGCTTGTGACCACTCATTGAAGCCGCAGGTTCCGACCATCTGATCATCGTCCTGCAGGGCAACAGCCCACTTACAGGAGGTGCCGGCAGAATACGCCTGCGTAACGCACGCGAGCATCGACTCGACATCGGCGTGAGACATGGGCGGGTAGCTTGTCAGCTCGGTTACCTGCGGGTCGCTGAGGTACGCGTGCCATGCTACCGCGTCTTCCCCTCGGAGGGGACGCAGCCGTATGCCTACAAGTTCGATGGTTGGTTGCTCGTCCACTGTCTCACCCCCACTTGCGCACTCGTGTCCGCCTAACGCCCGAGTTCAGGGGCGCGAGCGGTCCGGCGCCCTGCACCAGAGCTGGCGATTTCATTGCCGGCGGCCTTCAGGCCGACGATTCGCAATGTAATCGCCAAGAGTCAGTGTCCGCTGCAACGAAATGTCAGGCAGCGTGGCCTTTGAGTCGCACTTCAACTTTGAACCTACGCGGTTCCTGAACTTGCCAATCGACTCTTCTTCACGGACCTGGGCGGTTACTGCCTCGTCAGTGACACCCGCGCAAAAGTCGAATGCTTCGCACCGCGTTCTATTTCTATGAGCCAATGCCATACGTCGGATTCTCGATCGTAAGTAAAGGTTGTGTGGATAGCGCTATCGTCACCGGTGTCGAAAACGAAGGCCAATTCGTCGACCGCCGGTTCCGCGTAACCGGTGCCTTCGGGAAATCGAGCCCCACTTCCTGTGACGTCGAGCCATAGGCATGTATACCGGCCGATGGTCTCATTCCAACCGATGAAGACTATCGACTCATAGGCAGGCACGCCTTCACCGTCCACCTCACGCGCCACTTCGTGAAAACGCAGATACTGATGACCGAGCACCCACCCGGCAACCAAATCATGTGTCACCTGATTCCCGCCGATTGTACCCCTCATAACCCAGTTGCCGGACATATGGTCAAGCAGTTCGTCCTGAACGCCCTGCTGTTCCGCCACCGAAGGAAGAGACATCAACAACAAGGCTGAGACAACACGAATTACAGTATTCACGATACCGAACCTCCAGGAACTTCTTCTCTTACGGACCGGGAACATGGTTTACACAACAAACCGGGTACATGGTATACACCGACGACCTGGGCGCCTAGCGCCTGAGTTCAGCGGCGCGAGCGGTCTGGCGCCCTGCGCCAGAGCTGGCGGTTACATTGCCGGCGGCCTTCAGGCCGACGATCTGCAATGTAGTCGACAGCAGCCCGTGTCCGCTGCAACGAAATGTGAGGCAGCGTGGCCTTGGTGCTGAAATTCAAACTTGAGCCTAAGCTGCTGCGCTATAGCTGACCGTTTCAGCGACGACGAAGAACCGTTTGCCTTCAGGGTCAGCGAACAGATAAAACGGTTGATCCGCTTTGAAGCTACGACGCGAGACCGAGACAGATTCCCAGAAGTGCTCAGGAAGATCTCCGGCGAGGCGCATTTCGAATCGTGCCGCCTTGGTAGCTGAAGGGAGACAGAAGTGTTGCACGTCAGCAAAGGAAAGCGTTCCGCTGACACCGGTCTCTGGGTTTTCGACAAGAACCGCTAATTCCAGGACACTTCGATTCCACCCGTAGACTTGGACCAAAGAGTCCGTCACGAGATCCACAATCTCTTCAAATGACTTAGTCATATCTGTACTCCTAGAATACCTTGGATTCCCTACGAGCCTAACGCCCGAGTTCAGGGGCGCGAGCGGTCCGGCGCCCTGCGCCGGAGCTGGCGGTTACATTGCCGGCGGCCAAAGGCCGACGATCTGCAATGTAATCGACAGCAGCTCGTGTCACCTGCAACGAGATGATAGGCCGTGCTCAAATGAACTCCCCTGCCCTCCATCGCGCCTACCAACTGCTTGCGACCTCGTCAGCACGATGGCCGACACAAAGAAGATGGAGAAGGCCGCCACAAGCAGAGAACGTCTGCGACTTATGTCGTGTCTGCGGTATTTGTAGCGACGGATTACGGAGTTCTTTTGGGTTGCCTATCAGATTTCTTTTTTGCTTTTTGTTCCTGTTTACTTTTCTTCTGTTTCTGACTTTTGCTTTTATCCTTTTTCCCGCCCTTGTCTCCCATTGTGTACATCCTTTCCTTCAGTACGATACACCGTACCCATCATTCTCGACTAATCGGATAAAAAGCATAACGCCCGAGTTCAGCGGCGCGAGCGGTCTGGCGCCCTGCGCCAGAGCTGGCGGTTACATTGCCGACGGCTGAAAGCCGGCGATCTGCAATGTAAT
>JAAESQ010000053.1 GCA_024229275.1 bacterium | reverse complement strand
GGGAAGATTAGGCACATCCGCGGGCGGCGGCTGCAGTGCTCCGCTTCTCCGGACGGGGTGCTTTGACGCTCAGCGTGGGCTGGCAGTCGTGCAGAGCATCCCGGCGTGCGGGCTCGTCGAAAGGGTGTGCCCCGTCTAGGCCCTGATCAAGTGTGATTTGAGTGGCATTTGTTCAGTTGGTGCGAAAAAAAACTCGAAATGCCCCGTTTCTTGCATATTATGACAGAGTGTCAAACCCATGACTCTCATACGCAAGGAGGCATTTCGAGTGAGCAAGAGTAAAGCACAAAGCAAGGCCGAACGCAAGCGCAGACTCAGGAATCGTAAACGGAGGATCAAGCATCGATTGCGGAACATCACCTGGGAAGAGCAGCCCAAGCCGATGTTCACCGCCAGCAACATCCACTACGAATTGTCCGACCGGGTCCACGGGCTGGGTCCTGGTGGCATCGGGGCCATGCACATGGTGGCGGAGCAGACCGGGCTCCGTGATGCCATCGACGAGCACCTGCACCTGCTGAAGATCCATCTGCCGTACCATGAGTCAGACCACGTTCTGAACATCGCCTACAACCTCCTCTGTGGTGGCAGTTGCCTGGAGGACATCGAACTGTGGCGGAACGACGAAGTGTACCTGGATGCCCTGGGGGCTCAGCGGATCCCCGACCCGACGACCGCCGGAGACTTCTGCCGGAGGTTTGAGGAAGTCGACGTCGAGATCCTGATGGAGACCATCAATGACGTTCGGGTGAAGGTCTGGCAGGGGCAACCGGAATCCTTCTTCGACGAGGCGATCATCGAAGCGGACGGGGTGATGGCTCCCACGACGGGCGAATGCAAGGAGGGCATGGATATCTCCTACAAGGGTGAGTGGGGCTATCAGCCGTTGGCGATGACCCTGTACAACACCGGCGAGCCGCTCTACCTGGTCAACCGCAGCGGCAACCGGCCCTCCCATGAAGGAGCGGCCTTCCGCTTCGACCGCTGCATCGAAGTCTGCCGCCGTGGCGGGTTCAAGAGGATCCTCCTCCGCGGCGACACGGACTTCAGTCAAACGCGAGAGTTGGACCACTGGCATGAGGACGGCGTACGGTTCATCTTCGGCTTCGACGCCATAGACACGTTGGTTGAGATGGCGGAAACCCTGCCGGGAGAGGGGTGGAAACGATTGAGGCGTCCGGCGAAGTACAAGGTCACGACGCCGCCGCGCAGGCGTCCGGACAGGGTGAAGGAAAAGATTGTTCGGCGTCGGGAGTTCACGAACATGCGCCTGTGCTCGGAGGATGTGGCCGAGTTTGATTACCGGCCGACGGCCTGCCGCAGGGATTATCGCATCGTGGTCGTTCGCAAGAACCTCTCGGTCGAGAAGGGCGAGGAGGTGCTCTTCGATGACGTTCGTTACTTCTTCTACATTACGAACGATCG
>JAAESQ010000052.1 GCA_024229275.1 bacterium | reverse complement strand
GTTCCTTGCCACAGTTGGATCGTGCCAACTTTGTTGGCACACGCGGGGATTCAGTTCCTTCATATCGGGACGAACAGTGGATCGAGTGATCCCAAAGTACCTCTGTTACACTTTCGCGAAGGTCCGGACGGCTCTCGTGTGCTGACAATGCACGTCAACGGATACGGAACCGGCCACATGCCACCCAGTCACTGGCCTTACCGAACCTGGCTGGGGCTGATTCACACGGGCGATAATCACGGACCGCCACGGCCAGACGAGATTCGCCAAATCCTCGATGAGATTGGCCAGCGGATGCCGGCGGTCAAGGTGCGCATCGGCCGGTTATCCGACTTCGCCGACGCGATTCTTAGCAAAGAAAATCTCGATGCCATCCCGGTTGTTCGCGGTGACACGCCCGACACCTGGATCTATGGCCCCATGTGTGATCCGCAAGGCCGAATCGCCGCAAGTCGCGCTCACACTAACCTGCCGACTGCGGAATCTCTGACCACTATGCTCGAATCCTGGGGTGTAGCAGCCCGGAACACAGATCAGCCGACCCCTTGGGAATCACTTACTGAGGGCTATGAGCAGAGCCTGCTGTATGGCGAGCACACTTGGGGAGCATCGCTGGGTTGGGTTGGGCACGCGCTTCCTTGGGGATCCGATTGGCAGCAACGGACGGACGAAAGACACCACCGCATGGTGGCTTCCTGGGACGAGCACTCCGCCTATTCAAACAAGGCCCTGGCGATCAGTACATCACTCTTGGAAAGTCAGCTTCAGTATCTCTCCCAGTCGATCGACAGTGATCAGCCTCGCGCAGCAGTCTACAATCCCTTGCCCTGGAAACGAGACGGATTGGCATTGATTGACGGAGAGACCTGCTTCGTTCACGACGTTCCGCCGATGGGATATCGCACGCTCTTTTCCGCCGACTTGGAGCCGCAACGGGACGAGACTGATCTGAAGAAAAAGGGGCCTGAGAGTACCCGAGTGCTGCAGAACCAGTTCTTTCGCCTTACGGCCGATCTGCGTAAGGGACGCATCACCTCGCTCGTGGACAGCCGCGCCTGTCGGGAACTGATCCGACAAGACTCTGAAGGACTCGGCGGCTTTCTCTATGAGCGATTCAGTGCCAGCCAGTGCGACCAATTTATGCACGACTATGCTTTGATCTTCCCGAAATGGGTAACCACCCAATTCACAAAGCCGGGATTGCCTCGCGATGTTCCATATCGGGTCGTGCGGCCGGGGGCTCCCACTAGCGTCAGCGAGATACGAAGTGGCGATTACTGTGCTATCCGTTTCACTTATCGTGACGACCCAGACCTGCCCTGCCGGCAGTTGGAATACGAGATTCGATTATACGATGCGATTCCACTGATCGACATCTCGCTGGCCATCAGAGACAAACGCCCGGACACCTGGCCCGAAGCGGGTTGGATGAGCCTTCCACTGAACATTAAGCAGCCGAATTTCCGTCTCAGCCGACTGGGCGGAATCGTAGATCCGAAAACGGATGTGATCCCCGGCAGCAACCGTCACCTGTTCTGGCTACACCACGGCCTTGCCCTCTATGGCAGCGACGGCTACGGTATTGGGATTTGCCCGCTCGATGCACCGTTAGTCAGTCTGGGCGAGCCCGGCTGCTGGAGGTTCTCTTGGGATTACCTGCC
>JAAESQ010000051.1 GCA_024229275.1 bacterium | reverse complement strand
TCAAGCTTCCGTCACAGATGGGGCAAGCAGCGTTGCTGTACATTGATGACCTCCGTTGTATCCCCCTTTGGCATTGGGTTTTCGATGAAATCCAGGGGTGACGCGGGGCAGAGTCTGCCGTTGGCACTTCATGGTGTCAAATTATTTCCAAGACAAGACTAAATTAGATCTTTATGTTAAATTTTTAACATGAGATCGATTTCAGATGTACTTCATGATGTCGTCCTCGAGTCGCCGCTACTCGAGGAGGGAATGGCGGAAGGGATCGTCAACCTGTCGGCGTTGGCGCGCAAGCTCAAACCACTGGTGGAAGGTGAGTTGTTGCGGGACGTCAGCGAGGCGGCGATTGTAATGGCACTCAGACGTATGGCACCGGAGTTTGAGGCAAGTACAAGGACGCCGGCTGGGAGGTTCATCAGCGATCTAACGGTGCGATCGGGGTTGAGTGAGTTCACGTATCAGCGGTCGCAGACTGTGATTGAGTGTCAGGCGAAATTGTTGGCCGAAGCGGGGAAACAGCCGAATCGCTTTGTGACCATCGCACAGGGGGCAATAGAGGTGACGGCGATCTTCGATGAGGTATTAGCACCGGATGTAGAGAGGATCTTTGTGGGGGAACGGTGTCTGGCACAGCTGAGTGATTTGGCGGCGATCTCGGTGAGGTTGACGACCGAGACAGTGCAGTCACCGGGGGTGTACTACACGATTTTGAAGCAGCTGGCCTTACATGGGATCAACACTGTCGAGGTCGTCTCGACGTACACCGAGCTGACCATCATCCTTGAACACGATCTGATCGACCGGGCGTTCTCGATTTTGTTACGAGCAGCACGGAAGAAGTAGGGGAGCAGAATAGGTAGCGGCAGTGGCAGCGGCAGAGACAGTGGTCGTATCAGGGACGACTCTGATGTACGATCAGTTATTGGTTGAACCTGTCCTCCAAATTGTTGTAGTCGTTTATGATGGGCGCACCTCCACTCTGTCACCCTGAGCGGAGCCGAAGGGTCTCCCGTTGAAATCAGCAGTATGTATGTTGTTGTAATTCAGCAAATTGCTAACTGTAGCGGGAGATCCCTCCACTCGCCTTTGGCTCGGTCGGGATGACAATCTCGAAGAATTCTGTCTTTCGGAGCGAAGGGACGTTCGACGCCCCGCGAGCGAAGGATCTTCCATTGAAATCAGCAACCTGCCGCTGAACGCCTTGCGGGCACCTTGGCAGACAGCATTTGGGCCACCCTCGCGCATGGGCGGAATCATGCGGACAAGGACTGAGCCCCTCGTACCCGGTGCGGATCTGAGCCCTAGGGCTTTGAGCTGCTCCAAGCTGATATGTTGCCACTCTCAAATCCGTCGGCGAAGATGCCGTTATCCTCAACCGTGAAGTCGCTGTCAGAGATGTCGAAGAATATATTGCCGGTGCATCTGATCTGCAAACGAGCTTCGGTGGTAGCTACGCTTGGGACAGCGACGATCTGCGAACCATCGTTGGCGGTACCCGCAATGACCGTAATTGGATAGGTCAATCCGCCATCAGTCGACATCGAGATATCTACCTGAGAACAGCTGATGGGAGCGAGGTTGGTGTTGGCGACGTCCCAGGTTACGGTCTCGGTACTGCCACTGGACCAAATCACAGCAGTGTTCGGGGAAGTGACTGCAAACGGGCCGCCAACGTCGGAAACTACGATATCGACCTCATCGTAGTCGGTGCCGCCACCTGATGTGCGGTTGTCTCGTACGAGTAGCCGAAATGTCAATGTTCGAGCGTAGCTCGGAAGCAGCTCACCAAGAGTATGGCTGTTGGCCAAAAGGTCGGATAGCTGGGGAAAGGTGCGGCAACCGGACAGAGTCGATGGGAACGAGCGAAAGATGGGAGCGTCGCCTGAAGGTGAATCGGGGTGTCCTGCTGGGCCGAGGTTGTACTGCTCCCAGTTGTAGGTGAGGGTGTCAGGGTCCGGATCGGTCGCTGAGCCGCAGAGTTCGAAAGGCGTATTGATTGGAATCGTGTGCGTATCACCGGCATCTGGCGTCGGTACCGTGTTGCCGGTTACAGTGGGAGTGGCGCAGCTGTTGCCACTGCCGGTAGTGATGTAGTTGATGATCTCTTCATAGCTTGCGTTATGAAAATGGTCATCACTGTTCGACTGTATGTTCTGGGGACTGCAGATCCCAGCGTAGGCCATGATCGTCGACCCGCTGCCAGGTTCATAGGCGGTTGGACCGTTGCGGTTGCCTCCAGCGCAGCTGCCTGAATTGCCGTTGAAGGTGTGGTTGCCTCCCCACTGATGCCCCATCTCGTGGGCCACATAGTCGACCCAGAAGCCGTCACCGATTGGCGATGAAAGACCGGTAACACCCCTCGCTTTCATGCCTGTCCTACAGGGGACCCCGAGGGAAGCAACGCCGCCACCACCAGTTGAGAAGACATGACCGATATCGTAGTGCTCATTGCCGATGACGGCATCGACGTTTGCCTGGTTCTGACCAAGCATGGCGCCACCACTGCTGTTGGTGTATGGATCCGTTCCGCTGTCGGTATAGACCACAAGGTCATTGTTGGTCACAAGCGTCATTCGGATTGCCATGTCGCGTTCATAGATTCCGTTGACTCGATTCATGGCAGTTACGATCGCGGCGAGGCCCTCAGCTACGGTCGGGCTTCCGGCTGAGTGGAAAGCCGTGTATTCGCCGGTCGCGGCAACGACTGTTCGATAGGTTTTGAGTGTGTCTCCATTGGGCAGGTTTGGGGCACGGAGAGGTGCGTAATCCATGGCAGTGGAGGTGTGGGTACTCTCGCCTGTGACCAGGCATTTGAAGTCTTCGATCGCGGCGAGATTCATATAGTCACTTTTGAAGTAGCTGATGTGATGGATCGTGTCGCCATTGCTGAAAGGATCTATGTACACCGACCCCGATGCGGAGAGTATCTGGGCATGGAAGCCGGAGGGGGTCATGTCAAAGCGAAGCGTGGCGGTTTGGTCGTCAATTCCCTGACCCCGAAAGGTTCGGAGCTGAGGATAATCTGTTGCCAGCGCAGGCGCCATGATCGGCGACTCCTCGATCTGAAATCGGGAGTAGTCGCCGTTCGGAAGCGGAAGGGCCAAGGTGATCGTTTCGACCGAAGCGTTGTTGCTCCCTTCGAGAGGCGTAATCCGCAACACGGCT
>JAAESQ010000050.1 GCA_024229275.1 bacterium | reverse complement strand
CAGGCCGAAGGCCCGCTTCAGGAAGGAGATGCATCCTTCGATGCCGGCACGAAACCGCCGGAGATTGCGATAGACCCAGGTGCTCTTGGCCATGTCAGAAATCTTCAGGGAACGACCCTTGGAGAAAACCACATCCTGTACTCCCAGATCCTTGATCTCCTTGAGATTTGAGCGCGAGGCGAAGGCGCCGTCGAAGACCGCCTGGCGGGGCGCTTGACCATAGATACTTTGATGGCGCTTCATGGTGGAGACCGCCAGGGTCACGTCCGCTGGGTTGCCATCGAGGATCTGACAATCGAGGACCATCGACGACTTACCGCCGGTCAGGCAAATCTTGTGACCGTAATACGTGTCGCGGTAGTCCTTGCGGATGACATGCGTGTGATCTTCTAAGATCGACACGATCTTTTCGCTGGCCGGAATACTCTCGCCCTCAACGATTCGGCGGTGGGTCTGATCGAGGACTCGCTGCGTCAGGCCCAGGAAATGCAGGAGTTCGTGCCTCAGGGCTTCTTGGCGGGCGACGGCGAGAAAATCCGTTGCTACGAACTTCTCGACTCGATCCAGAGCCTTGAGAGCCCTCTTGGAAACCTCCCGAGTCACTTTCATGAGATCTCGATAAGCCTTCCGCCGCAGCCCCTTGTTCCGAGCAATCGAGATCTCTCGGCAACGACGCTTAGCTCGCCGTTCTCGGTTGGAGAAAACGAACGCTCCTGCCGGCAGTAACTTTTGGGCTCGCCCCATCAATCGGGTCAGTACGCGAATGCAGTCCCAAAGCTGCTGAGAGTCAGCCGGCGCGTGGATATTCGTCTCCGTCACCGTACAGTCCACTCGGACCTTAGAACCTTTTTCGATGCCGAGATCACGGGCGATCTTCACCAACTGACGGTTGATCTCCTCCAGGGTCTCGGCGCGCAGCCGTTTGATGTTGCTGCACAGCGCCGACTTTGAAGGCACTTTCTGTGCGAAGCCCAGCCGGCAGAAGGTGCGGTAGGTCTGGGAATCGGCGAGATGGAAGTGGAGCTCTCGGTAGCTGTAGCCCTTCATCTGTTTGAGCAGCAGGGCCCGAAACACCTGCTCGGCACTCATCCCCTCCGCGCCGACCGGCTTCTGCCCATCGACGGAGAGGTCTTGCAGGACGAGCTCGAGGATTCTAGGATGTTCGTCCAACAGGGCCGAGAGGGCCTTGAGCTCTTTGGCATGGTCCAGATCGAGCCAGGAGTAGGTGAGACTGGGCTGGAAATCACGAGTTTTGCGCATTCTTGGCTGGCCTCCTTTTGGCTAAGTCCTTGCGACTCAGTGTTTTGCTT
>JAAESQ010000049.1 GCA_024229275.1 bacterium | reverse complement strand
CTTTCAGGCGTGAACTCGAGCAGGTGATTCGTTACTGTCAGTGACGGTGACGGCGGCAGGGACAGCGACAGGAGCAGTGTCGGTGTGGCGCCCGTGAGGGAATTTTTGAACCACGAAGAGCACGAAGAACGCTAAGAAAGCACAAAGAGGGATAGAAGGAAGAGGGGCCTGAAGGCCGTCGGGGGAAGGTGACGTTCGGTGGCAATGCTCGGGAAGGGCTTTGGGAGAACCTGCCGTTGGGGTGACCTTGGCCTTGGGTCAGAATCTGATGATCTTTCGGTTTGACACGGAAGGGTCATTCATGGCCCGCCCCCACGGACCTTCGGTCATTGTGTTGCCTCGAATTCACCAACACCATTTCCACATGCCCATTCTCCCTATCTGTTGTAGCGCGCGTGATTTTTTGAACAGGAGGTAACGGAGAAGGATAAGAACTCTCCGCTATCTTGACGTGCTCCTGCTCAACGGTGATTTCTGTGTGGTCTATTCGAAGCCCGGTTCATGCGTGGTCAATGAGCGGTCCTCCTGAGGGGAAACACGAATACCCGGGTGCCCGGCACCTTCTCCGGGTCGGTTCGTGAATGACCGATCGGATACAATTCTTGCAAAATATAACGAAAAACATTATCTTCAGAAAGAATTGTAACGCATCTGAGATGGTTCTCAGGGTGTGAAGAGACAAACGTTCATCTATCGGAGAATCGCAAAGGCATGCGGGCAAGTGACTACATCAGGAAACTGGCGGAGAGTGGGTCCCACCACTTCACCACGAGCGACGTAGTCGCCGCGGTCGAGGGAAATCTCCCCGCGGTGCGTGCGCAGCTGCGCCGATTGAAACAGCAGGGGCTTCTCGCGGAGCCAGTGCGCAGCTTCTACGTCATCGTTCCGCCCGAGTACAGAAGACTCGGTTGTTTGCCCGCGGAGCACTTCATCGATCAGCTCATGCAAGTCTGGAATGAGTCCTACTATGTATGCCTGTTGACCGCGGCCGAGCGACATGGCGCGGCTCATCAGCGACCCCAGGCCACCCAAGTCATGGTTCGCAAGAACCGCAAGGCTATCGAGTGCGGGATGGTTCGTGTCGAGTTCATCGCACGCGGTGACCTCAGCAAGATGCCCGTCACCAAGATCAACACGCCGCGCGGTGTGGTGCGGTACTCGACTCCTGAAGTGACGGCACTCGAGCTGGTCGGCTACCCCAACCATGCCGGTGGGCTAGACAACGTCGCCACGGTCTTGCTCGAACTCTCCGAGGAGATGGCCGCCGACAGACTGATCGAAGCTGCGAAGCTCTCCCCTACGAGCTGGTCGCAACGCTTGGGCCACCTTCTGGAGCATGTCGGACAGGAGGAGCTCGCGCAAGCTCTGGAACCTTTTGTGTTGGAGAACGCTCGCAGCTACACGCCGCTGCGGCGCGCGGCGAATATGCAGGGTGGAAAGCGAAACTCGCGTTGGAAGCTCATCGTCAACCTCGAAGTGGAGCCAGACGAG
>JAAESQ010000048.1 GCA_024229275.1 bacterium | reverse complement strand
CGCCACAGGGGAAAACTCGTTCTGAAGCTGCGACGGAATCGAGGGAGGCTCGACGTAGACGGCGAGGGGCATGCTCGCATCGGGCCAGCGGCAGAAGACCAGGGCATCCCCAGCCGCGGAGTCACCGGGCAGACGGTGGACCATGAAGGGCAGGTAGTTGGGCTCGAGCAGGTCGGGATAGGCTTCGCGGAAGGCGAAGTAGTCGCGACGATCGGGGTGGTAGACCGCGTCCGAGATCGCCGTACCCAGCTCTCGCACCAGTCCGGAATCTGCTGGGCTGACACAGCCGAAGAACACGACTGCGAGCAACAACCCGGAGACACGCACGGGGACACGAAAGCGCGATGCGATCAATCTCGGCGAGCCCCCCCTCGCCCACGCAAGACGCGCTGTGCATCTCGCTCCTGCTCGCGGCGGCGAATCGTCTCGCGCTTGTCGTAGCTGCGCTTGCCACGGCACACGGCGAGCTCGACCTTGGCTCGGCCATCCTTGAAGTAGAGGCTCAGAGGTATCAGCGTAAGCCCGCGTTCATTGACGCGTTTCGCGAGCTTGACAATCTCTCTCCGATGAACCAGGAGCTTGCGATCGCGCGTCGGCTCAGGATTCTCGCGGGTGGCCGGCTCGTAGGGACTGATGTGCATCTGGCGCAGGAAGAGCTCGCCTCGCTCGATCTGCGCGAAGGCCTCTCGCAGACTCGCGCGCCCGGCTCGCAACGACTTGACCTCGGGACCCAGCAGCGCAATGCCCGCCTCGATGGTCTCGAGGATCTCGTAGTCGTGACGCGCGCGGCGATTGCTGGCCACAGCTTTGTGCCCCGGCTTCGCCATACGAGCGGGATGCTAGCCACCCAAAGTGGTACCCGCCCCCGTAGTCCGCGAAAACTCGGTACAGGCTGAAATCATTGAGCTTTTCTCCCACTGCTAGAATTCCCCGATGACCTCCATATTCGCCGTCGCAGCCGCCGCATTCGGATCATTCTTCAGAGGCAAGCGGGCGCTCGTCCTTGAGAACCTCGCCCTGAGACAGCAGCTCGCTGTCTACAAGCGAGCACACAAGCGCCCGCGGCTCCGATCAGCCGATCGAGCATTCTGGGTGTGGCTCTCTAGACTCTGGGACGGCTGGAAGGCGACCCTCATCACTTAACCGGCCAATTTCCAGGTTGAGGGCTGATCTGGTTCAGGAATTGCTGTGCAAACGATCCGTTTGGATCGGAGTTGGATCGGGTCTGGTTCTTCTGGATAGCTTGGTCTCGCCAACACGCTGAGTTGGTTTCGGCAAGTAGCGGCGCGTTCCATCCGTGGGGACGGTGCTTGCGATTTTCGATTCTCCCGCTCGAGACATTTCGCTTCGGCCGAGTACTTGCGCGGGAGAATCGAAAATCGCAAGCACCGTCCCCGAACACCTCGGCAGGTTCGTTCGGAGGCCCTTCCCGGTCAGGACGGCGTCGGGCAAGTACTTACGGATGGACTACGGAATATTTCGGTGCCGCCACTGCGGCAAGATGCGACGGAAGCGAACGGGGAGTCAGCGGTACTGCGGAGAATGCGAGTGCCAGAAAGCACGGAAGAACGCTTGGCGCCGTGAGAAGTATGCGCAGGATCCCGACTATCGTGCGAACCAACGAGACAGCACGAATGCGTGGCTAGACGAGCACGGTGGCAGCGCCAGCTATCACCGCGAGTACCGGAAACGCCGCAAGGATCCGGTGACTCCGACAGCCACTTCACAGCAGAGTCCGGCATCCGCAGCGCCGCCGGTGAGCGCAAATAGCGACGCAGGATCGAAAGAAAGCCCTTTACTTTCCGGGGTTTACACGTTGGTCCCGATACAGTCCGACGGAGCCGCAAATAGCGACGCGCTTTTGGTAGAAATCGCTGTAATTCCAGCAGGTTACGGGTCGATCGCAAATATCGACTCGATAGCGACGCAGGGCGTCCCATAGCAAGCTTGTAGTCATGAAACGCACTAAAGAACGCCTTGGACAGCAGCCCCTTCGCCCCGATCGTGTCCGCTCGATTCGCGATGGCGGATTCGCTTTCATCCCCAACCGTTTCCTGCATGACGGCTTCTTTGCCGCCCTGCACGACGATGAGCTCGTCCTGTACTTTCTGCTGGTCCTCGCGGGGGACCGAAACGGCCTGAGCTTCTACCACTACGATTCGCTGTGCTCGCTGGCGGGCATGACGTTGGAGAGGTACCTCGCGGCGCGCAACGCGCTCATCGACAAGGACCTTGTGGCGTTCAACGGCAGCCACTTCCAGGTTCTTTCTCTTCCCAGCGACGCGCGACACTTACAGACCGAGCTTCCATTACAGACCCAGGAAGAATTCGAGGATCGAGATCCGGCCACGGTCCGCTTGCTGGTCCGAAACTCACTACGCACGGCGGCGAAGAGGAGGGCGACGTGAAAGTCGAGTACGACGCCGAGGCTGGAATGTTTCGCTTGGTCGACGGGCAGCAACACCCGCTGCTGCAAAGGGCGAACGACTTTCTCGATGCGGTCACAGCCAGGGGATTGTCAAGCGCGACCGTTCGCGCCTATGCCTACGACCTGGTCATCCTCGCCCGCTGGCTCGAGAAGTCCGACCGAAGACTTGAAGCGCTTCAACCCGCTGATCTCGTCGATTTCATCCGAAGCCAACGCGAGACAGGCGCCCATCCACGTTCCATTAATCGGCGACTGATCACATGCCGCCTGATCTATCGCTTTGTCGCGGGCAACGAGATCGGAGGTCTACAGGGTGTGAGTCTTCCGGGCCCGCACTACAAGGGGCCAGGCCGCGGTTATCTCGGCCTGCATGCGCGCCGACAACGCCGGCAGCTTGCGCTCCGAGTCAAGACACCCCACACGGTTGTAGAGCCGCTTACTCGTAAGCAAGTAGTCGCGTTCTTGCGTTCACTCAGGCGATATCGAGATCTCGCGGTTGTCTACTTGATGCTCTTTTGTGGCCTGCGCTCATCGGAAGTATTGAGTCTTCGCACGTCCGATGTGGATGTCCTCGATCGCAGGCTCCGCATTCATGGCAAGGGCAATCGCGAGCGCATGCTGCCGTTGCCGGAGGAATTGTTACAGGTCCTGAATGACTACATTCGCCTGGAACGACCTTCGGACGCCATGGACGGTCCCTTGTTTGTCGTGTTGCAGGGGAAACGGCGCGGCCATCCCATGACAACGGCGGGATTGCGAAGCCTGTTTCGATATCGACGAGGTCGTTTCTCCGGAACGCTGGCAAATGCCAACGCGCACCGGTTTCGGCACACCTTTGGCGCAGATATGGCGCGCGCGGGTGTGAAGCTCCCTGTATTGCAGCGCATGATGGGTCATGCGGATGCGAAAATGACGCTGCAATACATTCATTTATCGATGGCCGACATCGCTGCCGAGTACCAACGCGCCATCAAGATCATCACGAAACGATACGAGCAAGACTAAGGGCTGTGATGAACTCATTCACACTGCCACCCAATGCGCAACGATTCTTGCGAACGCCACAAGGCACTGGAACGGAAGAAGTCGTTCGTCGCTTCCATCGTTGGATGAAGACCAAGGATGTGATTCCAACCGGGCTGTCGCTCGAAGATATGGAGTCCTTCTTTGTGATGCCGTTCCAAAAGATCCTGGCTCCTCGAACTTCGACTTACTACAAGTGCACACTGATCCGGTATCTCAACTGGCTGGATGACAACGGACAACTCGGATTCGACCCCAAGCAGCTCTCTGTTCGTCAAAGACCTCCGCTACCGGAGCTCGCGACCCAATTCGTGAAGTCGCTCGAACCCACCCACAAGCGCAGTACCCGGTACAACTACCGGTCCAGCCTTTACCGGTTTCACAAGTACCTCGCCGACAATCGCATCTCTCTGAAGCAACTCAAGAGAGCGAACATGGAGCAGTGGTTGCTCGCACTGTCCGACGAAGGGCTCGCCGCGGTTACACGTATCAGCAGGTTGACCGATGCGCGCGTATACCTCCACTGGCTCTTCGAACGCAACGAATTGCGAGCTGATCCAGATGACCTGATCCGGTCTTCCGACATGCCCAAACTACCGGCGTATCTTCCGCGCCCGCTGCCCCCAGCACAAGACGCAAAGCTACAGCAACGCCTTGCGGCTTCATCCAATCGCTTGCACAAAGCTCTGCTCCTGATGAGGCTCACCGGTTTGCGCATCGGAGAGTTGGCAAGACTTCCGTGTGATTGCACTCGCGTCGATCTCCACGGTCAAGAGTTTCTCAAGGTGCCGCTCGGGAAGCTCCACAACGAACGACTCGTTCCTATCGATGACCGAGTCGCAGCGATCGTTCGGTCTTTGCAGCGTACCAACGACTCCGCCGGACGCGAGTATCTCATCGATAACGGCGACGGCGGTCCTGTTCCATTGCGCCACTACTACCCGGCACTCGCCCAGGCATGTGAAGGCATCGACAGCACGGAGCCCATCACCAGCCATCGGCTTCGCCATTCCTATGCCACGTCTATGCTTGCAGCAGGCATGAGCTTGACTAGCCTGATGAGGTTGCTCGGCCATCGTGACGTCCGAATGACCCTTCGCTACGCCGCCATCACACAAGAGACGGTGACCAAGGAGTACTTCGAGGCCCTACCAAAAATCGAGTCTAGATATCGCGACGCCCTCCGCGACCCGGCACCCACGACCGACTTCGACCCGATCAAGAACCTATCGGACATCTCCCAGTGGATTCGGAATCACCTCGCCTCCGAGCCCACCAGCCAGCGGGTCGCGCGCTCCCTCCTCAAGCGGTTGGGCCGGATCCAGACCGATCTAGATCGTCAGATCGCCATCCTGGACGCCTTGCGGCCTCGCTGACTTTGGCAAAATTGGCCAGTTAATCATCCTCGTCAGACCCGAGACCGTGATCCGTTGGCACCGTCAGGGGGAGGAAGCGAAGCTTCCGAGTGGACTCTACTGGCGTTGGAGATCGCGCACCAAGCGTCTGGGACGACCACCTATCCCGCCCGAGCACATCGAGTTCATCAGACGGATGAGCCGAGACCACCCGGCCTGGGGTGAGGACAAGATCAACGAAGAGCTGGGAGTCGAGTTCGGCATCAGCCACTCCACCAGCACCATTCGTAAGTACATGGTGCGGCCACGACCCCGCGATGATGGGCAGAAGTGGCACACCTTCATCAAGAATCACAGT
>JAAESQ010000047.1 GCA_024229275.1 bacterium | reverse complement strand
CGTCGCTACCTGGATAGCCACCAACACGCGACGCGTGAGTTGAGCGCGACGCCCGGCTGTTGAACTGCGTCCCTCTGCGCGGAGTAGCAAACTTGTGTTCACCCGCATCACATAGACGACGGGAATCAGGCCGAGGACCAGTCCAGATATCGAGGCAGCGGCTGCCGTCGCGAGAATGACTGGAATGCCAATGCCGACTTCGGTGCCTCGTGGTAGTTGTTCCAGCCCGAGGGCAGTGAAGGCTTGGATGCCGACCCAGCCGAGCCCGAGTCCGAGGACCGCGCTTGCTGCTGCGACCAGTGTGGTTTCCGCTACCAGTTGGCGTGCCACGCGGATCTTGCCGGCACCGAGGACAACGCGCATCGAAAGTTCTCTGAGCCGAACGCTTGCGCGGACGAGCGTCAGATTGGCGACGTTGACACAGCCAATGAGAAGAACAAAAGCAACTCCAATCCAGAGAAGGTAGAGAATGCTGGAAATATCTCTCGTGAAATCCTCTTGCAGGGGCACGATCTTGGTATGAAAGCCCGCCTCGATAAGGAGATCTGAAAACTGAGACAGCTCAGTGTTTCTTGAGTTGAGGGCATCGACCTGAGCGCGTGCCTGCTCAATCGTTGCGCCGTGGGCGAGCCTGCCGACCATGCTCCAGTTATTGCTGTGATAGGCCTGCTTCTGGTCTTCGGTAAACGACTGCGGCGTCCATAGCTGAATCCTCGGGTTGAGATAGACGAAGTCGGGCGCCATCACTCCGACAACTTGATGGGTCACTCCATTCAGAGGAAGCGCTTGGCCGATAGCCTGGGACTCGTCACCGAAGAGCTGCTGTGCAAGAGCATGACTCAGAATCGCTCGCCGATCGTTTCCGACCTCGCCTTCCGCTTCGGTGAAGCCTCGACCAAGACGAGGTTGTGCACGTAAGACTGGAAAGAACGAGGGTGTGACCTGCAGGGCGCGAACCCGGTGAGGAACACCATCGATTTCGAGAGCGTATCCACGTCCTCTGTAGCTTGCGACCTCTTCGAACGCTTCAACGTTTTGGCGTCGATCAAAGAAATCGGGAGCGCCGTTGCTAGATCGTTCCGCGCCGCTGTTGGGATAACTGTTAAAGAGTCGCACCAGGCGATCAGACTCAGGGTGAGGGAGAGGTTGCAGGAGTACCGAGTTAACGACGCTGAATATCGCCACGTTGGCGGCGAGCACCAGAGCTAGCGTCAGCACGGCGGTTATCGTGAAGCCTCGGTCCTTTTTCAGGGCGCGAACTGCATATTTGAGGTCTTGCCGAATCGGATCCATGGTTCCCCCAACCATTTCGTTGCCTGAGAAGACGGGTGAAGGTCTGAGAAAGTTACGGGGAGCAAAAGAAGGATGACGGCTATACGGGACGAACGGCTATGCGGCAAGACGGGGACAAGGCGATGCGATAGGACGTCAGAAAGGTGAAGAAGCTAGGAAGTAGGAAGGGAGCAACCTACGGTGCAGATCGTAGCTGGAGTTTATTCTAATCCCTGAACCATAAGGGTGTTCGTTAATTCGTTACCGCTTCGCGCAAGAGAATTTCGATAGCCTCCGAATCTGCCATGTCGATCGCGCTTTGACCTTCACTGTTCGTCACGGAAGGATCGGCGCCGTGTTTGAGCAGCAAAGAAGCCATGGCTGTGTCGTCCTGTGTCACTGCATACATGAGTGCAGTTATTCTGTCTCCTTCAGCGCGCACTGCGTTGACGTCGCTGCCACCCTCGAGCAGCCAGCGGGTGAGATCAACGTCTTCGCTCTGTGCCGCAAGCATTAAAAGCGTGGTGCCTTCTGTGGTGGTGTTTGTTGGATCCGCGTCGGATTTCGCTATTCGCCATGCAACTTCTAAGTGATCGGCGCGCAGCGCATAGAACATTGGAGATCGTCCGAGGTGATCTTTGGCGTTGACATTCGCACCGCTGTTCAGCAGGCGGTCAACAATTTCGAGGTGACCGTTTTCGGCGGCGACGTGCAGTGGTGTGCGCTGCAGAGTGAAGTTGACATCGTGTCCGTCTTTGATGAGTGACTCAACAACGGCACCATGACCCTGCTCTGAAGCGCTGACTAGGTTCCAATCGTCCAGCCTGGTGTAAGAGTCAGATAAGAAGAACTGGACATAGATAAGCATCACAGCAAGAACCACTGTTACGTAGGTGAACGTTCCGAGTGCGTATGCGATACAGGACTTGACCACCGTGGCAACACGGCCTTCGAAAAACCCGATTGAGGCGTAGCTGATGTAGAACAAGGCGAGGGGTGCTCCGACAAATGCCGGATGTATGGCAAGCGCCTTGATCAGGGGAAAGGCTGCCGCGCCGAGCAATGCCAGATGACCTCCGGTGTACAGTGCGAACACGGTCATCTCCGCAATGTTGTAGCCCGAGCGTCTAAAGAATAGGCGCAGGAGGGCCGCGAATGGAATCAGGATGCCAAGCGAGACGTAGAGCATGTACTGCAGCAGAAGTTCCTGCATGTCTCTGGCGAATGCGACCTGTCGCGTGGTGAGGTCTGGGTTCGCGACGACTCCCTGCAAGTAGAACTCCCCTATCCCCATCGCTTTCTGGAATAGGATGCTGATTGCGGAACCAACCAGCAAATAGGCAAACGGGTTGGCGTACGATCTCCGGTCGCCGGCGATGTATCGTCGGATCATGCCGCCCGGTCCGGTGCAAAGTTCTCTTGCGGTGCGCAACCATCCGCGCTCGAGGCTGAAGAAACGCTCTGCAAGGTCGCGCAGAATAAGGCGAAGGGTCAATCGACGGATCGCGTTCGATGTCTCCTCGGATGACGAAGCTGAGGGATCGTCCATGTTGGCATGTTCTCCAATCTGCGTTTGTTGGACGGGGAGATGATACATGGGTGAAGAGTGAAGAGTGAAGAGTGAAGAGCGAAGAGTGAAGAGCGAAGAGTGAAGGGCTGGAGGCAGGCGATGTGGACCGAAATCCGACTTCATCATTCACTGCCTCTGTGATTCCGGTGTCCGTCGTCGGGATGATGCTGCGCGATTCCGGACAATCTCTGATTCTTGATGGACTGCAAGTTGCTGAATTCATTGATCTTTATGGGGATACAAGATATCGGCATCGACCTTGCTAGTGGTAGTACCAGCAGGAGGACCTCCGTCATGAGCAGCTATATTCGAGACATTCGACACGGGTGGCGCAAACTCTACTCGAGCCCTGGATTCTCGGTGGTTGTTGTTCTGACATTGGCTCTTGGCATCGGGGTCAACTCTGCGATTTTCAGTTTGGTGAATGCTCTTCTGCTGCGGCCGCTGCCGTACGTGGATCCTGATCGGCTGGTGACCGTCAATCATCGCTACACCTCGGTTGACCTCACTTCGAGTGTCTCAGTTCGAGGTTTCCGTGAATACCGTGACACGATCGCAAGCCTGGAACAGATGACGGCCACAACTGGCTGGGTGACCAACCTCACTGGGGTCGGCAATCCAGAGAGACTTATTGGTGGACGAGTCAGTCACGACTATTTCGAGACCTTTGGTGTGGCCCCGCTAATGGGACGCAGTTTCCTGCCGAACGAAGATGTTTACGGCAGCCACCTTGTAGTGATCCTGAGCCACGGCTTCTGGATCTCTCACCTCGGTGCCGATTCGCAGATCGTTGGCAAATCATTACAGCTCAACGGCGAGACACACACAGTTGTGGGTGTGATGCCGGCTGATTATCGCGACTTCTTTGGCCGGACCCGCCAGTTGTGGCGGCCATTGGCACTGACTCCAGAGCAGTTGGCGAATCAGAGTGTGATTTGGGAGTGGCTTCGAGTCGTAGCCAGAGTCACAGATGGAATGACAGTTGCCGCCGCCAATGAGGAGTTGGCCGCAAAGATTGTGGCCTTCAAAGAGGAGTTTCCTGATCTCATCCGAGATGACTTTCAGATCGTCGCGACGACCCTCGATGAGCGAGCAAAATCGGTCTACAAATCGTCATTGGTACTGCTGAGCGCGGCTGTAGGGATGGTGCTGCTGCTGACGTGTGCCAATGTTGCGGGATTATTGCTCGCCCGCTCGGTTCGGCGACGCCGCGAAATCTCGATTCGCGGTGCGCTCGGAGCGAGACGCGGAGACCTTGTGCGCATGCTGCTTGCGGAGAGCTTGGTTCTGGCCGGTTTGGGTGGGGCCGCCGGGCTGGCTCTTGCCTTCAGCGTTGTCAAACTGATGCTGCGATTTGGACCCGAGGAACTTGCTCTGAGCGGTGCTGGAATCAACGGTCCTGTGCTTGTCTTCACCGCCGTGCTCTCGCTTTTCACAGGAGTCCTCTTCGGCTTGGTTCCTGCGATTCAAGTGTCAAACATGGATCTGCAAGGGACAATGCGAGCGGCGCTCCACGGGAGCCTCAACGCGAGCCGAATAAGAATGGCGCTTGTAGCCGCGGAGTTCGCCTTTGCTTTGATCCTTTTGACCGGCGCCGGCCTTCTCATTCGCTCATTGGTCGAGCTCCAGCAGGTCAATCCAGGTTTCCGGCCGGACAATGTCCTGTCAGCGAGTATTTCGATTCCTCAAGAGCGTTACTCTGACGATGCCGCGGAGGCGGGCTTCTACGGTGAGCTTAGAACTCGTCTGAATGCCCTGCCCGGAGTAGATGTCGCAGGCACGGTTTCTGCGGTTCCGTTCAGCGGTAACTGGGGTACCAGCATCTTCAATGTGGAGGGATATGTGCCGGATGACGACCATCCGCGACCATGGGGTGATATTCGAGGTGCGAGCAGTGGCTACGATCGCGCCATTGGCTTGCCGGTGTTGCGAGGACGGTTCTTTGACGATACCGATACACTTGAGTCGCTTCAGGTGGCTGTTGTAGATCGAGTCATGGCTGAACAGTTCTGGCCTGATCAGGATCCGATCGGAAAACGCATCACTTTCTTTGAACTCGATGATCCCGAGGTGGTTTGGATGACGGTAGTCGGAGTTGTCGATCATGCCATGCAACAGACGCTGGACGAGGATATTCGAATCCAGGTCTATTACTGCGAGGCACAGAACACGCTTCGAAATACAAATCTTGTGATTCGAACTCAAGTCGATCCATTGAGTTTGGTGAGTGCGATTCGCGAAACTGTGCTGAGCATCGATAGTGCGCAGCCGATCGCCGACATCGCGGTCGTCGAAGATCTCATCGTCGCGTCTGTCGGTGATCGCCGGGCAATCATGGTGCTGTTGACCATATTTGCGGGACTTGCCGTTCTTCTTGCCTCGCTCGGAATCTATGGGGTGATGTCACATCTGGTCGAACAAAGAACGCGCGAGATCGGAATTCGCATGACTTGCGGTGCTACCGCCCAGCTCGTGATTTCGATGTTCCTGAAGCATGGTATGGCACTCGCCGCTGTTGGTTCCGTTGCAGGGTTCGTCGGTTTGTTGATCGTCGGAAGATGGATTCGGAGCCAGCTCTACGAGGTCTCGCCATTTGACCCGCTGACCCTGGTTTCGGTAGTGCTGGTGATTCTCGGAGTGGCGGCAATTTCGACCTTCGTGCCGGCCCTGCGTGCCTCGCGATCCGATCCCGTCATCTGTATGCGGAGCGAGTAGAAAACTCACGCTGCCCAGCGCTACTTTTTGATGTCATGTACATTCACGGTGTGGCAATAGGGACACTGTGAAATCCAGCCGGTCTCGTTGTAGCGGAGTCCACTGGGACCGGTGAAGCTCTGCCTCGCTGTCCACCGCTTCTTACACGAACCACAGGTCGCTTCGAGTTCAGGGACATTGTTCGTGAGTGGGACCTGACGCTGCTCATCAGCATCTAGTGTGGGCCACGGCGCGTAGCCTCTGACTCTGATCTCAGAGGGACGGACGTGCGCGCCTTCCCCTGCAGTGTCGAACGGGGAGTCACCGCTGGTATTCTGCTCGGAGTGATGCGAGTTTGAGTTCACTGGCCGTCCATACGTTGAGCGAGATGATTGTGACACATATTGCCAGCGCTGCGCCATGAGCCTGTGTCACCAACTGCGACGATTTCAGTGAGCGAAGAAATCGAAATACGTCCCAACGCCGCGTTCGATCGCTCGCTCGTAGGCAGCAGCGGCGCCGGCTGCATCCTGTAGACCTGTGCCGGTGGCGTCGAAGACGATGATTTCGTCCGGATCGGAACGACCTAGTGCTTCGCCAATGATGACCTGCCCAAGTTCGGGATGTACTTTTTCGTGATCAATGAGGCCTTCCAGAATCGCGTGGTGAAGTTCGCCGACGGCTGCACACTGCTCGATGATGTCGACGAAGAGCGAACTCGAGGCGAGGAGTTGTGGATCGACCTCCTGCTTGCCGGGGCTGTCGGCGCCGACTGCAGCGACGAATGCTCCCCGAGGGACCGCGTCGCGCTTAAGGAAGTAGTCCTTTGACGGCGTGCAGGTTACGCACACGTGACTCTTCTGAACCGAAGGCCCCAGGTCCCCTACTGCAGTTACGTTGATGCCCAGGTTTTGACTCATCTCGGCGGCATAGCGCTCGGCCACCTCGTCTTGAACGTCCCAAGCGTACACAGTGTCGATTGGCAAGACTTGCTTGAGGTAGCGGAGTTGAACCTTGCCCTGATTGCCGCAGCCACAGATGGTGGCGACAGTGGAATCGGGACGAGCCAAGTACTTCGCCGCTACTGCGGTGGTGGCCCCGGTCCGGTTGATGGTGATTTCGATGGAATCCATGAATGCGAGTGGATAGCCGTTTTCACCGTCACTGAGTGCAATCGTGCCTTGGATGTTGGGTAGACCGAAGCGACTTTGGTTCGAGAAGAAACCGCCGTTCATCTTGAGGCCGCAGTAGATCCGCGGGTCGGTCACGCCTCCAGTCTTGATGTGGAACTCACCATCCGGCGTGTCGACGTGAAGCAGGCCGAGGCTCAGGGTTGTGCCTTTTGCGTAGGCCGCAAAAGCGTTCTCGACAAGGCCGAGGTAGTCGGCAGGTCCCAGTAGGGAAGCGACGTCCGCTCGACTGAGAAGTAGGGTGCCTTGGGGTTTCATCTGTAACCTCCTCGAGTCCTCTCGCAGGGCAGGCGTTGGTGAATCGCTTCATCAGCGTGACGTGTCGCGCGCGGTTGGTCAATGCAGTGGTAGAGTTCCGGAGTCGCGTCGCTGGATCTTCTGCCTGGCAAAGCGTTCTCAAGACAGCCGGTGGTTCTTGTGCGATGCGGATCGAAGACCAGGAAGCGAGACAAGGAGAAGTTGATGAAGAAGAAGGCGAGAGGTGGTCAGCTGTCACGGAGATCGTTTTTGCACGTCGGCGGTGCGGTTGCTGCAGGAGCAGTTCTGCCAGACCTCGTGCCGGAGGCAGGCGCTGAGCAACCCGCCAAACCGACGATCCAACGCTTTCGTACTCTCGGCCGTACGGGCTTTGAGGTTTCTGACATCTCGGTTGGTTGCGGTGGAACACGGGAGGCCAATGTCTTCCGCTACGCCTATGACCATGGAGTTAACTACTTCGACAACGGCGAAAGCTATGGTAACGGCGATCGGGAAAGAACCCTTGGCGAAGCCATGCAACACATGGATCGCGAGAAGGTCTTCGTTACCACCAAACTGGTGGTCAAAGACAGCGACACGGAAACGACCATCCTCGATCGTTTTGGCAAGTGCCAAGAGCGGCTCAAGACAGAGTACGTCGACGCGTTGTTCCTACACTCGGTGACCGACGTCAAACTGCTGGGTCACGAGGGATATCACGCCGCGGTCAAGCGACTCAGAAATGACGGTCGACTACGCTTCACCGGCCTCTCCTCGCACGGTCCACGAGACGGCGACGGAGACAGCATGGAAACGGTGTTGTGTACCGCGGCCGAGGACGGGCGATTCGATGCCATGCTTTTCGTCTACAACTTCATGAACAGTGAAGCTGGCGAAAAAGTTTTGGCGGCCTGCAAGAAGAACAACGTCGGTACGACGGCGATGAAAACCGGCCCCGGTGCTTCAGATATCCCGGAATTCGACGAGGTGAACCCGTCTGAGAGCTTCCAACGCCAGATCGATCGAGCACTCGAACGAGGATCTACGCGTGAGAAAGCGATCGCAGACATCAAGAAACGTCTCGCCGATCGCCGCGAGGAGCGCGAGAAGACGATACCGTTTCGTGAAAAGTACGGACTGACCAGCAACGAAGAGCTGAAGAACGCTGCGGTGCAATGGGTTCTCAACAACCCCGACATGCACACCGTCTGCGTCGGGTTGAAGGACTTTGACGCAGTGGATCGATTTGTTCCGTTGTCAGGAACATCGCTCGATCGCGCAGCAGCGACGTTTCTGTCCGACTACGAGACGGCCTATTCGCGAAGCTATTGTCGCCATGGGTGCACCGCATGTGCCGACGCCTGTCCGGAGAGAATGCCGGTGAGCACGATCATGCGCTACTGCTACTACTTCACGATGCAGGGGCGAGAGAAGCACGCAATGCAGAAGTATTCGGCGCTTGCCGGCCAGGACGCATCGCGTTGCGAAAGTTGCAGTGCACCGTGCACTGGTGCCTGCCCATACAACGTCAACATCCAGGCCAACCTCATCAATGCAGGGGAGCTGCTGCGCCTAGCGTAGTTACCGAATCGTGGCGCTTGAAAGGTCGAGGGCCGACGAGGTGCAAGGAGTATGAGATGAAGACCACCAGAATGAGTTCTGCTTACGTTGCAATAGTTGGCCTCGCGTTGCTTCTCAACTTGGGTTGTCAGCCCGCGGGCACAGAAAGCGAAACTGCTAGCGAGAACTTCGACATTGCAGGATGGACTCCAACGGGTGAGATCTCGAGCTACGATCCGAATACGTTGTACGAGTACATCAACGGTGCCGCTGACAGTTTTTTAAACTACGGCTTTGAGGGACTCGAAGTACAGGACTACGCAAAAGGCAACCTCGTCGTAACCGTCGGCATCTATGACATGGGCAATCCGCTCGACGCGTTTGGGATCTACCGCACCGAGGCCGGTGACGGCGCCTCGAGACTGGCAATCGGCGGTGAGGCCGTGCTGTCTCTTCCGTACCAGGCACTACTCGTCAAGGAGCGTTACTACGCCAAGCTGGAAACCTATGAGGGAGAATTCGACGAGACCTCCGGCGAGGAGCTGTTGCGAGCTGTCGCAGCTGGCCTTCCCGGTATCGACGGTCTGCCCGAGATCGTTCAATCGCTGCCGCTGGAGGGCCAAGTCTCAGGCTCCATTCGCTACGAAAAGGGTGGATTGTTCGGATTGACGGAAATCTCGAACTGCGTCTGGGCCCAGTATCAATCCGACGGGGGAGAAGAGTATCGTGCATTCCGCCTCGTGCTCGACGAAGGCACAGAAGCAGAGATGGATGCAGCGTGGACATCGCTGGGTGAGAAGTGGCACCTCAGTGAGCATGCCGGATACCCAATACTCACGCGAGAGGTGCCGTACTCCGGAGTGTTTGGAGTGATGAGAACCGAGCATGGCATTTTCGGAGTCGCCGACAGTGCTGATATGGAGCAGGTCGGCACCCGTTTCGAACTGCTTCTACCGTAGTTCTGAGGCAGCTGCTAGCAAAACTATCAAGATTGTCATGTTGAGCGGAACGAAGCGGAGTCGAAACCTCTTCCGCTGAATCGAGCAAACTGTTTGAATTACAGCACCATACAGTCTGCCGATTGAAGTGGGGGATCCCTCGACTACGCTCCCAATGACATAATCCCGCTGCTGTCATCCCGACCGAGCCAAGGGCGAGTGGAGGGATCTCCCGCTACAGTTGGCAATCTACTGAATTACAACAACATACATACTGCCGATTTCAACGGGAGACCCTTCGACTCCGCTTTGCTCCGCTCAGGGTGACAGGTGTTGAGGTTTGGTGTCTTCCCCTGAGTTTCCGCCGCGAATGCGGCGTAGCAGTGCTCGGGATGACAAATATCTTCGGCTTTGTCTTCCCTTGAGTTACCGCCGAGAACGCGGAGTAGCAGTGCTCAAGATGACGATTATTGGTGGATGTGGCGCGGGCGCGATGCTCGGAGAGTTTGCAGGAGGCTTACGTCTCAGTTGACCCGTAGACTTGGGGTGGTAGATCCTCAGTGAACTCGGTCCGGAGGACACAACCCACGAGAGGCTGTCCAACACCGTTTCTTGGCCGAGAAGGGCGGATCGCCTATTCTCGAGACAATGGACAGGCGGTTCGATTCTTTGGCGACCCGAGGACGCTCACTCTGGCTGGTGATGGGCCTTGGCTCTTGGATTCTGCTCAGCGCTATCGTCGCGAGTCAGAACTTCGTCGAGCATCTGCTCGCTGGTTCGCACGTGTCGTTTCCCTTGCAGTTCGTGTGGATGTTGGTGGTCTTGGGCTACTGGGTGGTCGCTGCGCCGGTGATTCTCTGGTTGGGCAAGCGATTTCCCATTGAGCGTCATCGTCCAGCCATGCGGACTGTGCTGCACATGGGACTGGCTGCTGCGATCACGCTTTTCCACGCACCTCTGGTGGTCGTTGTGACGGCACTGTTGAAGCCCTTCCCCTTGCCCCCCGGGGTCGGTTTCTGGCGCGCGTTGGGGTTCACTGTCACTTATACCTTTCACACCGGCTTCCTGCTCTATTGGATCGTACTTGGAAGTGGTTTGGCATACGCGAGCTACCGACGGGCTCGTCAGAGGGAGCTGCATGCAGCACAGCTCGAGGTCGAGTTGAGCCGGGCCAGGCTTCACGCTCTCAAAGCCCAGATTCATCCTCATTTCCTCTTCAACGCCTTGAACACCGTGGCCATGATGGTTCGTAACCAGAACAATGACGAGGCGGTCGAGATGATTGCTCAGCTCGGAGAACTCTTTCGAGAGTCATTGCGAAGTGCGCCGCAGCACGAAGTACCCCTGTCGCAAGAGGTCGAGTTGGCGAATCGGTATCTGCATGTCGAGCGCTGTCGCTTCGCCGATCGTTTACAGGTGCAGACAGAGGTTCCCGCCGAACTAGAGAATGCGATGGTGCCGCATTTAGTGCTTCAGCCGCTGGTTGAGAACGCGGTGCGGCATGGCATTTCGCGATCGACGGGAAGGGGACTGGTTCGGATCACAGCCGAGAAAGTCGGCGAGCAACTCACCATCGCTGTCCATGACAACGGACCTGGAGAGGATCTCCCAAGAGAAGTTTCATCAGACGACGGTAACGGAGTCGGTTTGGAGAATGTCCGCGCTCGCCTAGAGCAGCTCTACGGGTCGGCAGGTAAGGTGTGTCTGGATCGGCGAGTAGGTGAAGGGACCGTCGCCCGAATCGCTATCCCCTACCACCTCCAGGAACAGCTTGCACCGATGCAGCCATGAGTCGAATTCGAGTTCTAGTCGTCGATGATGAAGCCGCGGCACGAAAGGGTCTGAAGACCTTGTTGGCACACGATCAGGAGGTTGAGGTCATAGGCGAGAGCGCCTCCGGTAAGGAAGCCTGTGAAGCGCTTCAAGAACTCAAACCAGATGTTGTCTTTCTCGACATTCAGATGCCGGACATGGACGGTTTCGAAGTGCTGGCAACGCTTGCTTCGGACGAGCTTCCGTTCGTCGTCTTCGTGACTGCGTACGACGAATACTCCTTGAAGGCGTTTGATGTCCATGCGGTTGACTATTTGCTCAAGCCGTTCAGTGACGAGCGTTTCTTCAAGGCGGTGTCGCGTGCCAAGGAGCAGTGCCGGCAGGTTGAAGCCGAGGCGTTTCGCGAGAAGCTCCAGACTCTGCTGCTTCATCTTCAGGAAGACAGGGACAATCCGAAGGTACTCGAGATGGACACGAAAGCCGCTCGGAGTGAGCCCTGTCTCAGCCGACTTGCGGTCGGTCCACGCGACAATCTTCAATTCGTCGATGTTGCCAAGGTGCGATGGATCGAGGCCGCTGGATATCGTGTGCAGGTCCATTGCGATCGCAGTTCGTTCATCATGCGGGGCAACATAGGCAGCTTCGAGAAGCAGTTGAACCCAAACGATTTCTTCCGCATCTCTCGTTCAGCTATCGTTAGGCTGGCTCATGTGCGAGGACTGCGAACTTCATTTCACGACCAATCGATCGTAGTTCTGAGTGACGGCACTGAACTCAACGTGAGCAGAGGCCGCCGACCCGCTCTGATCTCTCTGCTCGAGCGCACACGTTCCTAGCGGAAAACAATCATCTCCTTGCGGGTTTCCTTTCTGTCGTTGCTGGGCTATTGCGCAAGCGCACCGGCAGTGAATACCGTCAGAGTCGGATCTGCCCATGCAGGGCACACAGAGGAGAGAAGCATGAAGGCATTGAGTCTGCTTTTAGTGATACTAGTTGCTTCGTTGTTCGTGATGGCCGCCGAGATGCAGGACGCTGGTAATCTCTACTTTGGGCAAACCCCTCCCGGAGACACTCCTGAGGTATTCGCTCCGGGGATCATCTCGCTCGACGATCGATTCGAGCAGTTTCTGCTGTACTCACCGGACTCGCGAGGATTGGTTTTCGGGGTGACAGATTCCAGCTGGGGTTCGTTTACCCTGGAGAGTCTTCAGCTCAGGGACGAAAAGTGGACCGAGCCCGAAACCGCGGCGTTTCTCGGCAGCAATCCTGAAGGAATCGTCTCGTGCCTCTCCTATGACATGCGGCGCGCCTTCTTCACGACTTCGCGCCCCGCCTATCCCCCAGTGAACATCTGGATGAACGAAAGAGGCGAGAACGGGTGGTCGGAGCCGGTCTTCCTCGGACCACCAATCAGCTCCGACGGTAACGAGTTCGAGATTTCCATTGCCCAAAACGGTACCCTGTATTTCTCCTCCGTACGCAACAGTGGACACGGCGACATGGACATTTATCGAGCCCCGCTCGTCGACGGAGAGTATTCATCGATTGAAAACCTCGGCCCTCCCATCAATTCTGCTAGTGGCGATGATCTCCCGTATATCGCGCCGGACGAGAGCTATTTGCTCTTCGCATCGAGTCGTGAAGGAAGCCTCGGGCAGCGTGATCTCTACATTTCGTTTCAGGTGAATGGGGAGTGGACGCAACCCGTGAATTTGGGGTCGGAGATCAATACCGAGGGCTTCGACATTTATCCTTCGGTTTCACCAGACGGCAAGTACCTTTTCTTCACTCGGCGACACGCGTGGATGGCGACCGAGGATTCGGACATCTATTGGGTCAGCACTGGAGTGATTGATCGCCTACGGAAGGTTGCGTTATCGCAATAAGGGTAGAAACTCCGAGTACCTATGGGTGTCGTGAAGAAATAGGGTTGAGGAAGAGTTACCATCCAGGATGGAAATGGATGGTCAAAGATGTCGATTCTCGAACTGTTTGGGTTGAAGCAAGAAAAACAAAGTGCAACTGAAGCTGGAGACAAACTCGGCGCGATCGCTACCCGACTCGACGGTCTCGCACCGGAACGCAGTCGCCTGATCGCAGCCTTCACCATGGTTTTGGTCCGTACGGCGCGTGCGGACTTGGAGATCAGTGACGACGAGCGCACACACATGGTCGAGATTGTCGGAAACTTCGGCGACCTATCGGAGGGTGATGCGAAGCTCGTCGTCGAGCTGGCGACTGAACTCGGCAACCGCCATGGTGGTACTCAGGAATACATCGCCACCCGCGAACTCAAGCGCCTCTGTGGGCCAGAGGAGCGCGAGCGTCTTTTGCGTTGCTTCTTTGCGGTGTGTGCTGCAGATGATTCAATCTCATTGCTGGAGGAGGAAGAGGTGCGCCAGATGGCCACCGAGCTTGGCTTCGAGCATGCAGAATACACGCGCGCTCGAGCCGCATTTCGAGATCAACGAGAAGTCTTGCGATAGACGAGCGTGGGTACGCTAGAAGTGCGCCACAGTTGAGATACTGCTCAAACATTCGGCCGGAAATCCTGCTAGAGTTTTGCTTGGAGAAACCGAAGAGCTTGGGAGGTTGAATCAGTGGGGCAGCGGGCAGGTCTTCCATTCAAGGAGATGAGCTTTCTGACAATGCAGGTCGTGGACTGGAAAGGTCCGATCGTGGAGATCAGGTTCCATCGTCCGGTCGAGACCACTGCACAGGTCGATACACTTCTGCGCGAGGCCAACTCATTCATGCGGGTCGAAGTAAGTCCCAGTGCGCGCCAGGTGTATTTCGTCACCTGCTATGACAATCTCCATTTTTCGCCAGACGTGCTCGAGCATGCCCGCGAGGGCTTCGCCAGATTCAACGACAGGTACTCTCTTGGTGATGTGCGCTATGGCGGGAATGCCGTCACCAAGACCTTTATCATTGCCCAATCGATCAAGTCAGCCACGAGATCCGCGATCTTCGAGACCCGTGGTCAGGCTATACAGGCCATCAGAGCTAAGCTCTAATGTGGGAGTTGGGAAACGGGAAGAGATAGAGGATGTCTGGGGTCTCTTCGATTTCTTCACTCCTCACTGCTGCTCTGAATCTTCAAGTGAATTTCGAGCCTTTCTTCTGCACCCGGATAGAGATTTAGTGGAGACCCTGTTTGCTGCTCGGCGAGACCAGGGCAAAACGCTGTTAATCGGGCGTTGTCACCGAGTTGCCCCATCTTCCCTCGGACTTGTGAATTAATGCTTCGTATGGTTTCGAGGTTGGCCGAGCGGTGCCAGATTTCCTCGATTGATTGCTCGTGCAGATTTCCGATTGGTCGGCGCCACTGAACGCACGGATAGACAGCGCCGAAGGGATCGATCGCAACAGTTGAGCAACCTGCACCGCAGTGTCGCGTCAACGATGGGCCATCACTCGCCTGATCACCCTCTCGCATGACTGGTGGTTCGGCAGCGTTTCGAGCGGCGCGTTGGCGCTGGCGTCGCAGAAGCTGCTCGATTCCGCTCTGGGATGCTCGGATTTCCTGCGGTTGGGTGTCGCCATCATCGCGGGGAGTGACCTCGAAGTCGAATTGAATTGGGATCGAGAACGAATCTGCCAGCGCGAACATGGAATCAATCTGATGCTCGTTCCATGCTGTGAGGGTGGCATTGATCTTGGTTTTCACTCCTTGAGCTGCAAGAGATTTCAGGTTGGCGACGAGGCGCTCAAAACTGCCGGCGACTCTGGTTTGGCGGTCATGGGTTGCTGCAGAAGCTCCATGCAGACTTACTTCGATGCACAGTGGGTCGATGCGCTTGGTGACCTGATCGAGCAAAGCTCCGTGCAGCGCATGACCGTTTGTTTTGATCCGTATTGCGAAACCGAGCTGCCTGGCTTTTTCACCGATCTCGAGCACATGCGGATGGGCAAGTGGCTCACCTCCCGTCAGAATCAGGTGCATGACCTGCATCTCGGAGAGATCCGTCAGCAGACCGAAGTACTGCTCGAGTTGTAGCGGTTTCCCGCGGAGATTTGTGTCGTTGTAGCAGAAGAAGCAGTCCAGATTGCAGTGGTAGGTAAGTTCGATCAGCACTGAGAAAAGAGTGTTCTTCTCTCGTGTCGCCGCTACAACCTCACCATAACTCTTCATCGTACTGGCTCATGAGGTATCCGATTGACTACACCGAGATCGAGCAGATGCGCGAGGAAAGACAACACGTCACTCTCGAGCTGACTGGGTTCGACCTCGTACTCTTTGAGTAGCTGCTTCACCAGGTCATTGATCGATGTCTGACCATCGATCAATTCGACGACTCGCGAAGCAACTTCGTTGAACCCTACGACCTCTGCCGTCGACTGGCGTACGGCAAGGCCCTCCCCGAGAACCTGGCGGTAGCGGAGGTCATCGGCTCGGACGAGGACAGCTCGTAGAGACAGGGACGCAGAATCGTTCATTTGCCCAGTATAGACCTTGGAACACGGCCTCGGCGAAAGGTGAGCTCGTCGGGAGGAAGAACGGTCACGACTTTCTCGATGACAGCTTGAAGAGAATCACGGCGGTATGGGTCCTGATTAACTCCTGGTGCACATGTCATCAGCGATGCGACTCCTTCCGCACGATCCATGGACCGGAGACTCTCCTCACCTTTGCGCAAGAAGCACAGCTGTGTCAGCGGAAGGCCAACCGTACCGAGGTCATCGGCCTCCAGCTCTCCAGTAAAAGGGAGGGGCAGGATCTCTAGGCCATTCTCGGCGGGCAGTAGGGCAACCATGTCATCACTGATCACCTTGTAGCCTTGGCCCTGGAGCAATCTTGATAGGGTGGTTTTCCCAGCGCCGGATCGGCCATAGCAGACTAACGATGAACCGTCCTGAGATAGCCCTGCACCATGGAGAAGAACTCCGCCCGTCTCGAGTAAATGGTAGGCGACGAGAAGTCGAAGGAAGTTCTCTACTGCCCCCACGATCAGGTTACTGGTGTCGCAGAAGGTCCATAGTGCTCCGCGAAGCTCTCCGGTTCGCCCTTCCATCAAGCCTACGAAGTCGAGTCCTACAATACGAACCTTACTGGGCTCGTGGTGAAGGTCGAGTTGATACTCCCAACCACGTGTGTCTATCTCTTTGAAGGCACTCTGAGATATTCGAAATACAGGCGACTCGATCACATGTGTCACTGTGTGTTTGGTTTTCATCCAGCGACCAAATCGCTGCTGCAGACCGTTCCACTGAGCTTGATTCACTCCGACCAGCCGGTAGCAGGTGTCGCCAAAAACAAGATCCGCGATCTCTTCACCCCAGGTCTCCCCGGACCGGCGGTACGGGCAGAGATCGGGCCTGTTGAGAAACTTCTGGGCGAACTCCATCTCGTCAGCAGAGTATCGCGACGGCCCGGTGTGGCCAAGCACTGTGGTGATAGAAGGTCGAGTTCGATGAATCCGTAACGATCAAAGCCCGTATTCTCGTATCTCGTGTTTCGAAATGATGGTCTACCTACGAATTCAGCGGACCAGTCGGGCACTGCACAGGATCGGGCTTCGCTCCAGGGCCGGTGCAAACAGCCGCGAACGCCTCAAGCGGTTCAAAAAAGGTCACCACGGGCGCAACGTATCTACGACGATCGCCAGGAGCTGGCGACTCGATCCGTGCGTCGTCCGTGTCGTGTCGTTCGGTCATTGAATCCTCGCGTTTTGTGCGGAGCTGTATGCCCCTCAATTTCAGCACCATCCTAACATCTTTTCCGACATCGCTTCATTCTTATATATGCATGCGGGGATATGACTCGGGATCAAACGTCGGGTTGTGGAGCCGACCCTTGGGTCTTAGGAGGTTCTTGCTAGGGGAAGATCGACACTTATCTCTAGGCCGCCCTCGTTGCAATTCGCAGCGACTACAGTGCCACCATGTGCGGTGATTGCATGCGCGGCGATGGCGAGACCGAGTCCGGCGCCGCCCGTCCCGCGGTCTCGAGCATCCTCAACCCGAAAGAATGGCGTGAATATCTGATCGAGATGCTCCGAAGCGACGCCAGGACCGTGGTCTCGGACCCGCACAGTAGCTTTAGCCTTGTCATGACTGTCAACGGCTACGCAGGTGAGCGTGACCTCGACCTGAGTGCCTTCCGCCGTGTGGCGCACAGCGTTGCGAATAATGTTGTCCATTGCCGAAGCCAGGAGTTGCGAGTTTCCTACCACGACGCCCTCGCCCTGAGTCGATAACCCGACAGCACAGTCTTTCGCCTTGGCCTCGAAATCTGCATCTGAAACGACGTCCTCCAGCAACTGCACCAGATCGAAAGGCTCGGTGTCCAACTCTGCCGTTTCATCGTCAAATCGGGTCAACGTAAGCAACTGCCGAATAAGCTCGTTGAGCCGTTCACTCTCATGTTCGACACGGTTGAGGTACTGGGTGGCCTTGCTGGGTTCTGCGGCGCGTGCCAGCTCAAGTGCGAGACCAAGTCGAGTCAAGGGAGACCTCAACTCGTGAGAGACGTCCCTGAGTAAGCGACGCTGGGATGATACGAGAGTTTCGATCCGCTCGGCCATAGTGTCGAAATCGCGTGCGAGGTCGCCGATTTCGTCCCTGCGACGGCTTACGCGAGGTGCGACGCGCGCGGAAAGCACGCCCTCTGCTAGGCGGTGTGTTGTGGTGCGTAGTGCACCCACAGGTGATGCCAGGTAGCGGGCAAGAGGGAAACACAAGAGGCCTGCTACGAGCGCGAGTGCCAGCAGTCGAGGTGCGAGAGTCCTCGGTTCGAGCAGGTCGACAAGACGTGGCGGACGCAGGAAAGCGGCGGCCACAACATATCGACTCCCTCGTGGATCGACCAGAGGCCGGCCGATGAAGAACCACGCACCGCTTCGTTCGATCAGTTCCTCGTCCTCTTCAAGTACTCGTGAGGCGAGTTTTTCGATACGCGGGTCCGGTCGTGGGCCGAACACACGCCGAGCTTCCGAGTCGAAGATGAAGACAGGTGATGAGTTGCGGCGTCCGCGGCGCCTCGAGTGAGGTGACGGGTCGGGATCCCATCCTTGGGTCGTGATGTCTGCTGTGATGTTTTCGACGCGAGAGCGAATCCAGTCCTCTGAACCCTTTTGCCATCCGTCGAGACGGGGGTGGGTTCGGGTGAAGAAGGGTGACGAAATTACGAGCAGGACAGCGACAACAGCCATCGCCAACCAAAACCACAAGAAGATTCGCAGAAAAAGGGTTCTCATCGACTCTCAGCTGTCCCCGGAGGGAGGCTTTACGTAGACATAGCCGACGCCGCGCACTGTCTTGATGCGTTCACTACCTTCGGTCGACGGGCCGAGCTTGCGTCTGAGGTTGGAGACGTGAACATCGAGGCTACGATCGTAAGAACTCGCTCGTCGCCCGAGTGCTCCGCGTGACAGCTCATCTCGACTGAGAACCTGGCCAGCTTTGTCGAGCAGCAGTTCCAACAGCATGAACTCGACTCCGGTGAGTTCTATCTTCTCGTCGTCGACGCGCACCTGTCTGGCGCCTGAGTCGAGTTCGAGATCACCGATCTTCACCACCACCGAAGTGATTGTGTCGGGGCCTAAACCCTCGAAGGATCGGCGCAGGATGGCTCGAATACGCGCCGAAAGTTCGCGCGGATTGAAGGGCTTTGGCAAATAGTCATCTGCTCCGAGCTCGAGCCCGACGATTCGATCGATATCTTCTCCGCGTGCAGTCAACATGATGACCGGCACACTGGAATTCTGGCGCAATTGACGGAGGACTTCGAAGCCACTCTGTTTTGGCAGCATGACATCGAGGATGACCAGATCAGGGGAATCTTCTAGCGCGAGCTTCAGTCCTGTAGACCCATCGTGGGCACAGGAAACTTCAAAGCCCTCACCGGTCAGGTAGTCCCGAACCAGGTCGCACAGCTCCAAGTCGTCGTCAACAACAAGTAGGCCACTCACATTCTGATCCTATCGCAGTTATCGATCCTAGAGAACTCCTTTACTTTTCTTTAACTAGCTCCCGCAGTTCCTTACGAGAATGCGTCAACAATATGCCTACCGGTGTCGTTGGATGATCAGAAAACACGCCGCCCCGCGGTGGCGAAACAAGGAGAAGCGAGATGACCCAGAGAAGAGTAACCATAGTGGCAATCGCAGCGATTCTCACCATCGCACCGGCAGTATTAATGGCGCAGGGATTCTTCGGCGCGGACGGTCCGAAGGGCCAAGGAAGACATGATCGAAGCGGGTGTTTTGGAACTCACATGTCAGCCTTCCTCGATCTCACCGAAGAACAGGAGGCTCAGATTGAGCAGATCCGTAACGCCTATGAACCGATCCTCCAGGACCTGAGAGAGCAAAAGAGGACGGCGCGGCAGGAATATATGCAGGGGCTCGATGCGTCGAACTTCGACGAGGGAGCGGTTCGCGCGTTCGCCGAGTCGCAGGCGGTTTTCGATATTGAATTGACGGTCAACCGCGCTAAGCTGAAGGCGGAGCTTCACTCGGTTTTGACCGAAGAGCAGAAGCAACTCCTGGCGGAACACAAGTCCAAAATGACCGAGCGCCAAGGTCGCCGCGGAGGGCGTGGAAGGGGAGCGCGGTCCTGAGGCTTTCTAGCTTTCCACTCTTGCTTGGACGGCTGCCTCGGCAGCCGTCCTTCTCAGTCAATTGGCAGTGTTGGCGGATGCAAGCGAGGGATTGCGAAATCGTACGTAGGTCCTCGGTGTTGGTGTGGTTGGACAGAAGGCACATAGGCGGTAAGGTATGAGGTCGAAATGACAATCGAGAGCCAGCAAGAAAAGACCGAAACGGCGACGCCTACCACTGAGGAGCGCGCGCCTTCCAACCGGAATGGTCACGTGCAGCATATCAATCCCATCGTCCGCTTTGCGGTTGAGAGACGGGTCACGATGGCAATGATGGTGCTTGGCGTACTCGTCTTAGGGTGGATGTCTCTGACCCGGCTGCCGCTTGAGTTTCTGCCCGCCTTTTCGTCGCGACACGTTTCAGTCACTGCGCCCTATCCCTCTTCTTCTCCAGCCGAAACCGAACGTCTGATCGTTCGGCCTCTTGAGGACAGCCTAGGCACCATCAATGGCATTGAGACTCTGACTGCAACCGCGACCTCCTCAAGAGGTTCCGTTCAAGTCGGTTTCTACGAAGGGACCGACATGGACCTGGCGGCGGTTGAAGTCCGTGACCGAGTTGACCGAGTGAGGGCGCTTCTACCGGATGATCTTGAGCGGGTGAGGATCCGGCGTTTTCAGTCTTCCGACCGGCCGGTATTGCGCGCCAACCTTGCCGCACCCTGGGAACGAGATCGTCTCTACCGTTTCGCAGAGGACGTCATCGTACGCCGGCTACAACGTTTGAACGGAGTCGCCGATGTCAGCGTCAGGGGCCTCGAGACGCGTCAACTTCAAATCGATCTCATTCCGGATCGGTTGGCCTCTCTCGGTGTTGACGTGCGCGATGTGTCAAGCGTGCTGCGTACCAATCACATGACACGGAGTGCAGGCGTCGTTCGGGAAGGCTCGCGAAGCCTGCTGGTGCGGATCGAGGGGAAGCTGAACGGGCTCGACGAGATTCGTGCTCTGCCTCTTGGCCCAGGGCTGCGCATTGGTGACGTAGCGCAGGTGTCCTTTGCGTATCCCGAGCAGGAGTCCTTCAATTTTCTCAACGGCTCTGAGTCGCTGACTCTTCAGGTCTACAAGGCCTCAACCGCAAATTTGCTCGAGATGATTGACGGAGTGCGAAAAGAACTCGACACGATTGCCGCTCTTCCTGAGGCCGAAGGGCTAGACCTGAGAATTTACAGGGATGACTCAGAGGATGTCCGAGAAGGACTCAGTGAACTCCGTAGGACAGGATTGCTTGGCGGCGGACTCGCTATCTTCTTCATGTTTCTCTTCTTGCGCCGCGTGCGAACCACCCTGCTGGTCGCGATCGCGATTCCGGTTTCGGTGGTGATGACTTTTGTCATCATGTACCTGACGCGGCAGGCAGGCTGGACGGACATGACGCTCAATATCATGTCCCTGATGGGGTTGATGCTCTCTGTCGGCATGTTGGTTGACAGTTCGATCGTGGTCATTGAGTCGATCTTCCGCCATAAGCAGGAGCTACACGAGGATGCGTACACCGCGACCTTGACTGGCGCTTCCGAGGTCGTTCGCCCGATCGCCGCATCCACGTTGACAACGATGTGTGTCTTCTTGCCGATGGTCTTCCTGCAAACCGGAGGTCGATTCGCCAGCTTCATGGAGAATATCGGGCTCACTGTAGTCATCGTAATGGCTGCATCGTTCATCGTCGCCGTGTCCGTGGTACCGATGGTGGCGGCACGTTTGCTGAAGAAAGAGAAGGCGCAGAGCCACCCCTTCTTCGACCGGATTTCGGGTAGTTACGGATCTTCGCTGCGCTTCATGCTCAGACATCGGATGGCGTTTGCGCTCCTCACCCTCGGCGTGTTGTGGTGGTCGTGGAATCTCTACGGGAGCATCGGGCGGACCTCGTCACCGCCATCGTTCGAGCGTCAGATTCGAGTTAACGTCGATGTGCCCAAGAGCTACTCCGTCGACCAGAAGCGATCGCTCTACGATTCGATGTACGCCGTCTTTGATGCAAGACGAAATGAACTGGACATTTTGGATATCTCACATAGTTTCCAACGTGGCAACGAACGCATGCGAGGTTGGCATGGCGGCAATACCTTCAGCATCTATCTTGAGGATGAAGAAAGCGCGACGCTCGACACCGCGGAGATACGAGATCGAGTAGAAAAGTCTCTTCCGCAGCAGCCGGGTGTGTCGTACACGATTGGGCGCTCGATGCGCGGACACGGCGGCTCGGGCTCCGGCGTTGAACTGAAAGTTCAGGGTGACCGCATGGAGATCCTCGAGGTGCTCAGCGCGCGAATCGTCGCCGCGCTGCAGTCCATGCCAGGATTGAAGAGCGCTGACTCGACGCTCGAAAGTGGTGACGAAGAAGTCCACGTTCGGCCGGACCCTGAGCGTGTTCTGCAGGCCGGATTGTCGACACGGATGGTCGGCCAGAGTGTGTCCTCTGCTCTGTCATCGCGACCTGTGAGCTACTTTGAGGTCGAGGATCGTGAGATCGACATCGTAGTCCAACACCGAGAGCAGGATCGGCAGACGCTTGACCAGCTTCGAAAGCTGCCGGTCGCATTCGGAGACACTCAGTTGGCCATTGGAGCACTCGCAGACTTCGAGTCGGCCCCCGGCGTTCGAGCGATTTCGCGTGAAGATCGCCGCTCCTCAGTGACCGTAACCGCCGACACGGCATCGGGAGTTCCCTCTTTCATGGCGCAGCGGATGGCGGACCAGGCGGTGGCGGGTATCGATCTGCCACGTGGTTACGAAATCGGACAAGGACGAGAATGGTGGATGGGGCGTGACGACTCCTCAGCGGCGATCTTTATGCTGCTCTTCGCCTTGGTCCTGGTCTACATGGTGATGGCTTCTCTTTTCGAGAGTTTTGCCCAGCCGTTCACCATCATGTTCTCAGTGCCGTTTGCATTCATCGGTGTTGGAGTGGTCATGAAGCTCGCCGGCCAGCCCCGGTCATCGACCGCTGATATAGGCCTGATTATTCTTGCCGGCATTGTTGTCAACAATGCCATCGTCATGGTTGATCATATCAACCGGTTGCGAACGACCGGTATGCCCAGGGACGAGGCTATCGTGCTCGGGGGCCGTCATCGTTTGCGTCCGATTCTCATGACCGCCATGACAACGATTCTCGGACTGTCACCGATGGCGGCGCCATTCTTTCTGCCCCAGTTCTTCGGCGCGGTCGATGGTCGTGCCGCCTTTTGGGCGCCGATCGGTTTGGTGATTCTCGGCGGTATGGTAACCGCCACAGCGCTGACCGTCATGGTGATCCCCGTCATTTATTCTCTGATCGATGATCTCTCGAGATTCGGTGCACGAGTCGCGCGAGGGGTGGTCGGTTGAACGAACAAACTGTAGTCAAAGTCTTGATATCGGAACCAACGGAGACCGTGATGTTCTACCTTCGAAACCTCGTATTCTGTCCTCTTCTCATTCTTATTGTGGCCTGTGGCGGATCGAGCGATGCCGAAACTCCTCAGGGTGGTCATGGGAGTGGTGGTGGGTCGCCAGGAGGAATGGGCGGTTCTCGTCCGACCGCTGCGGTGCCGGTCCAGGTTGGAGTCGTGCGTTCCGGTAGGATCTCGCAACATCTCGAGACCAACGGTACGCTTGAGGCTGAGAACGAGGTCGATCTTGTGGCGCGAGGGTCAGGACCAATTACCGAGCTCGTGGCTGAGGAAGGCGACACCCTTTCAAAGGGGACGCTACTGGCCCGAATCGACGATCGCGAAGCGCGTAACCAAGTTGCCAATGCGACTGTTAGTCAAGACGAGGCTCAGCTCGCGTTCAACCGCACCAAGACGACCTACGACAAGGGGCTCGTCAGTCAAGAATCGTATGACACGGCCTTTTCCCAACTGCAGGCAACCAAAGTGCAGCTCGAGAACGCAGAAATTCAACTCGCTTACACCGAGATCCGTGCTCCGTTCGACTCTCTCGTCGTGACCCGTTACATCAAGCATTCTGAATTCGTTTCGCCTGGTATGCCACTGTTCCGAGTCTCCGACTTCACACCTCTTCTGTGTCCGATCCAGGTGCCGGAGAAGGACCTGTCACGTCTGCGCAAGGGCCAGCCGGCTCGCATCGAGGTCGAGGCCTTCTCGGGACAATCGTTTGATGCAAAAGTGCTTCGAATTCGTCCGACCGTGGATGCGGCTACCGGGACAGTGACCGTGACGCTCGCAGTCGACGGTCGCGGACAACTGCGCCCTGGTATGTTTGCCAGCGTATATCTCGAAACTGACACCCGCAACGACGTATTGGTCATACCGCGATCAGCGCTGGTGCTTGATTCAATCGGCGATACAGTCTTCGTTCGCAACGGTGACGTCGCTGAGCGTCGAGAAGTTCGACTCGGGTTTCGTGAAGAGGGCTCCGTCGAAGTGTTGGAGGGTCTTGTCGAAGGTGAGGAGTTGATCGTGCTCGGCCAAGACGGACTCGCAGATGGCACTCCAGTGTCATTGCTCGAGAGCGAGGATTCCTCGCAAGCGGTCGAGCAACGGTCAGCTGATGCTTCGGAGCCAACGAAAGAGCGCGGAGAGGCGGCGCATTCTCAAGGCAGATCGGGGCCGGGTGGCAGAATGGGCGGGGGTGGCATTCCACCTGCCATGGAACAGCGAATCAAAGACGCATCACCTGAGGATCTCAAGCAGATCAAGGAACGGATGCAGCAGTTCACGGGGAAGAGCGCTGACGAAATTGACGAACTTGTGAAGAAGATCCGGAGCGACGCGAAGTGAGAATCGTCGATTTCTCCATTCGACGACCGGTTTCAGTCTTCATCTTCGCAGTTGCGGCGGTTGTGTTCGGCTTTGTCGCTTTCAGCAATTTGGCGGTGAATCTGCTTCCAGATATCTCCTACCCGTCACTAACCGTGAGAACTGAGTATGAGGGCACAGCGCCTGTCGAAGTCGAGTCTTTGATGACGCGTCCAGTGGAGAACGCCGTAGGGGTCGTCAATAACGTCGTGCGGGTGACGTCGTCGTCGCGCGCCGACACTTCGGAGGTCACTCTCGAGTTCGCGTGGGGCACCAACATGGACTTCGCGGCGCTCGATGTTCGAGAGCGCCTCGACATGGTTCAGTTGCCAGCTGCGGCACAGGCGCCGGTACTGCTCCGCTATGACCCTTCTCTCGATCCAATCCTCCGCATTGGACTCTATGGCTCAGCAGATCTCAGTCGCATGCGATTTACTGCTGAGGAGGATGTCAAGCGCGCTCTCGAACGCATCGAGGGAGTGGCTGCTGTGGTCGTATCGGGAGGCCTCGAGGAGGAGATCCAAGTCGAGTTGGACGAGCGTAAGCTGGCCGGACTCGGTTTGACTGCCGCTCATGTGGCAAGTCGATTGGCAGCCGAGAACGTCAATCTCACTGGCGGTACGTTACGCGATGGTCAGACTCAGTACCTCGTACGCACCATCAACGAGTTTGTCCGTGCCGAGGACATGCGGGGAATAGTTGTTCAGCGTAGCGGAAACGCTGTCATCCGATTGCAGGATGTTGCCAATGTTTTCACCGGCCACAAGGAGCGCGACATCATCACCCGCATCGACGGCGATGAAAGTGTTGAGTTGGCTGTGTACAAAGAGGGTGGGACGAATACGGTAACCGTCTCGGACGTCGTCACTCAACGTCTCGAAGAACTCCGCGAAGAGCTGCGAGTGTCGGATCCCAACCTCAACATCGAGGTCATCACTGACCAGGCGAGGTATATTCGCCAATCGGTCCAGGAGGTGCTCGAAACAGCACTCTACGGCGGCTTGCTCGCTGTCATTGTGTTGTTCTTCTTCCTCCGATCGGTGAAGAAGACGCTGATCATCAGCATCTCGATTCCGGTCTCCGTGGTGGCCACTTTCTTCTGCATGTACCTGGCAGATATCTCGCTCAACATCATGTCTTTGGGTGGGCTCACGCTTGGTGTAGGACTGCTGGTTGACAACGCCATTGTTGTGCTCGAGTCCGTGCAGCGGAAACGAGACGAGGGATTGAACGAAATTGAGGCGGCACGGGTCGGCACAGCCGAGGTTGGCAAGGCCATCACAGCCTCAACGCTGACGACGATCTGCGTCTTCGTGCCAATCGTATTTGTCGAGGGAGTATCAGCCCAGCTGTTTCGGGACCAGGCCCTGACGGTGGCCTTTTCCTTGGTCGTTTCGCTGCTTGTCGCGCTGACGCTGATTCCGATGTTGGTATCGCGTCAGATAAGGATTCAGCCTGAGCCCAAAGCTGAGCCGGAGGGCGGATTCGGTTCATCCATCGTGAGATGGATCGGCAACTTCGTGTTCCTGATTTCGACTCGCCTGCTGATGATTCTTGGAAGCGTAGTGGCTGTGGTCTCCAAGGTGATGACAGTCGCACTCACACCGTTTCTTGATGCCTTCGACGCCGCACTGGGAAAGCTGACGAGTGCCTACTCGAAAGCCATTGACGCGGCTCTGCGACGTCCGCTGGCAGTGCTTGTTGTGACGTTTCTCTTGCTGGTGGCGAGCATTGGCTTGTATGGGACACTTGGTTCAGAGCTCATCCCGGAGCTTGTGCAGGGTGAGTTCTTCGCCAATATCGAGCTGCCTCCCGGAACGCGATTGGAAGTCACAGATCGTCGTGTCGCGGAGTTGGCAAAGATTGCGCGTGAAATCGAAGGTGCACGAATGGTCTACGCCATTGCCGGTACCTCGAATGAGCAAGGCGGAAGCGCTGGCGAGCTGCGCGAGAATGTAGGTCAGCTCACCGTAACGTTGAATCCTCCGATATCGCGGGTGCGCGAAGATGATGCGATGGAGATCGTTCGTGAGTCGATTCGGCTCGAAGACGAGCGCATGAGTTCGAGTATGGCCGCGGGTGCGTCCGAGGGGCCTGAGACGTTGTTCAACGCGCGCTTCGGTCGCCCCACGTACTTTAGTTTCCGAACCGCCATCGAGGTCGAGATCAGTGGCTTTAATCTCGAACTCCTCAAACGTCTTGCCGAAGACGCAGCGCACCGAATGCGGGCTCTGCCAGGGCTGACTGATGTCAAGTCGTCAACCGAAGGTGGTCACCCTGAGCTGCAAATTCGTCTCGACCGCGACCGGCTGGCCGCCTATGGCCTGTCGGTTTCAGGAGTTGCGGATGTTGTGCGTGCCATGGTTCAGGGCGAGATCGCGACAGATATTACTCGGGCCGACCGAACGATCGATATTCGATTGCGCGCCGAGGAGCGCTTCCGCAACTCGGCTGCCAATCTGGGTAACCTGACGGTTGCGCTGATCGAGGGAACGCCAATCCCATTGAGCGCTGTAGGAGAAATCGAGGACATCGAAGGACCTGCGGAGATTCGACGCGCTGACGGTTCGCGAGTAGCACGAATCACGGCGAATATAGCTGGCAGCGATCTTGGTTCCGTTTCGCGGGAAATTGAAGCCGAACTCGAGGCCATGAGTTGGCCGTCCGGTTATGACTGGAGACTCGGCGGCCAAGAACGAGAGATGAAAAAGTCGTTTGACTCCATGATTCAGGCGATCGCCCTTGCAGTCTTCATGGTCTATCTCGTGATGGCTTCACAGTTCGAGAGCCTGTTGCACCCCTTCGTTATTTTGTTCTCGGTGCCATTTGCGGTGATCGGTGTGCTGGCCACGATGTGGCTTTTTGGGGTCACAGTGAGCGTCGTTTCTCTGATTGGCTTCGTGCTGCTGGCCGGAATCGTGGTCAACGCCGCGATTGTACTTGTGGACTATGCCAACCAGCAGAGGAAGAAGGGACTCAGTAAGGAAGAGGCGCTGAAGAAGGCGGGTCGAGTGCGCTTGCGGCCGATTCTCATGACCGCAGCGACGACCGTGCTCGGATTGCTTCCAATGGCGATAGGGTTGGGAGAAGGCGCGGAGTTGCGTACGCCAATGGCGCTCACCGTCATCGGTGGGATGGTGACTTCGACCCTACTCACGCTGCTCGTCGTGCCGAGTGTGTATTCGTTGCTTGATCGGAGTAAGTAGCGCAAAGATGAATGCGGAATGATGAAATAGGGCCCGCTCATTTCTGAGACTGTGGCTGTGACTGGTGCAGATTCAGATACAGAGACAGCGGCAGAAGTCAGATACAGATGCAGAAGGCAGAGGCAGGGAGGTCACGCGCAATTAGAGCGTTTTGGCTTCGAAGCATGGTCACACCGGGTCGTTCATCTGTGGGTGAGTAGCCGCTGAGTCTGACGGAGTCAAGGGCAAGCCGGCGTAGGAACGCCGGTCGTTCCGACCCTTGACACCGTCAGCCTCACCGGCGTGTAGGG
>JAAESQ010000046.1 GCA_024229275.1 bacterium | reverse complement strand
GCTGATGCAAGCTAGGATAGAAAAGATGCGTCTCTTGAATAAGGAAACCAGGAAGGGATGAATTGCCGGAGAGGCTCGGCCGACCGTAACCGTTCACGCCCCGATGCAGTGAACTTGCTCTTCCCTCAAACAGCGTGATTGACGAAGGTTCTCGACATGAGCGAGAAACCGACGAAGATCACGATTCCTCCGGAACTCGAAGCCGAGATGACGCCGGCGGTGCGGGCGTTCGTTGAGGTTCTGTTGGCGCGGATTGAATCTCTCGAAGCGGAAGTCGCTGAGCTGAAACGCCGGGTTGGGATGAATCCACAAAACTCGTCGGTGCCGCCCTCCAGCGAGCATCCGCATGCCAAACAGCCGACGCCGAAACGCAAACCCTCCGGTCGCAAACGGGGCGGACAGAAAGGCCACAAGAAACATCAGCGAACGCTCGTCCCTCCAGAGGAGGTGACCGAAACCGTCCCCTTGAAACCACCGCATTGCCGACGTTGCGGAGAGTCTCTCAAGGGGAACGACCCACAACCGCTCAGGCATCAGGTGTTCGAACTGCCGGAGATCAGGCCGATCATCACCGAGTATCAACAACACCGGCTGAGGTGTCCGTGTTGCGGCGTCTCGACCACCGCGGCGCTACCCGCTGGTGTTCCGCAAGGACAAACCGGTCCTCGGCTCGTCGCGTTCACGGCGCTGTTGATGGCCTATTTCCGGCAGAGTAAACGCCGCACGGCGCTGTTCTTGGAAGCCTTGTGCAACATTCCCTGCAGTGCCGCCTTGACGGTCAAGTTGCAGAACACAACGACCCGAGCGCTGCGTCCGTGCTACGAGCAAATGCAAGGAGCCTTGCCGCGCAGCGATGCCGTGGCGATGGACGAAACGGCCGCCAAAGAGGCGAATCAGAAAGCCTGGCTGTGGACGGCCGTGACGAGACAGTTCACGTTGTTTCGCATTGCCGACTCTCGAAAGGCCAACGTCGCGAAGGAACTCTTGGGAGAGGACTTCTCGGGAGTCGTCACCAGCGACCGCTACGGCGGCTACGATTGGGTTCGCACGCAGCAACTTTGCTGGGCGCATCTGCTGCGCGACTTTC
>JAAESQ010000045.1 GCA_024229275.1 bacterium | reverse complement strand
GCGTCTTCAAGGAGGAAGCCCGCAACATCGATCCCGAATACGCCCCGAAGACGGTCAACACCGATGGATGGCACGGCACCCAGGCCGCCTGGAAGATTCTGTTTCCGCTGGTGGTGATCTTGCGATGTTTCCTGCACGCGTGGCTGAAGATCCGCGATCGAGCGAAACACCTGGGCGATTTGTTCTTCGATATCTCCGAAAGGGTCTGGGACGCCTATCACGCTGATGATCGCCGGAGCTTCTCGCAGCGTATTCGCAGCTTGCGAAACTGGGCCAGTGGATGCCTGACGGGAATCGTGCTCGACAAGATCGTCGACCTCTGCGACAAACGGGACTTGTGGACTATCGCCTACGACCATCCCGAATGTCATCGTACCAGTAACATGCTGGACCGTCTGATGCGCTCGATGAACCGCTACTTCGACGATGGCCAACATCTGCACGGCTCTCGCGACGCCTGCGACCAACATTGCCGGGCATGGGCCTTGCTCCACAACTTCACTCCATGGCATCCGGCCACGGCCAAAGACAACAACGGTTGGCAAAATCCGGCCGAACGCCTCAACAGACACCGCTACCATGCCAACTGGCTCCAAAACCTCCTCGTCTCCGCCTCCCTCGGCGGATACCGGAATCGCGCCCCCCAAAATCCGTGACGGTCAGTCAATTTCGTCTCGCCAGATAGGGACGCCGTTCGGTGCGTCGATCCCCAGTTTCACCTGTCCGTTTCGTATCGAAAGCACCCGGACCTCGATGTTCGGGCCGATGCGGACTGCCGTATCGCGTTTGCGGGAAAGAACCAGCATTTCCTCTCCTCCTTGAAAGAGTTGGCATTGACTGTTGTTTCGAGAATGTAAGAGATGCCCACGATTGC
>JAAESQ010000044.1 GCA_024229275.1 bacterium | reverse complement strand
GTCCCCAGAATTTCGGGATTGGGGAGCCGCAGCAAAAGCACTGCGACAAAGCCCAGCCAAAACACGGCCTCACCCGCAAACATCGAACGCCATTCGGAGCGATCGCGTTGCAGTTGACGTAGGCCGAGTAGACCGAGGCCCCCGGACGCTAGCACTACAACAACCAACCAGCCATTCCCGAAGTAGGATCCCCAGATCCATCCCGGAAGAACAGCTGCGACCAAACCCACGGTTCGTGCTGCCGTCCAAGCCTCAAACACATCGCATTCGACTCGCCGGAGCACTCCAAATCCGGCAAGAGCCGCAAACGCGATCAGTGCGAAGAACAGCGCTTCAACCATGTGAAGAGATTGTACTGGCTCGAGTTGTTGTACGGCTACGCCGAATCCTCGGAAAGGTGGATTGACAGGCGATCAGCCAGTTTATGTCCTAGCGCAAGGTAGGTTTCAATTCCACTCAGGCTCAATCCGTCTTCGTGCACACCGGCGCTGGCGACGACAACGCAGTTGAAGTCTTGCGCTAAGCGCATAGATACAGCTCGGGCGATCGGCTCTTCTTTGTGTGGAGGTATGGTCACCACTGAAACAGATGGCAACCTCATCGAATCGTCCACCTCGTCTTTTACGGGTTGGGCGATCACGACACAACCGACATGTGGGTGCGACCCTCCACCGATAACGACTACGAGATCCGAGCCGACCCAAACCGGTATGGCTGAGAGGGAATATCCATCCGCTTCGACTTTCACAGCCTGAGATGTCGGTTGTCCTGACCCAAGAATCTTCACGAAAGATCCTCGGCAAGCAGAGAAAGGTCGAGTGCAGGCGCACTGTGGGTCAGAGCTCCAACTGAAATGAGGTCGACGCCGGTTTCAGCAACTTCGGCCACGTTGGCCAGGGTGATACCACCGGACGCTTCGGTGACGACGCGGCCTTCGACCAATTCGACACCTCGTCGTAATGTTATTGAATCCATATTATCGAGAAGCACCGCATCCGCGCCGCCGGTTACGGCCTCTTCGAGCTGACTCAATTCCTCGACTTCGACTTCGATCAAAACCGTGTGACCGACTGAAGCACGGGCCAGCTCAAGGGCTTTTGAGATACCACCAGCAACGGCGATGTGGTTTTCCTTGATGAGAACTCCGTCATCGAGACCAAATCGGTGGTTCATCCCACCACCACAGCGCACTGCGTACTTCTCAAGTACCCGAAGCATTGGTGTGGTCTTTCTCGTACATACGACTTTTGCTTGAGTCTCGGCGACCTGCTCTACGAACCGTTGTGTCAGAGACGCAACGCCAGAAAGGTGGCCCAGCAAATTGAGTGCAGTTCTTTCTCCCGATAGAACCGCGTGGGCAGGCCCCTCTATACGCGATATCGTTTCTCCCGAGCCAATTGAGGCTCCATCCATGTTCTCAGCAGAGACAGTGATTTCCGAACTCAGGAAGCTGAAGACACTATTTGCCACCTCGACGCCGGCCAATACGCCTTCGGCGCGCGAGATAATTCGGGCAGTGCACCGAGCTGTGGGTGGAATAATGGCGTCTGTCGTCAGGTCGAATCCTCGCCCAAGGTCTTCCCGGAGCGTCTCACGAACGATTGATTCATAGCAGAATCGAGAGAGTGGTTTCAGCTGCAAATCCACGTCCGGCCCTCCTATACATCAGAGAACTACCTGGCGGCTGCAGACTTCTCCGCTGCACTGATCTCACCCTCAGACCGCCTAAACTCTCTGACACCCGAGAGATGATCTGAACTGTCGGTTCGGTAGTGTGCGCCGACGTTTTTGCTGCGATTCAGTGCCGCTTTCGTGACAAGGCCTGCGGTCATTAGTGTGAGACCAAGTTCGCTGATACCAGCCGCAAAATCGTCACGCGACCACTGTGTTACTAAATGGATCATCGACTCCATGCCAGAGGCATCTCGTTCCAATCCGACAAGTCGCCACATAGCCACTCGCAGGTCGTTGCATATCGTTACTGCTCTTGGGTCTCTCTCTATCCACGGATTGTCGGCGATTTGAATTTGCTTCGCCAACTCCGTCACGATCTCGCAAGACGGTTGGTTGTCGGTCTCGTCTGCAACAACGGAGTCCCCAACTCGAGCGCCGAAAACCAACGCCTCAAGTAAAGAGTTGCTGGCAAGCCTATTGGCACCATGAAGTCCGGTACGGGCAACCTCACCGCACGCCCACAGCCCTGCGACCGAGGTTTTGCCGAACGCATCAACTAAGACGCCGCCCATGTGGTAGTGAGCAGCCGGAGCCACCGGAATGAGATCTCGTCGTGGATCGATGCCGCGATCATCACACAGGCGACAAACTGTCGGAAAACGCTCATCCATCCTCCCGGCAAGGTGCCGCGCATCGAGAAATGCTGTGCCGCCTCTCTCCATCACGCGCCAAATTCGTCGCGCAACGATATCGCGAGGAGCGAGTTCTCTCCGAGGATGAACACCGGTCATCAATCTGTGACCCTCCTGGTCGAGTAGGAGTGCCCCCTCACCTCGCATGGCCTCTGTGATGAGGGCCATAGGATCACTTCCATCTGCAAGCGCAGTTGGATGAAACTGAACAAACTCGAGATCGTCAAGCTGCGCGCCCGCTGCTGAAGCGAGTGCTAGACCATCTCCACGCATGTTGACTGGATTCGTGGTGTAGCGAAAGAGGCCACCTATGCCTCCCGTAGCGAGCACAACCGCCGATGCCGAAATAACCACGCGTCGGCCATCTGTATCTACGCCCATTACCCCAACCACACGTTCGTCCAAGACCAGAAGACGGAGTATCGTTGTGTTCTCGAGTACGTTGATCGATGGCGCACCGCAGACGGTTTCTTTCAGCACTCTTACGACTTCGGCACCGGTTTGGTCCCCGCTCGCATGAACGATCCGTCGAGTACTGTGTGCACCCTCCTTGCCGAGCATGAGTTCGCCTTCGGCATCGCGATCGAAGCATGCTCCCAGCGCGATCAATTCACCGATTCGCGTGGGGCCGGCCAGCGTGACCTGAAGAGCCATCGGCTCATCCGTCAGACCGCATCCCGCTTCCACAGTATCTCGTGCATGCAAAGCCGCAGAATCGTTCAAATCCATCGCAGCAGCAATACCACCCTGCGCTAACGGGCTGGATCCGTCGTTTCCGAAGATAGATTTGCAGACGATGGTGGTTTGTTTGGGTCGTGCATGGAGCGCTGCCGTCAAACCAGCGATCCCGCCGCCGATGATGACGACATCCGTCGCTACCACGAGCGGAGTGCGATCACGGTCCACCGAAGTCATCCCCGCTCGCCTCTTCCAACCTCAAGCATCCTCTCAACCGATCGACGCGCGCGTTCCGATACCTCAGTATCGACTTCCACTTCGTATCGAAGCGTCTGCAAGCTGTTCAGAATCTTCTCCAAAGTGATTACCTTCATATGAGGGCAGATCGTACATGGACGCACGAACCGGGTCTGCGGAAACTCAGCCGCTACGTTGTCACTCATAGAGCACTCTGTGATCAGAGCGACTTGCTCCGGCCTTTGTTCATCGATGTAGCGGATCATGCCGGAGGTCGATCCCACCATATCGGCCTCGTCGAGGACATCACCTGGGCATTCCGGGTGGGCAAGGATTACGATCGAGGGAAACTGCTGTCGATAGGATTGAAGCTCCTGCGCGGTGAACTGTTCGTGAACCTCGCAACGTCCGCGCCACGGAATGATTTCCACATCCGTATTCCGTGCAACGTAGCCGGCAAGGAACTCATCCGGAATCATGATGACGCGATCGCAGCCGAGAGACTCCACTACCTCGGTGGCGTTTGCAGAGGTGCAACACACATCCGACTCGGCTTTGACCTCCGCGGATGTGTTGACATAAGTCACCACCGGCACTCCGGGATATTTCGCCCGCAGATCGCGAACGTCTTGCCCAGTAATCGAGGCTGCAAGCGAGCATCCCGCTTCCGGATCCGGAATGAGCACTGTGCGCTCCGGATTGAGTATTTTTGCCGTCTCGGCCATGAAGTGAACGCCGCAAAGTACAACTACATCAGCCTCTGCATCCACAGCGCGTTGTGCCAGTGCAAGGCTATCCCCAGTGATATCTGCCACTCCATGGAAGATTTCAGGAGTCTGGTAGTTGTGCGCCAGAATAACGGCATTTCGCTCTCGCTTGAGGAGGTTGATGTCGTCGATGAGTGGTGCATACGCCGCCCACTCCACCTTCGGTATCAAATCCTTAACCTTTGCGTACAGCGCTTCCGTGTGCGGCGAGTACTTGGCAGTTGTCGAGCTGGTGAATGGAGTTGCAGCGTCGCTTGCCATCGATCCTCCGTTATGCTCCGAGTGAGTATTAGCAGGTCATAATAAACGACCGTTGTTTACGGCCTACCCTTATGCTACTACTGAGCATTTCCACTGTCAAGGACGAGTGTCGCAACTCCTAGCGCTTGAGTCCGGGCAATCCCACACCTGGCGCAGGACGCTCGAGAATCACCTCTCTCCGAAATTCAAATAGCTCGGCAGGTCTGCCTCCGGTGTGAGTGGCAAGTTTCCCTGTGCCCTCAACCAAGCCCCCCCGTTCCACAAGGCGACGGAAATTCTGTTTGTGCAGCCTGACTCCGGCCAGCGCTTCTACTGCCCGCTGCAGCTGCAACAAAGTAAACGTCTCAGGAACCATTTCGAAGATCACAGGTCGGTACTTAATTTTGGCCCGGATCCTCCCCAGGGCAGTGGCCAAGATGCGACGATGATCAAAGGCCATCTCGCGTCCGCCGAGCACGCTCTTGCCACCCAAATCCTCATCTCCGATGTCGCGGGCGGCTTCAGGAACCAACCCGAGTTCGTAGAGAAGTTCGTAGCGTTCGAGGACACGATCTCGATCCCACTGCAGCCCTTCCAGCCCGAATGCGATCGCGAATCGTTCCTTCCGGAGCTCTTGAACTCCCGGATCATCTGTAGCTGCAATCCAATCTCGGAGTTCAGGCACAATCTCTGTATCGATGACGCGCGGGCGTCCATTCCTACCGTCTTCCCATGGAAGGAACTGATAAACGTTGCGCCATCGCGCTGCAAGACCACTGGCGGGTTGAGTCTCACGGATGAGGGCGAGGTAGGACGCGGAAACAACTCGTGGACCACCCTGTCGTTCCCTCGGATCTCGGAAGCGATCGCCGAAAGTGTAAAGCTGCTCAACATATCCAAGTTCTACTCCGGCATATGTCCTTACCCATCGGCGAAGGGCGAGTTCGAAGGTTCGATCTCCCTCAGCGTCGAGTGGCCCCGTTGGCAGTGCCTCCACAACGCGCCGATCGCCAATCGCGCCAGGCTTCCCCCCACCTTCGATAGGTGTGTCTTCGGGCAGGGAAACGGTAAGCACGCGTGGCTGCTCGTCCGTAATCGCTACGATCACGGCATTTAGTCCAACGACGATTCGCGGCCCGTCGCTCGCCAATGCTCTACTCTCCATTCACGCGCCCCCCAACCGGTGTATCTTCATAGCGTAATTGGACTCTCCCACCATACAACCTTTCATACTCAGTCACGATATGTTCAAGCTGACGCTGAACGCCTGTCCAGTCTTCGATGATGAGGTCACGCTGTTTCGCTAAAGAACTCTGAGCCCCTTGTCGACGAGCCTTCAGCAATAAACTTCCTGCCCGCCGAACACTTCGCACAACCTTTCGCGCTGCACCTCGGAGCGGGCTTGACTCCGTCTCGCGCAGGACCTGATGAAACGCGACGTAGGTGGAATCTTCGGTCGACATCTCAGCTCCGGGACGATGGGAGTGCAGCACGTGTTCCAACAAGCGTGCGCGATGCCAGTAGTAGCCGACCTGCTCAACGGCGTCGGCAACAGTCAAAACGTAAATGACCTTACGCCAGATCTTGCGCAGTACGTATCGAGTCACATTTATCGGGAGCCAAAGACAACCCTGCGTGGCACTGAATTGAAACGGTACCCGACCCAATTCACGCTCAACTCTATGTGGTAGGGACGAACCCATGGACGACGCTACCGCTGCCGGCATACGTCTTCTGAAATAGGCCTCAAAGGCTAAGTCCACGAAAGGAAGCGGAATGAGGGCACTGAGCCCCGCACATGTTGCCTCCGCATAAACTCTCCATTCGAGGGCATCAGCTTCATCGCGGATATTTAGAGAGCTGTTTCCCATTGCGCTCCTTTCGCCGCCGCCTACGTTTCGATACACTTGCCGACCTGATGAATACCACGAACCTTTCAAACCTGTCTTCCCTCGCCCTCGACGCAGTACGTGTCGGTTGCCGCATTGCTAGCTCGGTTCAACAGGAGATTGTCGACTCCGCATCGAGCGTCGAGAAGCTTGATGAATCACCGGTCACGGTCGCCGACTTCGCCGTTCAAGTTGCGATCGCGCAGCTCCTAGCTGACCATGACTCCCCATACCCCATGATGGCGGAGGAAGATTCTTCGGTTCTCGCCACGGCTGACCATTCTCGATTGCGTACTCGAATACTCGACCTACTCTCTGATGTCGGAATTGAGCTCACGAGCGATGAACTCCTCGCCGTGCTCGATCGCTGCGATCATCCCGGGGGAAGCCGTGGGCGTTTCTGGGTGCTCGATCCCATTGACGGCACAAAGGGCTTCCTTCGCGGCCATCAATACGCTGTAGCGTTGAGTCTGATCGAAGATGGACAGCCTGTCCTTGGGATTCTCGGTTGTCCAAATCTCAACCCAAACGAATTGGAAGGTGAGCCTACCGGTTGTCTCTTTCTCGGAGTCCGTGGTGAAGGTGCTCAGGTCACCGATCTTGAGACCGATGAGGTACGGTCGATCTCTGTCTGTGACACGAGAGATTCCTCTCAAGCCGTTGTATGTCGATCCTACGAGTCCGCCCACAGCGCAGTCGGCAATACAGCACGGATAGCCTCTGACCTCGGTATTGATGTCCCGGCTGTAGGCATCGACAGCCAAGTCAAGTACGGAATCCTGGCCCTTGGAATAGCCTCGATCTACCTCAGATTGCCGCGCAGAGCGGACTACAGGGAAAAAATCTGGGACCATGCCGCCGGTGCCCTCATTGTTGAAGAAGCGGGCGGGAGAGTCAGTGATGTGAGTGGCGCCCCACTGAATTTTGGAGAGGGTCCACTTCTCGATCGAAATGGCGGAATTGTGGTGACGAATGGTCTTCTGCATGATTCGGTACTCGAAGCAACGCGACGCGTACTTGCATCAACATGAGTCTGAACCGAACCCGGGTCACTTTTGAAGGTGGACTCGGGCATCGTCTTGTTGGTCAACTCGAGTCTCCGGAGAACGCGCCAACAGCCTTTGCGGTATTCGCGCCATGTTTCACTTGTCTTGAGGGCCTCCACCGCGTGAAGGCGGTGGAATCGATAGGCGACTAAAGTCGCCTAAAGACCTCGCAGGCGATGCAGACTACTCCGAGATCTTGAAACCGTCGTCCTCGGGCTCGGCATCTTGGTTTTCTATGTATTGGGCAACTGCTTCGTCCGTGAC
>JAAESQ010000043.1 GCA_024229275.1 bacterium | reverse complement strand
TCGGTAACAGTTTCGCGATGGGCCATCAGCAGGGCCTAAAATGGGGCCAGCTTGAGCGCGTCGGACGCACCGACTTCGGGCTAGTCGCTGGGTCAGCGTATCTGCACTACGAGAAGTACAAAGGGCCACAGTCGAACGACCACTGGCGCGGCGTAGTGCTGATGTACAACGCACAGAACGGGCAGTATGACCCGTCATTCGTTCCACTTGATTCTCTATCCCGCCGCTACGAAGGTATGCCCCTTGAAACCTTCATGCGCAAAACTGACAAACATATAGGAGTATAACCAGTATGGCACTTTTTATCAAGACCCCTTTCCGGACCATGTTCCCCGAGCCCTACCTGGACCCGATGAGCAAGAAGATGACTCAGGACCCCCCGTATCGCGTGTATCGCCCGCGCAGTGAAGAAGAACTGTTCGAGAAGTACCGGTCGAAAGACATCGGCCTCGTCGAGGTTCCCGAATCGCATGCCCGCGAGGTACTGCGCAAGCAGCCTGGCTACCAGGAGATCCAGGTCAAGAAGTTCGACGCCCGCCTGGTTGGCGTGAACAAGGCCAAAGGCCCACGCCGCACGAGCGTTGCCAAGAATAAGAAGGCACCAGCAAAAACCCCCGCGAAGAAGCGTGTCCGCAAAGCGCCGGCCAAGAAGGCTGCCGCCACTTCAGATGAATGATAGGAAGCGCCTTGAGTGGGTTCTCGACCAGGTGATCGAGATCACTCAACTACTGGGGCGCGTAGGCCCCATCCTGCAGCCCCTGCTTCTTGAGCTGGACGACATGCGCAAAGAGGTTCCGCGCGAGCTACACGATGACCAGACGATACACTAACACCGCCTGGATGCACGACCGGCTCACCGCTGGCGTTCTTACGGACGCCGTGGGAGTCGAGCAGCGCGATCCTCGGGCCATCGGCGACTCGCGCCTGGACGCTGGGTTCATTGAGCTGATGAAGACTCGACTAATGGTTGGACATTTCCGCTACGGCATCAAGGCTGAGCAGGGTGTGCGTTACGATACGGTCGGCGCAATCCTAGCACGAGCAGCACTGTACCAGGAGACTGGGAACACCGAGTACCTCGTGGACCTAGCCAACTTTTGTATGCTGGAGTTCCAGCACCCCAGCCACCCCGACGCCCACTTTGAGGCGGGCGACGACAATCACGAACACGCGAAGGAGATCTGAATGTTTACAGAACTTCCACCTAATATCTTACGGATGTGGCAGCGCGCCTTAGCAGAGGAGCTAATGGCAAAGGCTGGTGTATGGAACCTGGCCCTGCGGGAAATCGAGCTGAATAGGCTTGAACTACTGAACGCGCAAGCCGAGGCGCACGACTCGGTATTCAACGAGCCCCTATTCAATGATGAGATTTGTTACTGGACTTATTGGCGCTGCCATGGTAGCTGTGATGGTGGCCGGGTGTACGGCGACTATGACCCCACTTACTACACCAGAGCCTGCTTATGATACCGACAGAACTATTAACAATGGGCGTGAGCGTGATCGGTGGTGGCATACTGAAGATCATGGCGGCGAAGTCGGCGGCAACAGCGAAGGCGCAGGAATACCTGATGGCCAGGAGCGACGCCGACCACACACATCGAATCGAGATGGCAAGCGCAGGTACGCCCGGATTCCAGTTTACTCGACGGCTCATCGCCCTTGGGGTTATCGGCAGCGTGATCGTACTGCCGAAATTGGCAGCGCTTTTCTTCCCTGACATACCCGTGACCTACGGTTGGACG
>JAAESQ010000042.1 GCA_024229275.1 bacterium | reverse complement strand
GATGTTGTTCTCGTAGCGACCTGCAACCGTTCGTACTCGGTTTTGAACACGTCATGCTCGGACTCAATAGTGGAGAGTCGCTCACGGTGTTTGTGAAGCAGGCTGATGCGAGTCTTGAGATCAGTTGGTTTGACAGGCTGCACGAAATAGTCGTCTGCACCAATGCTGTCAAGCATCTCAGGATCTGGGACCTCGCCTTTTGGAACCAACGCCACGATCGATGTGACGATGACTCGCCGGTTGGCATCGTGAATCGCCTTGCAAACCGTGGTGAGAGACCTTTCAGGAATGCTCAAATCAATAATTACGATATCGGGCTGTACGCGTTTGAACCCGCGGACTGCGCCTTGGCTTGTGCGGTATGCCCGAGCCGCAAGTCCGGCATCGCTCAACATCTCACATACGAGACGGCCTGTCCGCGGCTCAGGGGAAATGACAAATATCTCTGCACCATCGGGTTCCGTGCCTTCAAGAGGTTGGAAGTCTTGGTAGCCTTCGGCATCAAGCGTCGGGTCGCTTCCACGGCGGCGTATCCAATCAAAAAGACTCAAAAGTCTGGTCCTCGTGGACGGTGACGATCAGCTGGGGGTGGGTGGCTTCCAACCTGTGCCGGCAAGAGTAGATTCCTCTGCCGGGACGTGTTCCCAGCCAGGTGGCTGAGTGTGCATTGTCGGAACACTCTATCAATGGGCATTGCCCAAGCATTGTATCGCAGTGCGAAAGGTGAATGAGCGGAGTGTGTTGCGCTGATCGTGGATTGAGAACGATGGACAACTCAGCTTTGAAAACGGTTACACAGTGTGAGCCGTTTGACCTACTCCTCCATGGCCTTCTTGAGCCGATTCCGCAGAGCCTTGGCTTCGCGAAACTCTCCGACCTTCTCAACTGTTTCCTCGAGTGATCGCAGCGCTTCCGTCATCTTGCCTTTGACGACGAGGTCGTCGATCTCAGACATGGCTTCGGAGATTCTTCGGGTGCGCCTTTCCTGTAAAAAACGATTGTGCGCAGCTCGAGTTTCAGCAAGCAGGCGTAGCGCCTTCGTATTTTCCGGGTCGATCTCGAGCGCCTTCTCCAACACCGAAATCACCTCGGGGAAGCTGGTTTGCTTGGTCAGTGCGTCCCGCAGCAGATTTTCGACCGATGCCTTGCGCTCGGCAAGCTGCAGATCTTCGAATTGGAGGTGCAGAGTATGAAGTTCGGCACAATCACCGAAGAGGCGCTCCGCAACCTGAAGCTCACGTTCGGCGCGTGGGAGATCTCCTGACTTGAGACACGCAGCGATACTCTTGGCAGCTTGGCGTATCTCCTTCTCGCGTCGGACTCTCATCTGCTGTGAGGCCAAAGCGTTATCGGTTTGCTCGATCAGATCAGTCACATTGGGGTTGTCGAGACCTAGGTCACGTGCAGCTTGGAGCGCGGCTTGTCCTTCATCGAATTCGCCATTCTTGATGGCTGAGCGGCACTGCTCGAGAAGAGCGTAGGCCTGTTGCTCTTGTTCCCGGCGTTGTTCGATAGCGGATTTGATCTTCACCCCGAGTGCTTCTGCACCATCAAACTTACCGTGGTCGTTAATCGTTCGTTCGAGAGTTCTGTATGCGGTTTCTAATCTGCCGATTCGCTGTAATCGTTCGATGCTCTGAACCGCAGATTGGATAGCCTCGAGCCGCAGTTGTTCCTGTTGTTGTTGCGCCAAGGCTGCCTCAGCCTGTTGAAGCAGTTTTGAAAGCCCAGGATTGTCGCCCAATCGCTTGAGCGACCTGGAGAGGGTCTCAGCGGCCTCAGAAAATTCACTGTCGGCGATAAGTTGTGTTGCTTCTGAGGTGATGGATTGGATCTCGGCTGCGTCTCGGTCAGCCGATAGAGTGTCAAACTCTGGGACCGCGCCGTAAACTTTTCGCGCCACAGCCAGGGCGCGCTCCGCTTCATCGAGATCTCCATTTTCGATCTGAACAGCAATTTCGCGACAGGTCTCGACGATTTCCTGAGACTTGCGTTGCTCTTCGATCTGTTTGGCTCTCAAAGCCTCGACCTCGGCCAACCTAGACTTCGCACCCTTGTGCTGAGGGTCAAGTTCCAAGGCCTCTGACAGTAGAGAGATGCCTCGCTCTAGCTCGTTCTGTTCAACTGCCTTCTGTGCAGCATCGAACGCTTTTTCCGCCTTCAGTCGTTTTGCTTCGACCTCTGCCTTTTCCTCGTCGAGCTGCGCCGCAGCTTCATCCAGGAGTTTGTCGGAACCATAGGATTCGATGGCGGCATGCAGGGATTGCTCGGCCCGGTCCAATTCACCGTGAGAGATCAAGTTCCGGACTTTCTCGGCCGCCTTTGCTCGGTGTCCGTCAATCGCCTCACTGAGGCGGCCCACAGCTTCAGAGAGCCGTGTGACCTCGGAGCTGTCGGGATCGATCTCGCGGGCTGTCTGCAATTGCAGCCGCGCCTCGTCGAGATGATTGGCTTCCATCAGTTTCTCGGCACCGAGCAGCAGGGCACGAATCTGTTTTGAAGGTTCGCGCTCGGTAACACCGGGGAGGGGCGGAGGACTCTTCTGCGGCACGTTCGAGTCCTCCGGCGGCGGTGTTGTCCCGATACCGAACTGGCGATCAAGCTGGTCTTGCGTGCTTCCAGGGCGCGGAATCTCGATGCGCTGAGTCGTCTGGCGCGGGGCATCAAGTGCTCGGGTCAATTCATCGGGATCAAAGCTGTAGTCTTTCTGGACTTTCTTGACCGCTTTCCGAAAGACAAGGGCGCTCTCAGGTCTATTCTCTGGTTTCTTGGCCAGCGAACTGATCACCAGATCTCGCAGGTCCTTCGGGACAATCCCCTGAGGATCGCTTTCCGAAAATGGAACCGGTGGTTGCATGAGATGTCCAGCGATGACAGCTGTCGTCGAGGTACCACGAATCGGATACTTGGTAGTGAGCATCTGATAGAGCACGATGGCGAAGGAATAGAGATCGCTTCGAGCTTCGACATCGACACCGTCCTGTGTTTTCAACTGCTCCGGTGACGAGTAGCGCACCTTACCGAGGAACGTTCCAGCGACGGTGAGCCCACTATCGCTCTTTGCTTCCTTGGCGATGCCGAGGTCGATCAGTTTGACGATCGGCTCTCGGTCTTCATCGCGCGAGAGCATTATGTTGTCGGGTGAAATGTCTCGGTGAATGATCCCTCTCTTGTGCAGGTAGCCGATGACGTCGAGAGACTGTTGCGCGATTTCCAACACCATTGCCATGCTCGGCCTGACCAGTACCTTCATCACCTCGAGTAGATTCGCACCGGCGATGTACTCCATGACGATGAAGGAGTTGCCGTCTTCATCGACAGTGAAGTCGTAGAGTTGGGCTAGGTTTCGGTGGCGGAGGCGAATCGCGGTCTTGGCCTCTCGTTTGAATCGTTCGCGCAGTGTTTCGTCTTGTGCGAGGTGAGGACGCATCATCTTGATAACGCGGACTTCGTCGAGATGGCGATGCCGCACCTTGTAGACGGCACCCATGCCGCCCTCTTGCATCTTCTCGAGGATCTCGTACTTACCTTCGATACGATCCATCGCGCCGGGCACCAGTGTCACCGCCTTTTTACCGGATTCTCAGTCTTTGAGCGTATGCAAAGTCCTGAAATGTGTCAACGAGGTTCCAATCTGTATGTCGTTTGGCGAGCACTCAAGCGAGCCAACTCGCAACAAAGAGCAGAACCGTGGCCCCCCAACCGAGCGACCACACCAATGACCGCAACACATGAGAGTTTGCCAGGTAGAAAGAGATGTAGGCAATGCGGGAGGTGACGAATACGACGGCAAACCACGAACTCCAGACAGGATCAGCTGACGCTAGATGGGCGATTACGACTGCCGCAGCAAACCCAGGGAAGGCCTCGAATGAGTTGAGATGCGCCGCCACTGCGCGTCGCCCCCATCCCTCGAGACCAGACTGTTGATCCCGTGGATGGCGATTGTCATAGCCGCCCGGTTTTCGATACATCGCCAGCGCTACTGGGAGTTTGGTTGCCATGCACAAAAGAAATGCCACGAACACACATACGAAAGGAATGGTCATCACTTGGCCTCCTTCTTCATTATCGCTCCGGTTTGATGAAGGTGACGTTAAACTCCAAGGGTGACACGGCGGCGAAGAGTTCTCATCGGGGCGGCGGTCTTGATCGCGGTGCTTGCGATCACCTATGGCGTGGTGCATTTGCCATCGCCTCAACGCTACGCATGGCGGCGCGTCCAGGGTGCTATCGAAGATGCGAGCGGCTTGCGGGTGGAAACAGACCGCATTGGCCTGCGGCTGTGGCCGGCTCGTTTCGTCGCCGAGGGCATTGTGGTGAGTCACGGCCCTGAGCGAGTCGCAACGGTAGCCCGACTTGAGGCTCACTGGGAATGGCTGGCGCTGATTGGTGACACCCCTCGGCTCGAGCGGCTGGCAATAGACACCCTGGATTTAGATGTGTTGAAAGCGCTGGCGGCAGCCCCCGAGTCGACGGCTGATGAGGATCCAAAAGCTGACCCATGGGTGACCGCCGAGATCGCATCGCTTGAAGTCAGCGATAGTCGGCTGATTTCGATCGCCGATGATCTTCGGCTGTCAGCTGAGCAGATCTCTCTCGGCGCCAACTGGATCGATGGACAGGTCGCGTGCCGGCTTGGAATCGGTTCGGTCGACGCGAGCCGTGATGGGCGAAAGCTCGAGGTTGGACCGGTGGAACTTGAAATCACAGGCAACAGCCAAGAGCTGAATGTCGAAAAGCTCCTCATCAAAGGAGAGTGGCTTGACATCGAGGCGGAGGCCACAGCACTGGCTGAGCCGCCGTTCGAAACTCAAATCGTACACAACACCCGGCTTCGACCCAATACGGCAATCGCGTGGTGGGATCCGGTCGTCGCCAGGCAGGTCGCTATTCAGGGTGAACTCGTCGCTGAAGGAAGGATTGACTGGGCCAAGAATCGTTCACCGGTCATAGCTCTGCAACACGTCGGTGAGCGACTGTGGCTGGGCGGAATCGCGATTGACTCACTTCAGGTGGCTCCTACCGCTGATGGCCAGAGGTGTTCTGTAGCTTCAACAGAATGGGGCGAGGCGGTCATTGATCTGAAATCCCAGACAATCTCTGCGCGAGCGGACATTGACGAGTTTGAGGTGAGTTCGATCGCCGCACTGATGCCGCAAGGGCTTTCTGATCGTATTCCGTTGCTGAGCACTGTGTCAGGCGCAATGACTGGGAGTATCTCGAAGACGTTAGCTCTCGACACACTGAGTGGTGACTTCAACCTCGAGGGTCGGTCGGGGCCCTTTGACATTGAGGCCCGGGGTGAGGCGACAGGACAAGACATCGTTCTGCATCACCTAGAGGCACGAACCGATACAGCTGTCCTGTCGGCTGCCGGATCGCTGCGGGGTGGGGAGAGTGTGGCGTTCGTGGGAACGTTCAACTCAAAGGATCTCAATCGGTTGGCAGCAAACATTGGTTCTGTTGTCGACCTACCGCAACTGTCAAGTGGATTGGGTGGCTCAGTCGATGCCAAAGTGGTGGTCTCTGGTCGCGCTGAGGATACGCGCTACAACATTGAGGCCGAGTGGTTCGAACCCATTGTCAAAGATCTGCGAGTGGACTCTGTTCGACTGGTCGCCTTCGGGGACCTGAACCGCGCGACGTGGTCGTTAGAAACAGTGGCAGGTGAGGGAACGAATCTCGGCGCCCATGGAACGGCGGATTTGAACAAGAAACGCGTAGCCGGCGAGTGGGAAGTGTCCAGCGATGATTTCGGCGTGGCGCTCGAGGCGATCGGATTTGATCTGCCGATGTCAGTCGCGGGTAACGTGTTGGCGACTGGTTCTTTCGATGTCGACGAGGAGGTTCAGATCGTCGCGGGGTCCTTCCACATTTTGGATGGGCGATTCGATGAATGGACTGTAGATGCCGCGGATCTCGATTTTCGAGCTGATCCCTCCGAGGTAATTCTTCAACAGGCGAACTTGAAGGCATACGGTTCCATAGCCTCTGCGAGCGGGGTGATTCCGATCCGCGACCTGAACGGTCAGGCGATGCTGGATGTGGAGATCTCGTCTCTCCATACAGCGAACCTGCCATTAGAACTCCCAAGCTCCTTGGAAGGACTGATCGACGCGTCGATCGCTCTGACAGGATCTCCTGCTCAACCTGCGGGTGAGGTGACACTGGATTTCACTGGAGGAACGGAAACCGGGCTTGTTGCGAATCTCAGCGCTGCCGCGACACTCCAAGACGGTGTGGCTCGAATTCTCGTAAGGGAGGTGAGAAGCGCAGCTGGTCCGTTTTCGGCCACCATCACAGCGCCTCTCGGATCGATGCCGCGTCCGGAATTCGTGTGGAGAGACGCGCCGGGCGGGCTGATAGAGATTGACCTACGTGGTTTCGGTTTGAAGACTGCTCCTCTTCTCAGTGCCATGGGGCGAGACGAACTTCCGGCTTGGGCATCGGGCGACCTCGTGGCGAGGGTAGAACTTGACGGGGAGTCGTTTGAGCCAAGTCAAGGACTGATCGAAATCAACAACCTCGTCATCTCCACCGAAGCTGAAGAGCTTCATGCCGAGTCGACTCTGTCGGTTGGTTTGCGCGGCCACGAACTTGAACTGCAACCGTTGTCTTTGGTTGGACGCGAGACGATCGTCAAGGCTCAGGGAAAAGTCGATCTCGAAGCGAGGACTGTACAGGGCGCAACAGAGGTTGTGTTCTCGCCTTCCATGACGCGCTTACTGCCATTCCCGGTTCTCGCATCAGGGCCGATTTCTGCTCAGATGGCAGTGTGGGGTTCGTTTGATGGTCCGTCCGGCCGAATCGCGATCGATCAACGTGGTGGTCACCTCAGAATCCGAGACCCTGCAATCGAGATTTCGGACCTTGTCCTCGACGCCATCGTGGAAAAGGGACGGATCACCATCCAAGACGGCTCCGCGGTGGTTAACCGTGGGCGAGTCGATCTGGGAGGAGGTTGGGATCGATCATCAGGGCAGGGCCTCGTTGCAGAGATCGAGGATGCGTCTTTCATCTTGCCTCACGGAATTCTCACTCGATGGGATGGCACCCTAGCTCTCGAACCGGCTTCAGAGGACCGATTTCAACTGGCTGGGTCTCTTTTGCTGAAAGCGGGTTTGTGGGAACGGCCATTTGATATTGCCGCCGCGTTGAGGAACGACGTTGGTGTTGCAGTTGCGGAGGACGATCCGCTGGACAATGTATCCCTCGACTTGGAGATCTGGGGCGGAGGAGGAGTCGAGATCGAGAACAACCTCGGCGATTTCGATCTTGGATGGAGTGTGCTGAGGGTGGGCGGTACTGCCGCTGTACCGACCGTCTCGGGTGATCTCCGGATCAACCCAGGCGGCTCATTCATGCTGGGCGGCTCGCAGGTGACGGTCAAGAAGGGCACGATTCGCTTCACAGGCGATCCGTCGACAGATCCGTTTGTCGAGATCGTACCGGTCGAGGACTTGGGAGCTCACTCCGGTGAAAGCTCCACTTTGGACACTTCGTTGATGGCGAAGCGAGGCCTGGCACAAGGCCTGAGTGGGATGCTCGGATTTGAGAGTCGTACTCTGACACCCGAGAGCATCGTCGTAGAAACAGAAGAGGACAGCAGTTCGAACTTCACCTTTGGACAACGTCTGAACGACTACGCCGCGCTCATCCTGACGACCGATCTCTCCGATCCTGGCCAACGGACCACGATGCTTCAGCTGGCCAATCTCCCTGGCCTGCGAGGCCTCTCACTGCAAGGTTATGGCAAGACCGAAAACGACGAAACTGGCGCCCGCTTGATTCAGCGCTTCAAGTGGGGAGGAAGCAGGGATCGTGCCGACCTCGCTCGGATCAAGAAGATTCGACTCGAGGGAGATTGGCCTCGTTCGAAGCGCAAAATGCGGCGTGCCACGGCCCTTACTGCTGGCCAACCATTTGATGATTTCTACCTCTTTGTGGGAGCAGTAAGACTCGAGCAGGAGTTGGCTGCTCTTGGCTATCAACAGGCGAGGGTCGACGGGTCGATTGACGGTGACGAACTCCATCCGGTGCTTGTCTATACGTGTGATTTGGGCCCCCAGCATCAAGTCAAATGGATCGGCGATCGCGTTTCGAAGCGAGTGCGTCACGACGTGGCCGCGATGTACGTGCCACCTCCTTTGGAGGCAGCGGCAAAGGAAACTATGCGTTCAGCTGTTCTCCGACATCTACGTGGCAAAGGATACGCGGACGCCACGGCAAAGGTATCTGTCAGTGATAGTAGAGTCATCGTAGATGTCGCAAAAGGGAAGAAGAGAAAATTCGAAACACCTTTGGTGCTTGGGCTCTCAGAAGCCCAGACCGCCGAGATTATTTCCGTAATCGAAAGCCCCGCCGAACAAGCGGAACTCCTGAACGAACCCGAGCGCGCTCAGACGATTATCCGACAAACCCTCAAGGTTCGTGGGTATCGAGATGCGGAAGTTTCGGAGTTTGAAGTGGAGACTTTGAAGGGTGACAAGAGCCGAATTCGCTTGACTGTTGACCCTGGAGTTGCAGAGACAGTTTCCGAAATAGAACTCTTTGGTGAGGATCCTCTGTCGTTTGTCGACCTGGACGATTTCGGGCTGCAAGTAGGAGATAGGCTGGATCGACGTCGTATCGATCGTGCGGCTGCGAAAGTGCGCAATCATTATCGCGAAGAGGGATATGCCAACGCTGAAGTGGATGTGGTCACCGACGAGGTAGGGCCGCATGAATGGCTGGTTGCCTACAACCTGAGGCCGGGTGAGCTGGTTCAGGTGACGCGAGTCAGTGTTGCAGGACTGAGGCACCTGCGTGAGTCGGTGGTTCGTAAGGGAATCGCGCTCGAAGAGGGTGAGCTATTCCGCGCCGACAAACTCGATGAGACGGTCGTCAACTTGGCGACCTTCGCTCCAATAGATCGCGTCGATGTTCAGGTCAGACCGGATGGATCGCGCGGCAATAGAGTCGACCTGGTCATCCAGGAAAAAGCACGCTGGACAGTTAACCTTGGCGCAGGCTTCAGCTCCGAGGCTGGACTACAGGGAACCTTCGGCATCGGTGATCAGAACCTCTTCGGCAGAGGGTTGAGTGTCAATCTGCGAGGCCGGGTCGACCAACGTGAGCGCCTATTACTGCTCTATGGTGCAATCCCGGCACGCCCTGGTGGACGAGTGTCTTTCACGTCGACGCTACGCTACTTCAAAGGCGACTCAAAGCTCGATCCCGATTATCTCACCGACGAGGAGCGGTCGATAAGTCTCGGCACGACGATCAGCTTGGATCCAGCATCGACTCAGACTGCTCCGACTGTTCTGAAGCCGTACTACAGATTCAGCCGCATCCACTCCTACGAGAAAATTCCTGATCCCTTCCTTCCATTTGAAACGACAACCGATGTGGCGACCTTGGGAGTGCAGTTCGTACGAGATACTCACGACAATCTCTTCGACCCGAGGCGAGGTTATTTGCTCTCATCCGATGTCGGATGGAGTGATGAGCAGATTGGTTCAGACCTGTCGACCTTGAGCATAACTGGGGGCTTTGCGCTCGCACTCGAACCCTTCAAAAAAGCTACTTGGCTGCAGAGCATCAGGCTTGGGGATGCGCGGGCGCTGAACGACAGCGCTCTTGATCCTGAGGTTCGTTTCTTCACAGGTGGACAGGGCTCGATTCGAGGATTCGACAGGAACTCTGTTGGGCCAACGACTTGGGGTGATTATGGGAATCTTGTGCCGACCGGGGGCGGCGCGCTGTTCCTCTTGAACGAAGAACTTCGGTTATCGGTGTGGGGCCCAGCACGTCTTGCAGTCTTTGCAGACATCGGCCAAGTCTGGGAGAGTTGGTCGGAAGCGGAGACTGAGTTTGCAATTGGCCTTGGGCTCGGTGTCAGAGTCTCGACGCCAATCGGGCCAATTTTCGTTGATGTTGCCTGGCCGGTAATGAATCTGGGTATCAGCTCACCGGGGCCAAAGTACTACTTCGGAATTGGAAGGCCGTTCTAACGCAATTCGCCTTGCGAATTACTGTGAGGGCAAGGGGAAATCACTGGTGTCCGAGTACTACGGCTTTTTACCGACAAAAATGACGCCTGCGAAACCTTCAGCCTCGCTGGCGGGACAAGGGACGGTGCGCGCTTCGAATCCTGCGTTTTTGAGAGCGTCGAGCCACTGCTGTAGAGATAGCATGCCCAAAGTATGTTGGTCGTGGACAACTCGGACGCTACCGTCGGTTTCACGCAATACAAATACAAAATCGCATACATAGCAGTCGTCGGTCGGGTCTGGGTCAGTGTGCCACTCTAGGCAGCGCAAACCTCGACCTTCGCTGTCATGTCCACCATGGCTGGTGCCGGACTTGAAACTCTCTCGGATGTGATCAGGGGCAAATAGGACAGCTCCTCCGCTCCTGCAATGTATGAATGCGGTTTTAGCCGCGAGCTTCAGGTCCTCCTCAGACGCCAAGTAGCTTGCGGCATCGTGAACAAATACTGCATCGAATTTTCGACCGAGCCGCAGAGTTCGCATATCGCCCTCTTGGTGTTCGCACTCTGGATTGAGCAGCTGACTCTGTCGCAGCATGGCAGGCGATAGATCGACGAGTGTGAGCCGGAAGCCGGCTTTCATATGTGATGCATTGTTGCCACCACCGGAACCAAGCTCGAGCAATCGGCTCACTTTACCTTCGGCGGTTTCGGTCAATACCTCACTGTAGAATGCAGCCTCTTCGATGTATTCGCTTGGATGTGACCATAGCTGCCACCAGTCTGCAAGGTCAGAGTAAGACGGTGTGATTTCGCTTCTCGACATTATTTCCTCCCAACTCGGTCCTGCTATGACCGACACAATACGATCAGCGTTTTGGAAGTTATGACCTACCGTTTTGATGTTGCCAGCAGTGCTCGGGCCCTGTTTGCTTCCAGTGCGGTCGGGGCAAGTTTTACAAACTGGTCCAGGTCGATGAAGAACTGGTCTTTGCGTTTGAGTTTGTCCCAGACGAGGGCGCGATAGTAGTAAGCATGAGCAAATCGCTGATCTAAGAGAAGGACCGCGTCGAGTGCCTCTTTGGCTTGGGGCCATTGCTGTTGAAAGGCGAACGATAGCGCAACTTGGTAGGACACCAGAAGTGGATCGAATCCTGCCACTTTCGCTTGCTCAAGATGGGTTCGTGCGACGTCGAACTGACGCAATCGGACTTCAGCAGCACCCAAATAATAAAGAGCGTTGGCATCATCGGCATTCTGGGCCATGAGTGCACCAGCTCGTTCTTGGGCGACGCGCCACGCTGCATTGGCCTGTCCCATATCCCGTTTCATGAGAAAAACCTCACCACTGTAGTACGGGGCAGCCGGTGCTGAGCTGTCGGCGACTGCCGCTTGTTGCAGCAGTGACAGCGATCCATCGTAGTCACGATCAGCGGCCTTGGCCAAGCTTTTTGCTATTAGAGACTTTGGAGAGGCGTCTGACTCAGAAAGGTCAGCGAGCGCAAGGTCTGCCTCGGCTCTCTGCCAGGCCATGAGCCTTTGAACCGCGATAGTGGCGGGATCTGGTGGAACAGGTACCGGAGTGGCATCGGGAGTCGCTGATTGTGTGGTCGTTTGTACATCGGTTTTAGCCGCGTTGGATTTCGTCTGGGCGGAAACAGGGTCCTCTGGTTCCTGCGCATGAATGAGAGCTGCTTCGGGCAGCAGCAAAACTGCAAGAGTGGCGATCATGATCAGACGCGACAGTTTCATGGTGACCTCCGAGGCATTCATCGTTCAAAGCTCTCCGTCAATAGCATGCGCGCTCTATTGTACGGCTTCTAGTACGCGCGGGTCTGCTGTGAGTTGAGCTTCTGAGCGGGACAAGGCTCAATCTCTTGCCAAAGTGATGGTATACCTGGTGTCGTGGATTTCTCACGTCCTCGTATTGGAAAGTACCAAGTTCTGAGCGAGATTGGACAGGGCGCGATGGGCACTGTCTATCGCGCACGTGATCCGGTGCTCGATCGTGTGGTAGCTCTGAAGACGATCTATACCGGGACGCCGCTCGAGGGCGAGGCCAAGATGCGCTTCCTGCGCGAGGCGCGGTCTGCCGCTCGCCTGCAACACCCGAACATCATCACCGTCTACGAACTCGGTGAGGTTGAGGACGCTCCCTACATTGCGATGGAGTACCTCGAGGGAGTGTCGCTGGCGGAAATCATCGAGCGACAGTTGTTGGAGAGCCTTGACCTTGGTGTCGGAATCATCGAGCAGGTGTGTCGAGGTCTGGCCTACGCGCACTCGCGTGGAGTCGTTCACCGCGATATCAAACCGGGCAACATCGTGGTTCTCAGTGACGGCACAGCGAAGATCCTCGACTTCGGAATCGCTTGGCTTGAGGGAGGAACGGTCGCAACGCGGACCGGCATGCTACTCGGGACGCCGTCCTATATGGCGCCGGAGCAGTTCAGCGGGCAACCGGTAGATCATCGAGTCGACCTGTGGGCGGTCGGTGTGATTATGTACGAACTTCTCGCTGGGCACAGGCCATTCGAGGGTGACAACGTACCCGCGCTAATCTACAAGATTGTTCACACCGACTGCGAGGCGTTGGAGCCGGAGGCTCTGGGGATCCCCGCGTCATTGGTGAGAGTGATTCATCAGGCGCTGGAGAAAGATCCGGGCCAGCGATACCGCGATGGTGAAACGATGGCGATGGCGGTGAGACGGGCCTGGCTTAATCCGCAGGAGAGTCAGGAAGCCGATGCGAGCATCGGCGGCGAAGCTACGACACCCATGCCTGCGCCCGCTGCAGCGATGGCGGTTGCTGAACGGCAGGAAGCAGAGCGAACAGCGGCTCGTGCGATGGCCGCTCGCGATGCGGCGGCTGAGCGCCCAGATGGAGCAAGCCGTCTCCTTGATCGTGCCGACACCTTTCACGAAGAGGCAAACTTTGGTGAACCTCTGGAGCTCAATGTCATTGCGTGTGCAGCAGATGAAAGTGTTCTTGCGGTGGGTGGTACCGATGGGTCTATTCGCCTGTGGGACCTGCGCACCCGGATGAAGACAATGACATTGCGTAGTCGAGTCCATCTTCGAACAGGGCATGCGGCTTTGGTGACATGTTTGGCCTACTCCCGCACCGGAGACAAGATGGCCACAGGTCACCTCGACGGTTCGATCTATCTGTGGGACCCGGGCTCAGGGCTCGAGCAGGAGGTGAAGCTCGGCCACGAAGCTGCGGTGACGGGACTCGCGTTCTCACCCGACGGCAAGACTCTCGTTTCCGGCGCCAAGGACTCGACACTTAAGTGCTGGGACATGGATGCCCTCATGAGTGGTGAGGCTCGCCGCATGATGCGGCGCCAGCCGGCAGACATTACCTGCCTTGGGGTCTTGCCGGACGGCGAGCATGTCGTGACAGGCCACGCCAACAGAAGTCTGCGAATTCATGAGCTTGCGACGGGAAAACTCACAGGAACGGTTCATGGCCACGGTGGAGCGCCAAATGCAATTGCCATCTCGCCGGACGGCAAACTGGCGGCAACCGGTGGCTGGGATCGGGTTGTGAGGATCGTCGATCTCGAAAAGCGAGCTGTTGTTCGGGAGTTCGAAGGGCACTCGCGAAGCGTGTGTGCAGTCGTGTTCTTCCCGAACGGCCGTCAGCTCGCCAGCGCCGCGATGGAGAGCAGTGTTGCGATCTGGGATCTCACTCAGGATGAGCAGATTCTGACACTTTGGGGAGGGTCGAACGAGAGCTTTGCCAGTGTGACCCTGCTCGACGGCGGGGGTCGCTTGGCGTGTGGGCTGACGGATGGGCGCATTCGGATCTGGAGACTGTATTAGGAAATATGAAAGGTGAAAGCGGAAAGATGTAAAGGGGTCCACTTAGCTGATGATGTGACCGCTATGATATTGAGGAATCAGCCGCTTACAGGTACGTGAGTTCGAAACGCTAAGGCGCGAAGCACGCAAAGATGTACAAGGAACGAAGGCCGTGTGCGCTGGCTCGGGTTGTCAGTGTTGCCTACTGTTGGAATTGAACTAGTTGGTATTCCGCATCACGAATCAGGGAATCTGTGACTCTTCTGTGGCTCAATCAAGGCGAGCTGACGATTTCAGGAACCACGACTAAGGACCCTGCGCTTCCCTGCCGTTGTCCCGCATAGCCTTCCTGCTTCCTAGCCGCCGTCGACCCAAAAGAGCGGGTTCCATTTCATCTTTCCGCTTTCATATTTCATATTTCCGCATTCATTCAGTCCGCTTCGATGTCGAGGTATCTTGCCTTCGGGAACTCCTTGCGGATCTTGTCTTCGATGACATCGATTTCGTCTCCCAGGACATCTACGACCTGGTCCGCATAGCGTGCAGCGAAGGCTCGGAAGTCCTCCCATGAGCTGATGGCCTCGTACTCTGAGCGAAGTGAATCCTCGAGTTTCGATGCCAAAACGTCACCGGCGAAGTCAATCTCAGCGGCGACGCGGTATGTCTCGGAGTCCACAATGCGAGTTCTGAGAAAGGCAATTCTCTCAACTGCGGGGTGGGTGGCGAGGATCTCACGAATGCGCTGTCGCGTCTGCGGTGGTATCGCCGGTCCGACAAGTACGTGGCGATTCCGCATGATCAGCCACAGGGCAACCGCGCCCAGCAGGAGTCCGATGAGTATCGAGGCAACGGCGTCCCAGCGAGCACTGCCGGTGATGTAAGACAGAGCGATGCCACCGAGTGCGATGATGACGCCGAGGCAAGCCGCAGCGTCTTCTAGAACAACAGCTGCTGCAGTTGGGTCAGCCTCGTGTCTGAGGTAGGGCATGAAAGGCTCTCCATTGGCCTCAATGCGGACGTTTCGAACCGCGATAATCAGCACCCATCCCTCAACGATCAGAGACAGGGCAAGAACACCGATTGCCCAGGTGAGATTGCCGAGCATTCCGGGATGCAACAAGCGGTGAATGCCGTGATACAGGGTGACGCCGCAACCGAGAAAGAAGATTCCGACGGCAGACATGAGAGCCCAGACATGACGTTCGGCGCCGTAGCCGAATGGGAAGTCGGCGTCAGCTCTGCGCTCAGATCTTTTGAGTCCTACGAGGAGCAGAACCTGGTTGAGTGTGTCTGCGAGGGAATGGAAGAACTCAGACAGCATCGCCGCCGAGCCCGTGGTGAGGAAAACTGCGAGTTTGGCAATTGTGAGAAATGTGTTGCCTACGATCGCTGAAGAGACTGCCTTGAAGGACGTGTGCTGCATCGAGCCTCCTGGCGGAGATTCTATCTCGGAAAAGGAGTATCGCTTCGCGGATCAATTCGTGAGAGGGTAGAAGTGTCTGGAAATACTGAAACTCTATCTCAGGTTCAGCTAGATGAGGCGTGAGGAGGTTCGAGTCATGAGTCCACTTGAGCGTGTCAAAACAAAGATTGTTGACAGGATTCCAGGAAGCGAAGTCACAGTCAAAGATGTCACAGGAGGGGAAAATCACCTCGAGATTACGGTGGTGAGCAAGTTGTTTGAAGGTAAGAGGCGCATCGAGAGACATCGAATGGTGCTGGGCGCCCTCAAGAGTGAGCTCGAAGGGGCGCTACATGCCGTCAGAGTTCGAGCGTTGATTCCCGCGGATGTTGGTGGAGTACAGGAGAGAGTCTGAAGATGAAGGCAGATCGTAAGAACCCGTTCAAGGTGATGTTTCCGAAAATGCCTCTCGACGCCGTATCCTCCCGCAAGCAGAACTCGGACGAACAGGTTCAAGGAGCCCTCGATCGTGTTGCTGAGTTAATTTGTTCGGCAGAGGTGTTCCTGTTTATCAAAGGAAGCCCGCAGCAGCCTATGTGTGGGTTCTCGGCAAACACAATGGCGATCATGAACGCTCTGGGACGTTCCTATTCAACATTTGACGTTCTTTCAGACGACGACGTACGGGGGGCGGCCAAAGAGCACGCAGAGTGGCCGACTTTCCCTCAGGTTTGGGTTCGAGGTGAGTTCATCGGCGGTAACGACATCGTGACCGAGATGTACCAAAGCGGCGAGTTGCAGGAAATGTTCTCGGAGCTGGACTCATGAATGAAGTAGCTGCGTCTCAGAAAATAGTCAACGTCTCCGACCGAGCGGTTGGCGAGATTCGAGCGATCTTCGAACGAGAGCAACCCGACGACGAGGTGGGCCTGCGGCTCGGAGTTGTCGGCGGCGGTTGCTCGGGATTGTCCTATCAGATGGATTTTTCGGAGTTCAGGTCTGGCGATCAAATCTTGGACCTCGAAGGTGTTCGATTGCTGCTCGATCCGAAGTCGGCAATCTACCTCAAGGGCGTCACGCTCGATTTCGAGGATGGATTCTCAGGCAAGGGATTTGTCTTCCGTAATCCCAATGCGACGAATACCTGTGGCTGTGGTGAATCCTTCAGCATCTGAAATCCTCGGCCTCGAAGGTGGTGTCATCGATTTTGCCGGTTGGCGCTTCATAGACGTTTCCGGCGAGGATCGAGAACGTTTCCTCCATTCGCAGCTTGTTTCAGACGTCCGTGGCCTTGGGCCCGGTAAATCGCAGTTGTCGGCCCTGCTCGATGCGCGTGGTCGACTACGTTCGGCTTTCTTTCTTTGCAAACGCGAAACCTCAATTGAGCTGCTTGTCGAGGCATCAGTAGCTGAGGATACTGCGGAGGCACTGCAGTCGAATGTCGTCGCTGATCGGGTGACGATCGAGCGTAATGAAGAAAGGCGTCTTCGGCTGGCAATTGGGCCAGCCGCCGTGGAACTCCGAGCACAATTGCCCCAGCGAGACGTGTTTCCAATTGAAGCCTGGGGCTCGGTCGGTTTTGTGACAGCAGGCGACCAGGCGGATCGACTACAGCGGCTTGAAGCTCGAGACATCGAATCGTTGCGCGTGTTGAGCGGTCTACCCCGTTGGGGTGTCGAGATCGAAGCTGGAATGCTGGTCTCCGAGTCCACCCTGTACGAGACCGCAGTAAGCTACGACAAAGGCTGTTTTCTCGGTCAAGAAACTGTGGCCAAGATCCGCAGTGGGCGTGGCCCCGCGCGTTTCCCGACGTTGCTCATTCTTGAGGATGGCATTGAAGACGCGGACGAACTGGTCGGAGAAGATCTGGAAATCGATGATCGCAAGATCGGTCGAGTCCTCTCGGTCGCACATTGGCAGGAAAAGACAATACTGCAGGCATTGTTGGGTCGTGATCAAAGGGTCGAAGGAACACACTTAAGATGCGAAACGGTAGATGGAATTGTGATCTCGGCAACGGTCGAACCCGTACCGTGGATCTCCGACTGGGATGCGTCGGCCTGTGCCAGAGAGCTACACAATCGAGCATCAGAGTTATTCGTGTCGGGAAACGAAGAGCG
>JAAESQ010000041.1 GCA_024229275.1 bacterium | reverse complement strand
TCAGGGACGTCACGAAGCATTGAAGACGTTCTCAGACGGTTACATGCAGACTCAAGAGCGGCTACTCTTTCTCTTCGACCACGCGCCGGAAAGCCGTTTCGCAGCCTTCGAACTCGAGTGCTACAAGCGCGCTCTCGCTCCAACAACGGCCCATTCTTACTGGACAGCCTTTGCAGGCGTCGACAAGATGTTGAGCGACGTACTGGGTGCCACCCCGGCGGTTCGGCGCTGCTCCCAAGTACTCGAGGACCGAGCTCTGCAATACCCGGTGGCTTTCCCACAACCGCTCACGGGTCATCTTCGCCAACGTCTGAGGGATACCGTCGGGCCAGAAAACGCCTGTCTGCACGTGCTGATCGAGGCTTGCTGGATTCTCGGACAGCGCTTCGGCGACTTCGTTCAGCTCGCGGTCAACGACTTCCTCGTCAAGGAGGACAAGGTTCTCATCACTTTCCGTCGAGGGAAGACAGTCTCCTACACGAAGCCGTATACCCTGACGCTCTCGCGAGCCCATCCGATCGTCGAAGCCCTTCTCCAGATCCGCGCGAACGCGCAGAAGATGGGTTGGCTGTTTTTGGTAACACCCAAGAACGAGTCCGAATTGAGACAGAGTCTCCTGCGGAAAGCATCAGCTCATCTCTCGACAGTGGACGAACGCCTCGAGGTCAGAAGCATCCGCAGGGGCGGACTGCAGCACATGGCAAGCCTTGGAATAACGACCGACGAGATCCGCGACTTCAGCAAGCACACGTCCAACGAGATGCTCATGCGTTATCTCGCCTGGGGCCAAGTGGCGCTCGAGCACAACACCCGGATTCAAGCGCTCGCCGACAGGATGCTAGCAGAATGCTGAAGTGCGCAGCCGAAGACGTTGCGGCTGACATGCGGGAAATCGACGCAGCCCCGGAACATCTTCGGCTTTTCGCTAAAGGGCCGCTCCAGGTCGCAGATGCTGTGCACGCGAAGCTCCCGTTGCACGTCCAGCGTCCACCTGTTCCGTACCTATCCTGGTCCATTGCTGATGAAATTGTCGCCCTTGCCTCCTTTCCGGCGGAAGAAAGAATGTGGCTAACTTTGTCCCACTTCTACCGTTCAGCGTCGGCCGCGGACTGGCTTTGGGACAACCGTGACGTTTCGCTGGATATCGATGCCACAACGGGTCGGCCCTCCTAGACGGAGACATCCAAGTTCTCCTCGAAGCAAACTTCGCGAGGTTAGTCGGGCTGTGCAGCGACCTGCCAGACGGCGTTTCGGTGAACTGTTTCGTTTTCACCGTCCTCGAGCTTCTGAAAGGACGCCGCCGCATCATTGCGTGGCCGCGAGCAACGAACGCGGCTGAACGCCGTGTGCTTAACCAGTTTAAGGAAGCCCACTGTGTGGTCCCCTTTCCGAAAGCACAAACGCTGCGGATGCGAGTCACGAGGAAATACGCGGCGCATGTGGACCTGACGAAGTTCTTCCAGCAATTTGCTTTGCTGACAAGAAAGCGCTTCTACTTCGCTCACGATGGGAAAGCTTACGAGCTGACGACAATTCCCACTGGTGCGGTCGCCCCACCGATCATGGCACAGATCCTGCTTCGCGCATGCGTCTCTTTGGCTGTACGGCGAGCAGACGCTACAAGCTGTGTTGTCTTTGACACAATGATTGACAACGCTCGCCTTTGTTCAGACGACTGGGACGCCCTGTCCGCGTCGTGGACAGAGCTCATGAAGATCTTCACATGGCTGGGATCCACAGTCGGCGAGGCGCTTCAACCTGCCCTATCAACGGGACGCTATGAATTCCTTGGCATTGCTTTCGACCATGTGTCACGGTCGGTTGCACTGTCTGACAAATTCAAAGTAAAGCTGGTGAAGGCGGCGACACTGCTCCAACAAACACGAAGCCTGGTTATCGCGGATATCCTGTCAATCTTCGGTGCTTGTGTTTGGGCGGCTCAAGTACTTGCGTTACCTCTCGCCGAGCTCTACGCAATCCTCAAATTCGTCAGAAGAGTCTCCAGTGCACTGGCCTCAGGCGCAAAGCTGACAGACACGCGTGTCGTATGGCCTTCGATCACGGACCACTGGGTACGATGGATGACGTCCGCAATCAGCTGCAGCGCGACTATTTCGACCCACCGCAACTCAGCACCGCGTCTCATCGCCTTCACCGATGCCTCAGACTCAGGTTGGGGTGTCGTGATTTTTGACGGCGATAAAACAACAATCCTGGCAGGAAAATGGTCCAAGCCTGAACGTGCTCTGCACATCAACGAGAAGGAGTTCCTCACCATCAAGAAGATGCTCCTGAACTACGAGTGTGACACATCACAAACCGACAACGGTGTGCGTGTCATGGACCTCTTCGTTGATAACACGACGGCTGGCGCTTGGGCTGGAACAGCTAACCCGCGCAGCTACGTCATGTCGCAGATCAAACAAGACATCGAGCAACTCAAGATTGCTGCACACATCATCGTCGAGAATGTTGCCTACGTGGCCTCTCTTGCAAACCCCTCCGATATCATGAGTCGCTTGACGTGGTGAGACAACTGCGTCGCGATAAATCGGGAACTGGGTGGTGGCGCGCCGACACGGGCGCAGGCCGAGCACCGAATGTGCTCAGTGTATCCACCGACGCAAGTTAGAGACTTCCACGCGCAGCATCTTGGTGTGTGTTGAGTTGATGTCGTTTCCCCTCGTGATGCCCACGAACACCCTGAGAGCTCCACATCCGTTGGGTTCTCCTCCACCGAGCTACACAAGGTCCGAGTAGGCTTCCATCACAGACAGTGACACTTGGCGGGTCGTCGATCCTCGCACGTGTTATATTGTCAGATTGGGAGCGTGCCCCCTAGACGGGAGCGTGAGGATAT
>JAAESQ010000040.1 GCA_024229275.1 bacterium | reverse complement strand
GGTGGATTCTGAAGTCGATGCAGGTCATTTCTCCTCGTATTCTTCTGAAGAAAAAGACGTTACGACGATTCTTTCGAAAAACGTTGGGACAGTAGTGATTCCGCATTCATCATTCCTTCTGCTAAGCTCCACAGGTTATGGTGCAGTTCGGAACTTCTGGATGGCGCGGCATCATCGGCCGCGAGGTGACTTTCAAGCGGGTGCGGCTCGTGACCCAGTCGATTGTCGATTGTCTGCGGTCGAACGGCACGCCTCCAAAGCTCCTCATCGTCGGGTACGACACCCGAATGTTGTCAGAGAAATTCGCCCAAGCTGCCGCGGAGCTTATTGCCGCGAACGACATCCCAGTTGAACTCGTGACCCGAGACATCCCATCGCCCGTTCTCTCCGCCTCGATTCTCGATCGAGGCGCCGACGGTGGCATTTCTTTCACGGCCAGCCACAATCCTCCTGAATACAACGGCCTTAAGCTCTACCTCAAAGAAGGTATCCTCGCTTCGTCCGAGGTCACCGATCCTATCGAACGGCGCTTCGCGGAACTCGAGAAGACTTGGGACGACACCTTCCTTCCGGCGCCGGAACTCATCGTGCCCTATGACCCCAAACCGGATTATCTGAAAAAGCTCGGTAAGTTGATTGACTGGGACGCAATCCGCGCAAGCGGCATGCACATCGTCGTCGATCCTCTCTTCGGCACATCTCGCGAATACCTCGACCACATCCTGCTTGAACACGACATTCCGATCGAAGTCATTCACAACACTCGTGACCCATTCTTTGGCGGCTACGCTCCGGAGTGCACGTCGGAGAATCTGGCTCGTTTGCGCGATGTCATGCGCCGATCAGGCGCCAACCTAGGCCTGGCCACTGACGGGGATGGCGACCGCTTCGGCATCCTCGACAAGGGCGCGCGCCTCGCCGATGCGAGCCTCGCGTTGGCAATCATTCTCGACTACTTGGCTCGGCGACGCTGCCTCACTGGTGGTGTAGGACGAACGCTTGCCACCTCACACGTCATCGATGCGGTCGCCAAGCTGCACGGACTGGAACTCATCGAAACCTCAGTCGGATTCAAGAACTTCGCTCCGATGCTGGTCGACGGCACCCTAGAGTTTGCCGGTGAGGAGAGTGCCGGTCTCGCATGGTCGAAGCATCTCCCAGAGCGCGACGGTATCCTCGCTTGCCTGCTGGCAGCCGAAATGGTTGCTGTTGAGGGCCGACCCCTCACCGAGCTCAAGCAGGATCTCTTCCAACGCATCGGCACTTTTCACTTTCGGCGCACTCAGGTTCCACTCACCGAAAAGATTCGACAACTTCTTCAGGAGCGCATGAAACAGAAGTGGAAGGAAATAGAGGGGCGCAAGGTAATCGCGGTAGATCGTAGTGATGGCCTCAAACTCACTTTCGAAGGCGAGAGCTGGATTCTTGCCCGCGCCGCCGGGACCGAACCGAAGCTCCGTCTCTATGCAGAAGGACACTCCCGCGAGGAAATGCGCCATTTGATGCATCTCGCGCGGCAACTATTTACGAACTGGAGGCAGAAACATGTTTGACATCGAATTTGTATCCGGACGCGAGGTCCTCGACTCGCGCGGTAATCCCACGGTCGAGGCTGAGGTCGTCCTTTCCGGCGGTGCCGCGGGCCACGCCATCGTTCCGTCCGGAGCATCTACCGGATCACGCGAAGCTCTCGAACTCCGCGACGGCAATCCCGAACGTTTTCTCGGCAAGGGCGTTCTGCGCGCAGTAGAAAACCTCAACGGTCCGCTTGCAGACGCCATCGAAGGCCTCGACGCCCGTGATCAGCTCGGCGTCGACCAGGCCATGCTTGATGCCGACGGCACACCCAACAAAGAAGTCATGGGCGCCAACGCAATACTCGCCGTATCCCTAGCGGTCGCACACGCGGCATCCGAAGGCAGCGGCTTGCCCCTATATCAGTACCTCGGTGGCTGCGGCGCACGCGAACTCCCCGTGCCGATGATGAATATCCTGAACGGTGGCTCGCACGCCGACAACTCTGTCGACTTCCAGGAATTCATGGTTATGCCGGTGGGCGTAACCTCGTTTTCCGAGGCCTTACGCGCCGGCGCCGAGATCTTCCATACTTTGAAAAAGGTGCTCGGCGAGCGTGGCCTCGCGACGGCAGTTGGAGACGAAGGTGGCTTCGCACCGAATCTCGCTTCCAACCGTGCCGCCCTCGAGCTCATCACCGAGGCAATCGAGAAAGCCGGCTACAAACCGGGTGAGCAGATCGGCCTCGCGATGGACGTCGCAGCGTCTGAGTTCTACGAGGACGGAGTCTACAACCTCGACGGTGAAGGCAAGACCGGCCTATCCGCGGACGACATGATTGGAATCTACAAGGAAATGGTTGCGGCTTTTCCGATTGTTTCTATCGAAGACGGCCTCGACGAAAGCGACTGGCCCGGCTGGAAGAGACTCACTGATGCCCTCGGGAACAGAGTTCAGCTCGTCGGCGACGATCTTCTGGTCACCAATCCAGAGATCATCAAGCGCGCCATCGACGAAGGCGTTGCCAACTCGGTGCTGATCAAGCTCAACCAGATAGGCAGCCTGTCCGAGACTCTCGACGCAATCGAAACCTCTCACAAAGCCGGCTACACCGCGGTTGTCTCTCACCGCTCTGGTGAGACTGAGGACACTACCATTGCCGACCTCGCAGTAGGACTGAACACCGGTCAGATCAAAACTGGCTCGCTGTGCCGTACTGATCGCATCGCCAAGTACAACCGTTTGCTTCGGATCGAGGAGGAACTCGAGGAAGCGGCTCGATTCCGAGGCATGGCGGCTCTGGCCCGCAGCAGGTGAAACGCCTCACCCTGATTGTCCTGGGGGTGCTGGCAGTTGCCGCTCTCGGTTTTCTGTCGAGCATCGTCACCCGGGGCTTTCAGGAGGTCGCTGAAACCGAGGCAGAACTCAGAAGACTGGGGGCAGAGAAGCAGGAGCTGGAAGCGAGAATCGAGGAACTCGAGGCGACCCTTCAGGCACTCGAGAATGATCCTCGAGCTGTCGAGGCCTTAGCGCGCCGAGAGCTGGGTTGGATAGCACCCGGAGAGCAGGTCATCCTGCTCATTACCCCAACCCCGGAACCAACGCCGCTTTCCTTGACAGAACCCACACCCACTCCTATACTCGCGATCCCTGATTGACGCGGGGTGGAGCAGTCCGGTAGCTCGTTGGGCTCATAACCCAAAGGTCGGAGGTTCAAATCCTTCCCCCGCAACCAATACAACGACAGCGGCACGAAAGTGCCGCTTTTCGTTTTATTGGTTGCGGCAGCAAGCGGAGCGCAGTAACCCGGCCTGGGTCGATGGTGAGTGCCAACACACCGAATATGAGATGAGCCACGACTCGTGTCGAGCCTCTTGGCATGACGAGATGTAAGAGACGTAAATTCTGTCAGTTGCGCAAACTCACTCCTGCTAGACTCGAGCCAATGTGGTGGTTGGAACCCTCTTCGCGGATGTCTTTGGCGATAGTTGGGGTCTTGCTGTTGTTGCTGGTGGCACTCGCGACCCTTCAACACCGATGGATCGCCCAGTTGAGCGATGCCGAACGAGCACGGCTGCAGGAGGGCCTCGATCAAGCGGCGGCTGACTTTTGCGGAGATTTCGACCGAGAGATTGCACGCGCCTTTTCCGTGTTCAAGCTCGAGCTGAACTCCAAGGAAGAGCTCCCTCGACTACTGGCTGAACGTTTAGCTGAATGGCAATCCACAGCGACCTGGCCCGGACTCGTCAAGGAGCTACTCATCGTTCGCAATCGCGAAGCGGACGAGGTTGTGCTTCTGTGCTTCGAGGAACAGTCACAGCGTCTAGTTGCGTGCAACTGGGACGATGAACTGCGGCCGATCCGCCACAGCCTGGGCGGGCCAGGACCAGGTGTCCCGGTCGTCAGCAGCGCCCTCCCTGGGCTCGTCTTGGCGGTCCAGGAGCATGGTCCGCCGAAGGCCGGAACACTGAGCCAATGGCGGCCTCCTGGTGACCACCTCGTTGTTCGATTCGATCTCGCATTCATCGCGGACACCCTCTTGCCATGGCTTGCCGAATCCCATTTCGGGCTCAGCGACGACCGCCCGTACATCCTCAGCGTATCCTCGATCGATCGACCGGGAGAGACGGTCTTTCAATCCCGGGCTCGCGCTCCGTCCAGGACGCAGAAACCGGATGCCACCGGGCGGCTCCTCGGACTCCGGTCGTTTCAGGAGCTCTCCGGTGCGGCCCCCGCCGGCCCGCGGATGAGAAGGCCTCCACCCCCCGGGCGGAGGCCGGAACACCGGGCGGGAGGCCCACCCCAGAAGCCGCCCCCATCCGGGCTTCGCGTTCGAACCGAAGAGGGGCACTGGGTCCTCACTATTCATCATCCGGCCGGCTCTCTGGAAAGGGTGATTCAGAAAACCCGCCGACGTAACATGGCGGTCAGCCTGGCGACGATGGCCATGTTAGGCGTCACAACCTTGCTGATATTGGTTTCAACTCGGCGCGCGCAGCAGCTCGCTCGCCAACAGATGGATTTCGTTGCGATAATTTCACACGAACTGCGCACGCCCCTCACCGCCATCCGATCTGCCGGTCAGAACCTGGCCGACGGCATCATTTCCGACCCGCCGAAGGTCCGCAGCTACGGTTTGCTGATCGAGCGCGAAGGCCGTCGCCTGACCGAAATGATCGGCCGAGTGCTCGCGTTTGCTGGAATTCGTTCCGGTCGCCAGAATTTTCAGATGGCGACCCTTGACCTCACTGAGATCATCGAGGCTGCACTTGCCGACTGGCGCTGGACTCTCGACGAGAAAGGTATCGAGGTCGAGAAGACTATTGCGCCGCATCTTCCTCCAGTGCAAGGAGATTCCGGAGCACTGCGACTGGTGGTCACCAATCTGATCGATAACGCCATCAAGTACGGCGCTGCCGGCCGCTGGCTTGGCGTCAGCGCGGGAGTTGACTCGGAGAACGACCCCTCCACGCTGTGGATTGCGGTCTCCGATCACGGCCCGGGCATCCCCCGGCGTGAGCAACAGCGCCTCTTCCAAGCGTTTCGGCGTGGCGCCGAGGCTGCGACAGGCACCGTCCCCGGCAGCGGTCTCGGTCTTGCGGTAGTTCGGGGGGTGGTTGAGGCCCATGAAGGCAGCATCGAGGTCAATTCGAGTCCGGGGAATGGAACGACCTTCACTGTTCGGTTGCCGGCGGTGCGGACAGAGCTCATACGAGGGGAGAAACCATGACTGCGCCCGTTGCGAGAGTCTCGTCCCACCTGCTTCTGGTCGAAGACGAAGAAAGCCTGGCCCTGACCCTGAGCGATCGACTCGAAGCTGAGGGCTATGTGGTCGAACATTGCATCGACGGCGAGTCGGCACTCACGTTGCTCGAGAGCCAACCCATCGACGTGATGATCCTCGACCTCATGCTGCCCGGCATCGATGGCTTCGAGGTGTGTCGCGAATTGCGCCAGCGCGGACTTCGTCTTCCGGTACTCATGCTCACGGCACGATCAGAGGTCGTTGACAAGGTCGTCGGCCTCAAGCTGGGCGCCGACGACTACCTCACCAAACCCTTCGAGATGGCCGAACTCTTGGCTCGCCTCGAAGCTCTCTTGCGCCGCACCACGAAAGGCCAAACTGGTTCGCAACTCTATGATTTCGGTGATCTTCGGGTGGACTTCCGGCGTGCCGAGATCACCCGTGAAGGCGAGCCGGTGTCCTTATCGAGCATGGAGTTCCGTCTTCTGCAGGAGTTCATCGAACACCGCGGCGAGGTTCTGTCGCGCGAGCATCTGCTCGACGAAGTGTGGGGTTACGAAGCAACGCCCTACTCCCGCACGGTCGACGTGCACGTGGCATCACTACGCCAGAAGCTTGAGCCCACGCCGTCACACCCTCGTTTCATCATCACCGTTCATCGCCGCGGCTATCGCTTCGACGGCTGAGATCGCGCGACGGTCTTACATCCCTTACAAAGACCTTACGGCTTGCTGAAGACTCCCTGACCGTGACAGCCGATCCTGGAATGAGAAAAGGTCCGCCATGTTTCAGGCGGGCCGGGGAGTCAGGTATGAGGATCAGAAAGTACAGCCCGTTCACTTTCATCACGGCGCTGGCGGTGAGCGCACAGATCACCATGGCCCAGCAGTACCCAGTGGTCGACACCGGTCAAACCATCTGCTACGACAGCTCCGGCGAGATCACGTGTCCCGCAGCGGGAGAGTCGTTCTCCGGCCAGGACGCACAGCACACCGGCAACGCGCCAGCCTACGTCGACAACGGCGATGGTACCGTCACCGATCTGGTCACCGGCCTGATGTGGCAGCAGAGCCCGGATACCGACGGCGACGGAGACATCGATGCGGCTGACAAGCTCACCTACGACGAGGCTATGAACTTCCCAAACACCCTCAACGCCCAGGCATTTGCCGGATATACCGACTGGCGACTGCCGACTATCAAGGAAACGTACTCGCTGATCGACTTCAGAGGTGTGGATCCCAGCGGCTATGAGGGCACCGACACATCAGGACTCATCCCCTTCATCGACACGGATTACTTCGATTTCGCCTACGGCGACACCGATGCGGGCGAACGGATCATCGATTCGCAGTGGGCCTCGAACAGTCTCTATGTCGCAGATTCCAACATGCTCTTCGGCGTCAACTTCGCCGATGGGCGCATCAAGGGCTACGGCTTGACCATGCCCTTCGGCAATATGGAGAAGACCTTCTTCACGATCTGCGTTCGGGGTAACACGAACTACGGCGTCAACGACTTCGAAGACAATGGGGACGGCACGGTGACCGACAATGCTACCGGGCTCATGTGGCCCCAGGGTGACAGCGGTGAGGGGCTCGACTGGGAGGAGGCCCTGGCGTGGGTCGAGGAACGCAACACCGAGTCGTATCTCGGCTACGATGACTGGCGACTGCCGAACGTCAAGGAGTTGCAGAGCATCCTTGACTACTCACGCTCGCCGGACACCACATTGTCGGCGGCCATCAATGCGATCTTCGAGGCTACCTCGATCACCAACGAGGCCGCTCAAACCGACTACCCCTCCTACTGGTCATCGACCACCCACTCGAATTGGACTGTTTCCCCAGGCTCAGCGGGAGCCTATGTCTCTTTCGGCAGGGCCCTGGGTTACATGGATGGGTCCTGGCGGGACGTCCACGGCGCCGGTGCCCAGCGCAGCGACCCCAAATCGGGCGATCCCGATGATTTCCCCACCGGGCGCGGTCCACAGGGCGACGCCATCCGGATCTACAACTTCGTGCGCCTTGTGCGGACCGCAGATGCCGAGATGCCGACCGAGGTGACCGCCGGCTTCACCTATTCCCCGGCCTCCCCGGTGGTTGGGCAGACCGTCACCTTCACCGACACCTCCACCGGTGAGCTGATCTCATGGGAGTGGGACTTCGACGACGGCGACTCGTCCACCGAGAAGAACCCGACCCACGTCTTCACCGGAGCGGGCACCTATTCGGTCAGCTTGACCGTGAGCGATGGGTCCTCGCCCGACACGATGAGCCGCGAACTGATGGTCATCTCAGACGACCCACCGCTGGTCAACTCCGCTGACTTCGTGATCCCGGCCGCGGCCCGTCTACAAGGCGCCGGGGCGTTCTTTACCTCCCGCATCGACGCATTCAACGCATCACACACCACCATGAGCGTGGGCGTGGTGTACACGCCGCGCTCTGATATGAACGGAAGTCAGCTCATCACGAGCATCACCCTGGAGCCACGCCAGATGGTGACGGTGGACGACCCCCTCGGAGCCTGGTTCGGGATCGGTGATGAAGAGACTGCAGTGGGAAGCCTGATGTTCTCGGTTACCGAGGGCTCGCCGGCCGACCTCATGGTCACCAGCCTGGTCACGGCGCGCACTGGCGACGGAGCTGAGTACGGCCAAGCCTTTTCGGCCACAGCCATCGGCGACGCCTTGACTGCGGGCGACAGGGCCTTCCTCAGCACGACCACCGATGCCGAACGGATGCGGGTCAACATTGGTGTCGCGGCGCTCTCCGACGAAACTCTGCTCGAGGTGCGAGCGGTGGATCCGGTCGACACCGCCCTGGCGGCCGTCACGACGATCGCGCTCGATTTCGGTGAGAGCATGCAGATCAACGACGTCGCGAACAGCTTCTATATCGGCGATGCAGAGAACTACCTGCTTGAAGCGAGGGTCACAGCGGGCAGCGCGGTGGTCTACGTCAGCGTGCTCGACGGGAATTCGACCGCCTCCGGCACCAGCGACCCGACCAACATCCAGCCGGTGACTGCCGGGGCCGAGACGGTGACCCTCCTCCAACTCGGCCCGATCCAAGGTTACGACCAGTTCGCAGGCTCCGCCAGCGTATCCAATCTGTCTGATACGGTCGCGCAGGTCTCTGTGAGCTTCCACCAGCGAGGGATCCCGGGGGTAGCGGCGACCGCATCACTGAACATTCCGACCGGTGAAACCGTCGGCTTTGACGACATCGTCGGCGAACTCTTTGGCTTCACCAACGTCGGCACAGTGGTACTCAACACCCTCAACGAGACACGAATCATGGCCACCGGACGAGAGTTCTCGATTCTGCACGACGAACAGGGCGACTTCATCGGCACCGCCGGCCAGCTGATTCCTGGAATGACCCAGAGTGATCTTTCCCGGCCCGGCGTCATCTACCACCTTCTCGGCTTGCGCCAGCGCACGACCACAGCGGGTCTCGAACGCAGCCACATCGCCGCCTTCAACCCGGGCGATGACGATGTCGAACTCAGTTTGTCCCTCTATGACGGATCGACGGGAGTCTTTGAGGGACAGAACTCACTCACCATCGCCGGTGGTGAACTCGTGCAGTGGAACAACGTGATCGACCAGATGAATGACGAACAGGACGGGGCCCCCAAGCGTCTCGAGGTCACCACCGACGGGCCAGTCTTCGTCAAGGCCTTTCGAGTCAACCCGTGGGGCGACCCAGTAACCGTCGACGCGCTGATCGGCACGTCCACGGTTTCGGCGAGCTCTTCGACGCTGGTAGACACCGGCCAAGTGTCCTGCTTCAACGACGGTGGTGGGGGCGCCGAGAGGGTCTACGACTGCGTACGAGACGAGTGATGCGCGCCCACGTGGGCGAGTTGAGCGACAACTGAAATCCAAAGAACGACACAGGAGCTGAACATGCAACGCAAGACAACTCTTCTGAATCTCACCGTGGCAATCATCGTTTTGACGAGTTGGACCTCCGCCGCACAGGGGCCCGATCGTCGGGGTGGCCAACGCCACCGACCCCCGACACCGGCCGTCGACACTGCCCTCGACGCCGACGGCGACGAGGTCATCAGCGCTGACGAGATCAGCAACGCTGCGTCGGCCCTCATCGAGCTGGACGCGGACAACGACGGCAAGCTCTCATTTTCTGAGTGCATGGGGTTCTCAACCGACGGACGCTCCCGGCAAGCTCCACCGACCCGACGTGGCGGCTCCGGTGGACAGCCGCCCGCACCGCCGATCGTTTCCGCCCTCGACACGAGCGGTGATGAGGTCGTCGATGGGAACGAGATTGCTGATGCCCCAATGGCCCTGCTCGAACTCGACGAGAACGCCGACGGTGTGCTTCAGGCCGACGAGTATCGACCCCCGCACCCCGGCGGCCAGATGGATGGCGGACCGCCCCGCAACCGGTAGTTGCACTCGATCGAACTCGAACATCGAATACAAAGCCTTGACGATCACGAGCTACCTTTGTCGTTAGGAAGTGCACGGTGATGATGCAGGTAGTTTCTGAGCCCTCACCCTGTGTGGTCGCGAGAAACCGTTGAATCACGATTTCCCGGGTGCCTGGCACCAATGTACACACTTCCACAAAGTGATGGCACCCACTCCGTCTGTCAGGAATTGTTTGGCCCGCGCGACGTGTTTTAAATGCATGCCGCGTTGGCAATGACCGATCACCGAGGAGGTTGCTGTGACTGCGCGAAACGAAAATGAAAAGACACATCCGATTCCGCAGGAAGCGTTTGACTGGTACGACGAGTACGCGCATGGTCTGATTTCGAGGCGAGAGTTCCTCAATCGACTGTCCACCCTCGCGGTTTTGGGATTCACTGTGAGCGCGTTGTCTGCCGCCCTAATGCCGAACTATGCTTTGGCCGAGCAGGTCTCGTTCAACGATCCCGACATCAGGGCCGAGTACGAGACCTTTCCTTCACCCGATGGCCATGGAGAGGGTCGAGGCTATCTCGTCGTCCCGAAGTCGGTCACGGAGCCGACGGGAGCCGTGCTGGTCGTGCACGAAAATCGAGGGCTCAACCCCTATATCAAAGACGTTGCGCGCCGAGCCGCCAAGGCGGGCTTTGTCGCGTTTGCGCCCGACGCATTGCACCCGGTTGGCGGCTACCCCGGAAACGACGATGAAGGGCGGGAGCTGCAGCGTTCGCTGGATCGGGCGAAGATCGAACAGGACATGATCGCCGCAGCCAGATTTCTGAGGACTCAGCCCCTGTGCAACGGCCGACTCGGCGTGGTCGGTTTCTGTTTCGGTGGCTACATCACCAACATGCTGGCGGCCACGCTGCCTGTCCTGGTGAACGCCGGTGCGCCCTTCTACGGTACGCCCCCCGCTGAGGAGATCCGGCAGAACATCAAGGCGCCCTTGCTGATTCACCTCGCGGAGTTGGACAAGCGGGTCAACGCCACCTGGCCCGAGTATGAGAAGGACCTGAAAGCCAACAAGAGTCCTTTCACCATGCACATGTATCCCGGTGTCAATCACGGTTTTCACAACGACTCGACCGGACGCTACAACGAGGCCGCCGCGGAGCTCGCGTGGAGCCGGACCATCGAGTTTTTCAAGAAGTTCCTGGCCGTGTGAAGGTGCCGAACCGTGCGAACGTGGCACTCATCAGCATGCCAAACGAAGAAAAGGACCAGGTCAGGCCCATTTTTAGGGTTGATGGCCTGAAAGGCCAGCAGTGACTTGAAAGATCGCTGTTCCCTCGCGAGTCATTCCGCCGACTGTAATCGAGACGTGGAGGGCGTAGATACCATGGGCGAGGTCGTTCGGAACCGCTACCGGGAGTTGGGAGGAGTAAGTGCCGCTACTCCTCTGGAAGCGATCTTCGAATTCTGTAAGGATTACAGCGTCCTGCACGAGTTTTCGCGTCTCGGTGACTTCGAAATGCGTCCCTGGAGGTAGTCCGTCGATCTCGTAGTTGGCTATGAGAAGAACTTCGTCACCAGGAGACACCTTTGGTGGTTGAACCGCTACAGCGACTATCCGTGCCGTAGGTCGAGCAGCAACAGGAAACGGACCTTGCGCCTGCTGATTGTCGGAAGCAGTCGACGGCATCGAAACAACTTCTAACTGTTCATCTTTGGAACTGACCTGGCACGCTACGAATCTCATGTAGTGCTCTACATGTCTGATCCGCTCCGCCGACATGAAGCTATCCGTGGACATCTTCCCTTGTGCTGTGAACCTCAGTTGCATCTGCACTGGGGCATCTTCAAAGCTCAGGTTGAGCTGGAGGCCCTCGGCATTATCGAAGTCCTCGAATTCCCACCCACTTGAAATGAGACGAGTGCCTGGTCTAATGGCCTTGCCGTCCAAAAGGTGAGCGATCTCACTCCGGCCGGAAACCCAGGCCCGGAAGCAGTTCTTCTCCTCCTTCTCCCTAGAACCTGGGGGGACAATCCACGGACTTTTCGACCACCCGTCCTTGTTCTTGCCTTTCTTGATCTCGATTGGCGTACTGAGTTCACAAACTGCTCCTTCCCACCGCTGATTCAGCCGTTCAAGTGCTGCTTGAGCCGCCTTCTCATCACCGGCGACGGCTGCAGTGGCGACAGCGAACGTGACCATGACCATGGTGGAAATCAATAGGCTGTTATGGTTGGTTCTCATAAAAGTGACTCCGCCGATAACTGCCTGCTCGGTTGCCCTGACGCGATCTGGGAACAGTATATAGGAGACGCTTCGAGAGCCCCTTCTCCAGGCGGGCCCGATCGGTCTCTGGCTAGGAGCCCCTGCTCCACCAGCCCGGGCCGTACCAGTTTCCGTATCGAATGACGTAATCCCCTTCCCTATGGCGTAATTCCACGCGATGTTTCCCCAAAAGGACAACTGCGGCTTCGAATGCGCCGAGACGGAGACGAGCACCAAAGCGGCCAGGATGGGAAAGAGTACGACGAGTCTTTTATGGAGTACCTTTTCATCGGTGAACACTCTCACACTTTGTGGCCTGGTCTTTGCCGAGTTCTAGGTAAGACTGCTCATCCCGAAGAATTCTGCTCAACGCCGTTTGGGGCATCACCAAATAACTGCTCGGAACGGCTCATCGCCCCCAAAGGCGGGTTCCCCCGCTCCGAGAGACCGAACCACACCGGACATATCTCCAGAGTGTGGATCACCCAGTATTCTTCAGACCGCGGGCAATTCCTCTTACCGTCGCCAGCAGTGCCTTCTCCAAAGACGTATCTTCTCGCCCCCCAGCTCGCCAGCGTCGGAGGAGGTCCACCTGCACCAAGCTCATCGGATCGATGTAGGGATTGCGAAGACGGATGGCGCGCTGGAGCACCGGCTCACGATCGAGCAGTTGGTCTTCCTCACGAAGCCGGAGGACGAGTTCGCACGTTCGCTCGAAATCGCTTCGAATTCCCGCAAAGACTCGCTCGCCAACATTTCCGGCAAGTCCAGCGTAGACCGCAGCCACCTTCATGTCGGCTTTGGCGAGCACCATCTCGACGTCACTCAGGAGAGTATCGAAGAAGTGCCAGTTGCGTGCCATGGTCACGAGCAGCTGTTCGCCGTGCCGCTCGAGAGCGGCTTCGAGACCGGCACCAACGCCAAACCACCCCGGCAGCATGTGGCGACTCTGCATCCACGCAAAGACCCACGGAATCGCCCGCAGATTCTCCACCCCACCTCCCGAGCGTCGAGAGGACGGCCGTGAACCGATGGCCATACGCTCGATGACGTCGATCGGAGTTGCTGAACGGAAATAGGAAAGGAATTCTCTATCATCGTGGACAAACGCACTGTACTGCCGCCGAGCCGCCTCGGTGAGGGTTTCCATCACCTCCCTCCATGATTTGACGGGCGCCTCCGATATGTCGCACAACGCTGTCGCCTCAACGACAGCTCCGGCGGTCACCTCGAGGGTTCGTTCGGCAATCCCGTGGAGACCGTATTTCGAGTTGATAATCTCGCCCTGCTCGGTGACCCGTAGACGTCCACGAACCGCGCCACACGGCGTTGCGAGCACACCATCGCGCGGTTTGGAACCACCGCGACCCACGGTTCCACCGCGACCGTGGAAGAGTGTCAGCTCGATCCTGTTTCGCTTCGCCACCTCAATCAGGTCCTCCTGAGCGCGGAACAGGGCCCAGCGCGAGACTGCCATGCCGGCGAGCTTCGAAGAGTCCGAGTAACCCAGCATCACCACCTGGTGATTGTCGCGCTGGCGGAGGTGGGATCGAGTCATGGCATCGGACAGAATCGATGTAAGGGTTGCCCCGGCTCTGTCCAGGTCTTCGGCAGTTTCGAAAAGAGGTGCGATGTCCAACGGCACTGCTCCGCCGGCGCTGGCCAACCCTGCAGCCCTCGCCAGCACCAGTACCGCGAGAACATCGTCCGCCCCCTGAGCCATCGAGATGATGTAGGGACCAATGGCCTCGGCGCCATATTTACTGCGGCACTCCGCCACAGCTCGAAACACCTCGAGCGCGGCCTCGAGCTGCCCAGAAGCGGACAGCGCAAGGGAATCATTGGCGAGAGCGGCCTTGAGCATGTCGGCCCGGGCATTGGCGGAGAAATCGACGTACCCCGGCTCGCCTAGCAACTCGGCGCAGACCTCACGGTGAAGCAGCGCGTCCTGACGCAGGTCGAGTGTTGCTAGGTGAAAGCCGAAGGTCCGTACTCGCAGCCGCAGGCGGTCAATCAACTCAAGACCAGCTCGACGGCCACGGTTGTCAGCCAGGCTGTCGGCAATTATGTCGAGATCTGCCGCGAATTCATCAACACAGGGGTAGGCATCAGGTCCATCCTCGAGTGTCGCGCCAAGCTTCGCCCACACGAACCACAGCAGCTCGCGATATGGCATGCCCCGATAACGGGACGGAATTGTGGCAGAAATATCCGACATGAGCCTCCGCAGCGCTTCGACCCGATCCCCGACAACAGGCGAAACCCGGACCCGGTCGTCACTCTGGCTGAGATGATCGAAGAGGCGACGCACTTCGTCCCTGTAGCGCTCGACTATGAGTTCTCGCTGACGATGGAGGGTGGTACGGATTGTGTCGGCGCCCACGTTGGGGTTACCATCCATGTCGCCGCCGACCCAGGACCCGAAGGAAAGCTTCGGACCGCGGAGTCCGTCACCGGCGCCAGCCCCCCATTGGGTCTCAAGCGCGTCGCGAAGGGCCTCATAGAATGCGGGCACCACCTTGTAGACGACATCG
>JAAESQ010000039.1 GCA_024229275.1 bacterium | reverse complement strand
TCCACGACAACCCCGCTGCCTGGAAGAGAATGCTGAAGGCGGCGACGTTGTCGGGCCACGACAGGATCTCGCCGGCATTGTGAATCAGCAGGATGTCCGCACCCTCCACGTCCCATGGGGTCTTGAAGTCGTAGCCGGTTTCTTCCGCGAAGTCCTCGTCGATGAACTCGACAGTGTCCATCACCGCTGTCTTGTTCATGCCCGTGGAGGAGCCCACCTTCAGCTGCAGCATGGAGCCATTGTCGTGCAGCTCCGGGGTGGCGATGCCCATCTCCTGGCTGAAGATCTTGCGAATCTCCCGGGCGATGAGCGCGTTGTCGACGCCGATCGGACAGGTCTGGGCGCAACGCCGGCAGACGTTGCAGCGATACGCCAGCTCTCCCAGGCGAGCCACGGTGCGCCAATTCAGCTCGACATCGCCGCTGCGCCACTTGGAAAGGGGCTCCTTCTTGATGTACTTCTTGTAGATCCTGCGGAAGATCTCCGAACGGAACAGCGGGCGGTACATCTCGTTCCTGCCGCTGGCCTCGAACAGATGGCAGGCATCCGAGCAGGTGTTGCACTGGGCACAGTGCTCCATGGTGGTGTCCAGCATGGCGAGGAAGGTCCAGTTGCTCTCCTTCTCGAAGAGCTTGCGCATACCGTTCAGGAACTTGTTGACGAGCTCCTCTTCTTCCTCCTTGGTCTTGGGCCTGGGAATCTGCAGGATGTTCACGTCGTCCAGAATACAGGCGTACTTCTCTGTGGTTGAGTCGGGAAGGGGCTCCCATTCCTCATCGCCGAACTCCGTGTCTCCGGGCAGGGGCATCAGGTCGTCGACCTTCACCGTCGTGAGCTTTTCGGTGTCCTTGCCGATATCGCCTATCGTGACATCTTTGTGATCCTTCATCGTCCTACTCCGTCTCCTTCTCTTCTTCGGGTTCGGCGGCCGGATTGAACATCGCGATGTCCGCCCACGTCTTCTTGCCGGGTATGGCTATGTGAGGGGCAGACCAGGTGGGTTCGAAGCCCAGCTCCTGGCCGAGATTCTCGTCGATCTCCGGCGCGTTGATGTTCGGTTTGTCTTCCCAGCGAATGTCGTGATACAGGAAGTACTTCATGAAGAAATGGGACATGTGGGTGAACGGGATGTAGGG
>JAAESQ010000038.1 GCA_024229275.1 bacterium | reverse complement strand
GAGGTTCTGCGCCCAGGGACCTACTATCTGAAAGGGCGAACTTCTTTGCCGCAGATCATTGCCGAAGCTGGTGGACTCAAACCAAGTGCAGGCTCGATCATCGAACTAAGGAAGTCCTCGTTGAGTGCAGCAGGGGAGGCAGACTCAGCAGCCTCGGTGAGAGCATTCTCGACGGCAAAAGTCATGTCGGCAGAGGTTGGTGGCGACGTCTTTCTTTCCCTTGGCGACGTCGTGTCGGTGTCGGCCAAGCAGCTCTTTTTCATGACGGGAGAGGTTGTCAGGCCGGGTCAGTACGAAATTGTGGAGGGCCTCACGTTAATGCCGGCAATCTCTCAAGCAGGAGGATTGGGCAAGTTTGCGTCGCAGAGGGTCGAACTGCATCGTGAAGGACCGGATGGAAAAGTCATCCTGCAATTCGACCTCGCACGTATTCGAAAAGGAAAGAGCGAAGACCCCGACATCTTTTCAGGGGATGTCGTGATCATTAGGCGTAGGTTCTTTTGAATTGTAGCCGCACATAGATCGACAGCAGGATCGGACTAGAGATGGCGAGTACAGCGTAGATTGTGCAGATGGAGAGGTAGGCAGGATGGAGTACCAGAATCTCACGCGAGCCGTCAAAGATGGAGTACTGTGGATCACCATCAACCGGCCGAACAAATTGAACGCGTTGAGTGTTGCCACCGTTCGGGAATTGGACGCAGCATTGCTCGAGGCCGAGAACGATGACGAAGTGCGAGGGGTTGCAGTTACTGGAGCGGGTCAGAAGGCGTTCGTCGCTGGTGCCGATATCTCTGAGTTGGCTGCGTTGAACCCTGGTGAGGCCAAGGAATACGCGCTGCATGGGCAGCTCGTCTTGGCTCGGATCGAGCGCATGGCGAAACCCGTAGTGGCGGCAGTCAACGGGTTTGCGCTAGGTGGTGGGTGCGAACTCGCGATGGCATGCCATCTTCGCGTAGCCTCAGCCAACGCAATCTTTGGTCAGCCAGAGGTTAAGCTCGGGCTGATTCCCGGCTTCGCGGGTACGCAGCGCTTACCTCGGCTGGTGGGCCGCGGGCGGGCCTTGGAACTGTTGCTCAGTGGCCGCAATGTTTCTGCCGAAGAGGCGGAGAGAATAGGGCTCGTGAACCGCGTCGTCGATCAGGTTGAACTCACTCAGGTTGTCGAGGATCTGTTGAAAAGCATTTTTAACAACGGGCCGCTCGCGGTTGCGCATTGCATCGAGGCAGTCAATCACGGCTCAGACATGGCGTTCGATGATGGCTGCTTGCTCGAAGCGACCTTGTTTGGGCTTTGTGCGGCAAGCGATCAAATGAAGGAGGGAACCACGGCGTTCCTGGAGAAAAGGCCTGCGAAGTTTGTCGCCGCACGGGAGGAGTCCTAGGAAGTGGAAGGTTGAAGGTTCAATCTGTCCAGAGCCGGGGATGAGGTTATGAGGGTCTAAGATGGCATCAAGGTATCGGACACTATAGTGTCAGTAGTATTGATAGTGGAACAGGAGCTGCGTAGTATGCTTAATGGTGTTCCGAACAGGAGGGCGCGGTGAGCGCAGAAGATCGTTCGTCGCGAAGAATTAAAGTAGTCGATCGGCGGTGGTTCACTGAGGATGGCAATCCTCGGGAGGATCGTCCGGCGCCACAACCAGCAGCGAAGCCTGAGCCACAGCCGATTTCGGGTGCGCCGACGGCAGGAACTCCGGCTCGAGATGAAGGACCGTCCAATGCCGCTCCTCGCGCAGCAGAACCGCCTCCAGCAGCTGCTCCGCAACCTGAGCCTGACTCAGCAAGTTCGCAACTTTTTCTGGAGCTTGTAGCGACTCTGGCGCAACAGGCTGAGCTATTGCTTGTAGGCGCCCCCGGTCTGCCAAAGCAACCGGATCAGGCCCAACGCTTGATTGATTATCTGACGATTCTCGAAAGCAAAACCCGGGGGAACCTTTCAGCTGAGGAGGCGCAAGTCTTGAGTGGTGTGCTGTTCCAGTTGCGAACGGAATACGTGCAGGCGCCGAAGGGATGATCGCTCGGGTTCTCTGCGCGCTCGTAATCGCCGGGATTGCGGTGCCGGCCTCTGCAGCATTGACACTTGCCGATGGGTGGGTGCTGATTCAGCAGAGTCTGACCGAAAGCGATGCGGAGGGCCTGCAGGAGCGAATTGGCGATCTTCAGATTGGCGCAACCGAGGTTGGTGCGCGGCGTCTGACTCCATACGCGATGGCTCTTGTGAGGTGGGCAGAAAACCATCCTGATGAAATTGGAAGAATCGCGATTCAGGGAGCAATAGCGCTCGACCCACTCCTGCCGTCACCTCATTTTCTCCTCGCTCAATTCGAATGGCGGAGTGGTTCGAAGATTAGAGCGGCACAGGCCTATTTTTTAGGCTGGATTCGAATGTTCGCTTTCGAGAGTTCGCGGCGGGTTCTCTTAGGGTCTGCAGTCGTCTGGTTGCTCTGCTCTTTGGCAATTGCTTGCTCAGCGGCAATTATTCTTCAGACAGCGAGGCACCTCAGGGTGCTTCTGCATGATGCTCGTGAACTCGGAAGGATTCTCTTCAAAGCTGTGAATGCAGTCGTGTTCACTATCGTCGTATTGACTCTGCCGATTTTTGGAGGATTGGGCCCTATATGGGTGGTGGTATACCTCTTTGCTCTGACCTGGGTCTACTACTCGAAATTACATCGTTCAGCGGCCATCGTGATTTGCATTGTGATGATGCTGTTCGTTCCCGCACTCGAGGCATGGCAGCATTTTGCTATGCGAGAGGGTGTTCTGGTCAACCGTCTTGAACAGATGCTTGCAACTCGCTCACTCGACTTGGTGACGCTACGCGAGTTCTCTGAATTAGAACCGACATTGGACGGGTCTGCTGAATACCACATGATTCTTGCGGAGGCGTTCCGACTTCATGGTGAAACGGAGGCTTCTCGACTGCAGTTCCAGAAGACTGCTCTGACCGATCAGGAGGACCCCAGGCCGCAGATTGCTCTAGGGAACATGGCATTAGAAGATGGGGATCTGCCGCGGGCCCTGGATCACTATCGCGCTGCGATTGAAATTGACCCACAGAGCATTCTTGCGTACTTCAATCTCTCGTTTGCTTATGACCAGAGTTATAACTTCCAAGAAGCTGATGGCGCCCGTTCGCGAGCTCGCGAACTGGGCGGTGCTCGGGCCGAGGATCTCGGTGTGCGCGGGAGAGCCCCTCGGATTCGATTTCCTGGCGTTGATAGGGTGAACATCGACCGGATGCTCGAGGGAATACCGCCGGCTACGCGACTTGCTGCCGGACTAGGATCAGTGAAAGTACGGCCGTGGCAGTGGTTCGTTTCGCCGCTGCCGTTGATCTTCTTGTTTGGAATCGTATTCGGGTTGATTGTACTTCTGGTTCGCAGTAAATGGATGTGGAAGGCAACGGCTTGTATGCGTTGCGGGAAAGTATTCTGCGCGCGGTGCCAGACATCAAGTGAGAGTGGCGGGTACTGCGGTCAGTGTGTCTCCGTGTTTCTGAAACGGGATTTGGTGTCTATTGAGCAACAGTCAGCCAAAATGAGCCAAATCAAGCGATGGGATTTGATGAGATCGAGCATCGATCGAATCGTGTCGATTTTGCTGCCGGGTGGAAGCTTGGTGTTGAGGGGGCAGATGCTGCAAGGTCTGTTCGTGGGCCTGGCGGCGTGGCTCTGTCTTCTCGGTACGATTCTGTGGCTTCCGGTTTTCGCTTCGCGATCGGTTGAGAACGTCCAAGTGCTCCCGATACAAATCGTGATGGCGATAGGGTGTCTGGTTTTCTGGATGAGATCAGTCGCTGTCGGCTGGAGCCGGAGGTGATATGGCTCTTGAAGGCACACTTCGCGACTTCAGTTTTGCCGATATTCTTCAGCTCATATCTTTGCAGCGCAAGACTGGTGTTCTGACCCTCAAGAATGAAGAGAACGTCGTCACGATCTCCTTCATGGAAGGCAGGATCATCGGTGCGAGTTCGTTAAACCAGCACGAAGAAGATCGACTAGGGCTCATCCTGCTGAAGAGCGGAGCGGTGACCGAAACCGAACTCGAGGCAGCGCTTCGTCGGCAGGAGGAGACCTTGCAGCGCCTCGGGAGGATCCTGATCGACCACCAAGTCGTTCCAGTCGACAACGTCCGGGTCGCGCTAGAGCAACAGATCTTGCAGATTGTCTATCGTGTCTTTCGATGGGATGACGGCGAGTATCATTTCTCGCAAGAAACAGACATCGATTACGACAGAGAGTTAATGCTGCCGATGGCAGCGGACTCGATCATCATGGAAGGCGCTCGGATGACTGATGAGTGGCCTTTCATTATCAAGAGGATTCCTAGTCGAGAGATCATCTTCATCAAGGTCGATCCGAGCCGCACTTTCGATGTAGTTGCGGAAGAGGAAAGCGACTTCGACGATCTATCTTTCAGTTTCACCGAATCTCCGGACGACAAACCGGTTGCCGAGGAGCAGTCTGACAAACTCACCGAAGGTCAGTTGATGGCCTATGAACTCGTCAACGGCAAGGAAACGGTGACTGAGTTAATTCAGAGCAGCCCTCTGATCGAGTTTGAAACCTGCCGTGCATTAGCTGACCTCGTTGATCGAGGTTTGATTCGACCTGCGACAGACGAAGAAATCGTCCGCTTGCTTCGATTGGTTGAGGAGGATCGGCCTGCGACTGGCTTCGGCATGATGCCCTGGCTGGCGATTCCGTTTCTGATTCTGCTCGGCTTCTCACTGACCGTCATGACCGCTAATCCTCTGAGTGCAACCTTTGGCCTGAAGGAGCTGATCTGGAATCGCTACGTGCAAGAAGGCGTCTCCTGGTACAGCATGGAGCGCTTGGCACGGGCTGCGGAGGATCACTACTTTCTGCACGGGCTCTATCCGGAAAACTCGGAAATGCTGTTGATAGGTGAAGATGAAGCGAGTAAATCCTTGGCTGATCCTTGGGGGCAACCTTATCGTCTCGTGAACCGCGGCCACAAGATGATGGTTACCGGATTGGATAGTTCGGGACATCCCGTGCCTTTGCTACTTCTCAGCCGGGCGTTGGCTTGGGAGGGTTCTCATATGGAAGCAGGCGTGGGGGACGGGCCGGGAGTGATATTCATCGAATAAGACTTGACAAGAGTACACTCATATCTTACGATCCCCGTGGATGACGAGAGTTGAGGAGGAAATAGTCATGTCTCGCGTAATTGGAATTGATCTCGGTACCACCAACTCGGTGGTTGCTGTTATGGAAGGCGGAAAGCCGACCGTTATCCCCAACCAGGAAGGCAATCGAACCACAGCGTCCGTTGTGGCATTTAGCGGCAGCGGTGAGCGTCTCGTTGGCCAAGTTGCCAAACGTCAGGCCATCACCAATCCTCAGGCCACGGTCTACTCAGTCAAACGATTCATGGGTCGTCGCCTCGATGAAGTGTCGGGGGAAATCAAGACAGTCCCGTACGCGCTTGTTGCTGGTGACAACAACAGCGCCCGAATCGAAGTAGGAGACAAGGTGTATTCGCCGCCAGAGGTTTCGGCCATGGTGTTGCAGAAGCTTAAGGCTGCGGCTGAAGACTATCTTGGTGACAAGATCGAGCAGGCAGTCATCACCGTTCCGGCCTACTTCAATGACGCCCAGCGGCAGGCTACCAAGGATGCAGGTCAGATTGCTGGGCTTGAGGTACTTCGGTTGGTGAACGAGCCGACTGCGGCAGCCTTGGCATACGGCCTCGAGAAGAAAGATGACGAGACCATCGCAGTCTACGACTTTGGTGGTGGCACGTTTGACATCTCGATCCTTGAGGTCGGGGCTGGTGTCGTCGAGGTGAAGTCCACCAACGGTGACACACATCTGGGTGGTGACGACATTGACCAGCTGATCATTGAATGGTTGGTTGAGGAGTTCAAGAAAGACCAAGGAGTAGATCTGTCGCAAGATGCGATGGCTATTCAGCGCCTCAAAGAGGGTGCCGAGAAGGCGAAGATGGAGTTGTCGTCGACCATGGAGTCGGAGATTAACCTCCCATTCATTACCGCAGATGCTTCAGGTCCCAAACATCTCGCACTGAAGCTCAGTCGAGCTCGATTTGAGCAAATGATCGAAGCCATGGTCAAGCGAACCCTTGACCCGTGCAAACAAGCTCTTAAAGACGCTGGTATCGAGGCCAAGGATGTGGATGAAGTCATCTTGGTTGGCGGCTCGACCCGCATCCCTCTCGTGCAGAAGAAAGTGACGGATTTCTTCGGCAAGGAGCCCCATAAGGGTGTCAATCCGGATGAGGTCGTGGCGATCGGTGCTGCGGTGCAGGCTGGAGTGTTGGCCGGCGAGGTCAAGGATGTCTTGCTGCTTGACGTGACACCGCTTTCTTTGGGTGTCGAAACTCTGGGCGGTGTGACGGACGCTGTGATTCCGCGAAACACAACGATTCCAACTCGCAAGAGCAAGGTCTACTCCACAGCCGATGATAATCAAAACCAGGTCGAGATCCATGTGCTCCAGGGAGAGCGTCCCATGGCCGGCGACAACCGGACGCTGGGTCGGTTCCATCTTGTTGGTATTCCTGCCGCGCCGCGAGGCATCCCGCAGATCGAAGTCACCTTTGACATCGACGCGAACGGTATTCTTCACGTGTCAGCGAAGGATCGTGGTACAGGGCAGGAGCAGAAGATCCAAATTACGAGTTCGTCGGGCCTCGCTGACGAGGAAATCGACAACATGGTTTCAGAGGCCAAGACGCACGCTGCCGAGGATGATGCGAAGCGCAAGCAGATCGAAAGCCGTAACAAGCTTGACAGCCTGGTCTATGCAACCGAGAAACTCGTCAGCGACAATCGTGACAAAGTACCTGAGGCCGAGCTCAAGAACATTGAAGAGGTGTTGGGCGAGGCCAAGACTGCGCTTGAGAGTGGTGACGAGGCTCAAATGGATAGCGCAAATGAAAAACTCACTCAGGCAAGTCACCAAATCGCTGCAGTGCTGTATCAGAGTTCCACCGATGAGGGTGCTGGTCCGGGAGCGGGCGCACCTGGCGAACCATCATCTACAGGCGAAGCAGCTGAAGACGAAGTTATCGACGCGGAATACGTCGATGTTGATGCGGAAGGTGACAAGTAAGAGAGCGTGGTACATTGGTCCCATAGGTCGGACTTGCGCCATTCACTCCATCTGACCGTGAGCCGTACGGTCGTGACGCGTTGTTCGCGGCCGGCTCATTTGGATAGTGATTGTTCGAGTTCAACTTGGGGATATGACTGTAGGTATGAGCATGAGGAGGACGGCGAGTGAAGTCCAGGCCTCGGTATCGAATGATCTCGTGGGTTGCCGAGAAATACAACGTGCATCCTCAGACACTGAGGCTGTGGGAGCGCGAAGGATTGCTGACTCCGACGCGATCTCAGGGCAATACGCGCCTTTACGATGAAATCGCTTGTCAGCGTCTTGAGACGATCATTACCCTGACTCGAGACCTCGGAGTCAATCTGGCGGGAGTGGAGATCATACTCAATTTGCGGGAGCAGGTTGGGCGGCTTCAGCGAGAGTCAGACGTACTGAAGCAGTTTCTGCGTCAAGCGGTGCAGGAACGGTCTGAGGTGCCTCGCTACCATGCGCTTGTAAGATTCGAAGGGACGTCGATTCAACCTGTGGACGACGAATGAGCCGGTGGAGATCCTTCTCCGGATCGGATACCGAGGCGGCAACCTTGCGCCGCTACCTGAAAGAAATCGCACGGTATTCAACGCTTGATCACGTAGACGAGGTCAAGCTTGCCGGCCGCGTGAAGGATGGTGACGGTGATGCGTTGCGATCCCTTGTTGAGTCGAACCTACGGTTCGTCGTCGCCTATGCGAAGCGTTATCGCAATCCAAATGTGCCCTTTCTGGACCTGATCCACGAGGGCAACCTCGGTTTGATCCAGGCGGCGCGAAAGTACGATCCATTCAAAGAAGGTCAGGACGTCAAGTTCATCACGTACGCTGTTTGGTGGATTCGGCAAGCGATCTTGCACGCACTGGCAGAGCATGCCGGTTCTTTCAGGCTTCCTCAGAAGCAGGCCAATACACTGTATCGTCTCGAGCGTGTGCGAACCATCTTGACTGACAGGAAGGGAAGATCTCCGACCGATCGGGAGCTTGCCGAAGAATTGGAGATCAGTCTTGACGATGTCCGAGTGTTGACTCGAGCTTCCCAGAGTTCGCTTTCACTCAACGATCCGGTCGATGCAGAGGGTGATTCGGAGTTGGGGGACCTGCTTGAGCAAACAGTGCTCCCGGACACCGACGAACGCACGGTTCGTGACTCGTTTGAGAGGGCACTTCGTGATGCACTCGCCGATCTTCCAGAGAGGGAGAGGTGTGTGCTGGAGTTGCGTTTCGGACTTGAAGACGATCAGCCAAAGACATTGCGCGAGATTGGGGAGATGCTGTCGCTATCGCGAGAAAGGGTGCGGCAGATCGAGAACCGGGCGTTGAATCAGCTTCGGCGATCGCACAAGACAAGAGACCTTGCGGGATTCCTGAGCTAGATGCGATCAAGATAGACGAAAGAGGATAGACGAGAGTAGCGAGCAGGCCTACGTCTTTCCTCTCTCGTTTCACGTCTCGCCTGCAGCGTCCGGGCGCCTCTTCATTGATAGTTATTTTTTCTCGAGAAAGCTACTTCGTAACCGCTGTATACCTTTTGGCGACATCGTCCCAGTTGACGAGGTGACCCATGATCGCGTTCACGAACGCGGCTCGTCGGTTCTGGTACTTCAGGTAATAGGCATGTTCCCAGACGTCGAGAACGAGAATTGGCGTCCATCCGGGTACGATTTGGTTTTGGTGCTTCTCGACTTGGAGAATCATGAGACCGCACTGACGGTTCGCCGCAAGGACTCCCCAGCCCGAGCCCTCGACTGCAACTGTCGCGGCGCGTAGCTGAGCGCTGAAGGCGTCGAAGGAACCGAAGCTCGAGTCAATTGCAGCAGCCAATGCGCCGGTTGGTGTACCGCCGCCGTTTGGGCTCAGGTTTGTCCAGAAGATTGAATGCAGAAGGTGCCCACTGCCGTGAAATGCGAGTTCTCTTTCGAGGTGTTTAATCGCACCATGGTCTCCGGAAGTTCGTGCAGCGGCAAGTTTGTCGAGCGCAGCGTTGAGACCGGTGACGTATCCCTGATGGTGTTTGCTGTGGTGAAGCTCTACGGTCCGTGCGTCGTAGTGCGGCTCTAGCGCGTCATAGGCATAGGCCAATGTTGGTAGCTCGTGTTTCTCCATGGTGTCCTCCATCTTTCGGTTTCGACATGTTGTTGAGGTTTGATTCAGCTTCGCTTTCGAAACATATGTTAGAGCACAACGGCTGTCAATCGCACTCAGAAGATGCGTTTGGAGGACTCGTTCGCAAGATACCGCAACGGTGCGCGTCTCGGCGACGGATGACCCTAGTCCCTGCCAGAATGTCATGCAGTGCGCGATGGTCTCCGCGTCCGAGAACGAACAAATGACCCAGCCCAAGCGTCATCGAACTCGCCATGTATGCAACCAAACGAAGAAGGCCTCTACTTACACCTATTGGGTAACGCGCTTGGTGATCAACAACGCAGAGACCCAGAATCCACTTCCCTGGTGTGGCCCCAGCGAGTCCCCATCCGAGGCCGAAGTACCCCCACCAGGCTGCGATCCAGATCCCGAGCGAACCACTTGCATGGCTCAGCCAAGCCGAATCTCTTACGGTAGCAAATAATCGATCGAGGTGGGCTGCTGATGTGACACTTGCATCGGGCGGGAGGAGCTGGGCGAGCAACCACACCGAAAAGGTGACGAAGATGCACATATCGACGAGTGTCGCTATACAACGACGTGTGAAGCTGGCGCCGGGGGGCAGAATCAGGCGATGCGTCGATGGTTTGCTTGCTGAACTTGATTTCTCTTCCGCGTCGAGTGCGGATGCCGTTTGGTCGCCGTCGGTTTCAGACATCGTTTAATCGGAAGGCGTGCTAGAGGGGCGTGATGCCGCCGCTCGCCTGATGATCGAGCCAGAGTTGTGAGAAGGCGTTGAGCAGGCGGAAGTGAGATCTGTAAATCTGCTCAAGGCGTTCAGTGTCACCGCGATAGAGCATGTCTTCGATAAACCATCTGAAACGGCGGTCTACTTCACGAGCCCGTTCGAGGCTTTGAGCCGATTTTTCGAGCAATTCGAACAGCCTCTCTGATGTCCCTTTCTTGTAAAGCCGACTGATCTCTTCGTCTTCTTCTTCCATCTTTGCTCTCAGAGCAGCGGAAGTCAGGAAGAACGCCTCCAACTCCCAATCGAAGGTCCCTTCGAACACTTCCCGTTTCACCAACCTCCGGTAGGTGTCGACTTCCCAGGGTTCGAGGCGTAGATAGTGAAGTTCTTTCGCGTTCGCCGCCTGTTCAGGTTGGTGATCCCACACAACCAGTTCAAGGGCGAACATGATTTTGTGGAGATACTCATTGAGCATGGGATCGGGAGGAAGGAGGTCACTCAGAGAAGCAGTGTCGGCGGAGACGTCGTGAACTTCTTCATCCTCAGGGGGATCCTGTTTTGGTAAGAAGGCAGGTGGGTGTTGAAGAATCTCTGGGGAGGAATCTTCGATTCCACCAGAATCTGCTTCCTCTTCTCCAATCTCAAGTAAGGCTCCATCCGTTGGTTCGTCGTCTGGATAGTCGTCATCCAACTCATCAGCGGGAAGAAGCTGCTCGACCGGTTCGTAGTCATCCGAAACTTCGAAAAGGTCTGAGATTGACTCATCGTCGCCCTGGATCGCTTCCCTGATTGGCTCGAACTGCTCCAGAACTTGTCCCATACTGCGTCGAAGCTCGTGGATGTCCTCACGTTTGACGTTGTCATCCCGTCGACCGGAGTCAAATCGAATGCGAAAACGACGGAACGTCTCTATCTGCCGTCGAAGCTCAGAATGAGCGAGTTCGGGATTGCGTTCCAAATAACGTTCGATCTCGAAAATACGGTTGGTGTCTTCGAGAATCCGCACCTCTTCTTCTTGATACAGCTCGCGAAAGCGATTCTTTGCATCAATATTGGTGGAAATGATCTCCGCCAGTAAGGGGGGGTGTAGGAAAGACATTCCGAGTCGGTGCTTGAGTTCGCGGAATCGATCATAGATTCCGGACGTCAGCAGAGCGTCAAACGTAGAAATACTGCGGAACTCGGTGCGGATCTCTACCACCGCATCAAGGAGTGGACGTTCCTCCTCGGCAGGGATTCTCGGTAGGCCTGCGAAGCTTGCCAGTCTTTCAAAACTCTCGCGAAGCTCGGAAGGGTCGCGCTGCGAGACACGACCATTTTCGAGTGGTTCCTCTGCCAAGCGTGTCAGCAGCATGTCGAGCTTGTCGAGGCCATCCTCTTCGAGGGGAGACAATTGAAGGTAGAACTTTACAAGTGCGATGAGGATCTTTTGGTCTTGTCTCTTGAGATGGTCGAAGAATCGCCGCAGGAGTGACGGTGTAAACTCGCGTTCAATGCGCGCTAGACGAGAATGGATTGTGGAGAGCTCACGGCTCAATCGGTCGAGATCCATCTCTGCGGACGCATCGTTGTCTCGCCCAAGGCGAGGCATTAATTCCTGCACTTCTCGGTAAAGGGCTTGAAAATCGTAACTGTAGGGCAGTTCGCCACGTTCTTGGTGCTTGAATACACCGCCCAAAAACTGGTAGAAAGTCCACAGCGATCGGAATCGGTCTGAAAGACCGGTATAGCGCTCGCTCATCTGGGACAACTCGGTGGCAACCATAATTGCCCAAGGATACAACGGACCGCAAAAACCGGCAAACTGTGGAGGATGAGATGCTTGGACCCATACTGATCGGAGAAAACGAACTTCATGAATGCGTGGAGCAGTTGGCCGAGCGCATCCGGCAGGATCTTTCAGATCAATCGCCCGTTTTTATCGGCGTTCTCAAAGGATGTGTCTACTTCTTTGCTGATCTTACTCGAGCCATAGATCACCCCATCGAAGTCGACTTCATACAAACATCGAGCTATGGGTCGAGCACCTCCAGTTCCGGGACGGTGACTTTACTCAAAGACATTACGGTCGACATCCGTGATCGAGATGTATTCATCGTTGAAGATATCGTTGACACCGGAATAACCTTGACCGATTTGAGGAATCTCCTGCTGGCTCGTCATCCCCGCTCGCTCAAGGTAGTTGCTCTGCTATCAAAGCCATCGAGGCGCGAGATCGACGTTGAAGTCGATTACGTTGGAATGGAAATCGAGGACCGGTTTGCGGTCGGCTATGGATTGGATTTTGCCCAGCAGTACCGCAATTTGCGTGAGATTCATGAATTGGTGCAGGATTGACGGTTGCAGAGCCGAACGGAACGGCTAGAATACCGTGACTCCGGCGGGTTGCTCAAATAGATGACTAGCCCGGTGGTCGGTTGGAGGTTAGATGACGCCAGAAGACTACCGCGTGTTGATTCGGGGCGGTGGAGAGCTAGCCTCGGCAACTGCGCATCACCTTTATAATCAAGGATTTACGCGCATGCTCATGCTTGAGCGGCGCTTTCCCAAGGCGGTTCGGAGGCAGGTCTGTTTCTCCGAAGCAGTGATGGAAGGCTCGCAGACAGTGCAGGGAGTTGCGTCTCGAGGTGTGGCTGACCTTGGTTTGGTTGATTCGGTCAACGAGGCAGGAGAGATTGCGGTTGCAGTCAATCCGTTGGATGAGGCGCTTGCCGCGTGGAAGCCGGACGTGTTCATTGAAGCAGCGATGCTACGCCAAAACTGGGGTCTGACGGCGGATCTTGCCCCGGTCGTGATAGCACTGGGACCCGGCTATGTAGCCGGAGGTGACTGTCACGCAGTTGTGGATACGTTTCGGGGTCCGTTAGTAGGATCGGTGCTTGAAGACACTGGAGAACATTTGGCAGACGGTCCGCCGGCTGACATTATGGGATTTTCCAAAGAGCGAGCGCTCAAGGCAGTGCGCGACGGTATTTTCTTCACCCACAGAAAGATAGGCGACGAGGTGGAGCGTGGCGAGCGAGTCGGCACGGTAGTGTCCGTGTACAGCGTAGAGGATTATCGTCGCGGCGTTCCTGTGGATTCGTCCTATTCGGTGACCGCGAGAATAGCTGGAGTGGTTCGCGGACTTCTGCGAGACGGGGTTCCTGTCAAAGTCGGAGACCGAATCGGCGATGTCGATCCTCGAGGTCGTACCGACGACCTGGATCATATTTCGGACAAGGCACATCGGGTCGCCGAAGGTGTCCACGAGGCGCTGTTGGGCCTTATTGCCGAGATTCAGCCTCGGGAGAGGGAGGCCTGAGAAGCCTGCGGCGTCTCCTGTGGCGGCTTCGGCCGCCGGTGCTCGCTCTCGGTGGGGGCGGGGCGCGCGGGTTTGCCCACCTCGGTGTACTTCAGGTTCTGCGCGAAAACGGACTCTCGGTGCGCGGAATCGCAGGCACAAGCATGGGTGCAGTGCTTGGCGCGATGTATCTCCACCATGGCTCGCTGGAACGGGTTGAAGATCTCTGGAACCAGGTCATCGATGACGGAATGATCCCAACAGTACGTCCTCTTGGAGTATCGACCTCGCAAGGGGCGCGTGAGCACCCGTTGATCCAGTCTGCTCGACGATTTCGTAACCGTGTGATTGTGTCGATGGCCATGAATCGCACAACCATCATCGATGGAGAGTACCTGCGAGCAAGCATCGCCACTTTGATTCCTGCTATTGAAATTTCCAGCCTGAAGCATCCCCTCATTGCCGTGGCGACAGATCTTGAGTCCGCTGAGGAGATCTGGCTTGACCAAGGTCAGATCCAACCCGCACTTAGGGCGTCAAGTAGCATTCCTGGCCTGGTGCCTGCTGAAATTGTTGGAGGACGCCAATTAGTCGACGGCGCAGTTGTCGCAGAAGTGCCGGTCCGAGCTGCCCGAAGTTTGGGGCGACCGGTGATTGCCGTCGATGTGTCGATGGACCTCCCACCGCTTCCTGATGGCAGTCTGGTCTTGGATACGATGATGCGCACCAAGATGATGACCGGGACGATACTGAGGGAGTCGCAGCTCAAAAAGGCTGATCACGTTATCCGTCCTGATGTTGGTGATGCTACGTGGGCAGATTGGGACCGGATGGAGGATCTTGTCGAGGCAGGGCGGATTGCAGCTAGCGACTGGTTGTCGCGTTAATGTTTGCAGTTTCGTCAGATTCGCTGCCGAGATCAGCTTCGCCTGAAAGGGAGGGTTGGCGGTGATTTCGTCGAGCCGTGGTGAGCCACTGCCGCCATACCTTTGAATTGTCGAGCAACGTGGAGACCTTTACAGTTTCGATACTTCGACTTCCAAGCTTGTCCACAAGTTCGGGTAGAACGCGCCACATCGGTGTGTCCCGCGCAGAAGTGACGTGCATCAGGATGACGCCGCCTTCGAGTCGAGGAAATGCCATCAGACGCTGCATGGTCTTGCGGGGATCCTGATAAAGACTGGAATGTTCGTCCTCGATCCAGTCGCGCGAATCGAGCGATGCGCCACGGAGTGAACTCCATCCGACGTGGAGATAGCCGAGTTCGAGAGCCCAACCGCGGAGTTGCTTGCTTTCCTCGCCGTACGGCGCTCGCCAGAGGGGCGCCATGCGCCGACCTGTGGCACGAAAGAACGCGGCTTCAGTCCTTCGAAGTTCTTCCTTGAACCAGGTTTGATCGACATGAGGAAGCAGGTTGTGGCGACGATTGGTCGCGTAGCTCGTGAGATGGGGATGGGTATAGGTGTGATTGCCGATTTCGTGCCCATCGAGCAAAGCTTGTCGCACCAGGTAGGGATCGCGTTCAATGAACTCCCCTGTGAGGAACATAGTGACTGGGAGTTTCATCTTGCGCAGAAGTGCTAGGAGTTCAGTGGTACCGCGGGATGAGGATCCACCGTCGAAGGTGATTGCGAGTCGAGGACCGGCGTCGGTTACGAGATGCAGCACAGGCGGCGCCGAAATCGATGTCGGTGGACTCGGCCGTGGCGATGGTTGTCTCGAGGGAGTGGGTTGCACTGATGGAGTGGACTGCGCTGGCGAAGCGGCCGTCGGTGACGGAAGGACGACCACAATGCGGGTCTCGGGAGTGGCCGTGGGTGCCGGTGGACGGGTAGTAACCGGAGTCAGGACTTTTCCCGCCGCAGGGGTGATTGACAGGGTAGGAGAGAGTAGGAGAGTGAGCTCGAGTGGTTGATCCTTCTCCAACAGAGACAAATCCTCAATGCGAGCATGGCCGGATTCGTCTAAATCTACCAAGCCTAAAGCTTCGGATCCTTGGGAAATGGCCACTCTCTCCCCAGGAGGGCCTTCGATCATCAACTGCCAACCGTCGTCTCTCTGGGTTTGTTTGACCGTCATTAGCGACAGATCGTCCTCCGCGACCGGCGAAGCCGGCTTGTAGGCATCGGCTGTTTCGAAACCGACGAGCTCGACTGTTAAAAGCCCAATGACAGTCAGGAGCAGAGCAGCGCCACCAGCACTGATTGCGATCGCATGGGGAAGCGCGATCCGTCGAGTAAGAAGTGCGAGGACCATCAGTAGTGTTGTGTGTAAAGATCCTAGGAGGGTGCATTTGGTGCTGCAGTATCGATGCCCTGAACGGTTGTCGGTGCATACTCTGCACATACCCCTGTTGCATGCGGGACACACTGAAATGGCTTCGCGCGAAGGGTGCGTTTGACACTGGCTGGTCGGGAGCCACGTAGCTCGCGAGTGATTCCGATCGCTGGAATTCGGTGAAGTTGCAGCCGTACTCATTGTCCCTCGACGCCGGCACCGCTAGAATCGGCAGGTCGGGCAAGTGGAATGAGGCGACCGGAAGCCTTTGTGCCACACCTATCACTTTGTTGCTCAAGTGGAAAACGGAGATCGGCCATGTGGAATGTGCCCAACACGCTCACGATCATACGCATCTTCATGGTTCCCATCCTGGTGGCTGTGCTCCTGACCGAGTTACCTGACAAGGAATTTTGGGGTCTTGGCATCTTCCTTCTGGCTGCTTTAACCGACCTCATGGATGGCATTATTGCGCGACGCACCAATAGAATCACTGTTACCGGAGCTTTGCTCGATCCGATCGCCGACAAGCTTCTCATGAGCGCAGCCTTTATTTCATTGGTTGAATTGGATTTGGCGTCGGCGTGGATGGTAACGTGCATCATCGGACGCGAATTTGCTGTAACCGGACTTCGGGTTGTTGCCCTGCAGCGCCGTGTCTCGATAGCAGCAAATGCCTGGGGCAAGGCGAAGACCGTCAGCCAGGTGATCGCTGTTGCGATACTCATCCTTGGCCATCAACTGGGGCAGTGGATCGTTCTGGGAGATTTCGCTCTCTGGGTCGCGCTCGTTCTGACCTTGATTTCGATGGTGGTCTACTTCTGGCAGAACTGGAGTATCGTTCGGGAGAATGAGGAGTGAGTCGAGGTTTTCTGCCTCGCAGGCTACCTGTTCAGCTGGTCCGGGTCGGGAGACGTTTCCCTCGTCTTATTCTCGCGGGATCGATTCTTGCCTGCGTGATCGCTGCTGTGCTCGGAAGCCGAGTTCAAGTTGAAACCGACATTCTCTCGCTCGTTCCGGAGAACAATCAGATTGTTCAGGATTTCAAGACCACGGTGGAGCGATTCGGATCGGTTGACACGTTACTCGTCGTGGTACGCGTGCCGGCCGAGGCGGATATGGATGGGGTTGTCGCCTTTGCCGATCAGTTCGCCAACACCTTGCGTGATTGGGATCTTGTTCAATGGGTAGAGTATCGACTCGAGGATCCCTTAGATGCGGCGTTGCCACTCCTGGACCGAGCGACACTGTTTCACGAACCTGAGGAGATCGATGCTCTTCTTGAGCGGCTGACGCCTGAAGGGTTGGCCAACCAGGCGCAGAGTATTCGTGGTCAGTTGATGGCACCCCAGAGTGTTGCAACCAAGGACCTGCTACGCCGAGACCCCATTGGCCTCCTTCCCAGACTGCTTGATCGAGTGCGAGTTGGAGGCGTTGGTGTCAGAGTGGATCCGGAGACTGGGTGCTTGCTTGACGAAGCCAAGCTCCGCCTCCTCATGCTCGTGAAGCCGATAGCACCAGCACAGGACATTCAGTTCAACAAAATGCTGGCCGACGGTCTGTCTGATCGTGTGAGTGAGGCAACCGATGAATGGCGAAAACTGGGCTGGGATGGTGCTGCACCAAGGGTAGAGTTTACCGGTGGCTACATCATCGCTTTGAACGACAGCCAGCTGATCGTCAGCGATCTGGTAGTCGGCCTGGTGAGTTCCCTCGTCGGTGTCATGTTGCTTTTCCTGCTCGCTTTTCGCAGGCGGGCGACGTTGCTGTTTGCTTTTCTTCCTTTGGTCACAGGCCTGGGGTTGACCTTCATCTTCATAGCGGTGGCGTTCGGCCGCCTCAACTCGCTGACCTCCGCGTTTGCAGGACTCCTTATCGGGCTCGGGATCGACTTCATTATCGTGCTCTATGGACGATACGTAGAAGAACGTGAGTCGGGGACAACGCACGAAGACGCGATAGATGCACTGGGACGTCACACCGGAGTTGGCGTACTTCTTGGGGCGGTGACGACGGGGGCGACATTCTATTCCTTCGTGGTGACAGATTTTCGAGGGCTCTCAGAACTGGGAGTTTTGACCGGAACCGGCATCTTGCTTCTGGTTGCAACTGTCTTTCTTCTCCTTCCGGCGATGTTGACCTTGCTCAAAAAGCGCTACGGTAAGCACCGGAAGCTCTACCTGCACTCCTTTGGCTCTGATCTGGTGTGTCGGTTTGCGATGCAACGCCCGAAAGCGACTCTGGTGGCGACGGGCCTCGCAACACTCGCATTCGGCGCCGCAATAACTCAGCTGGAGTTTGATGACGACATTCGCAATATGCGCTCAGCGGACAATCGCGGCATAATTCTGCAGCAAGAGGTCATGGACGCGTTTGGGCTGCGTTTTTCACCCATGACAGTGCGGGTCGATGGCAAGAACCAGGACGAGGCGATCACGTTTGCACGCGCAATTCTGCCCGAGTTGGAGAGCCTGGTCGACGGTGAGAACCTCGCCAGTGTCGACACTATCGCTGGACTTATGCCCGATCTACAGAGTCAACGCATAGTCATCGACAAACTGGCAGAGGCACAGCTCGTTCCCAATCAGATCGCCGATGAGTTGAGAGTTGCGCTGAGATCGGCTGGATTAAACCCGGCAGGATTTGAACAGGGAATCGAACACCTTATTCATGCCCTTGAGGTGCGAGAGCCGTTGCGGATATCCGATCTGCAAGGCACCGTACTCGAACGTGTTGTGGATCGCTACCTAGTGCGTCACGAGGACGGTTTCTCGGCAGCGATTTACTGCTATCCACCCGCTGGCAAGTGGAGGAGAGATGCCCCGCCTGAGCTGGCGCAGCTCGTCTCCGGCCGACCGGAGGCGATTCTGGCTGGGCCCAACGTAGTTTCTGCGGAACTGAGAAGAATTGTGTGGGGAGATGCGGCTAAAGCAGCGGTTTTGGGGCTTGTGCTTGTGTTCCTCATGCTTTGGGCCGACCTCGGTACACCGCTGCGATCGTTGTTGTCGTTGGTACCACTCGTTGTCGGTATGGTGTGGATGCTCGGGGCAATGGCTTTGTTGGGGATACAAGTAAACCTTATGAATATCTTCGTGCTGACGATGATCATCGGAATCGGAGTGGACTACGGGGTTCATCTGTTACACCGGTGGATGGAATCTGATGGCGACGTCGCGGCCCTGTCTGAAACCGCAAAGGCCATCGCAGTCGCAGCGATGACAACGATGGTTGGTTTTGGTTCGTTAGTGCTGTCGCATTATCCCGGCCTGAGATCCGTGGGCGCCGCTGCAATACTTGGCGCCATCTTTACAGCATTGTTGAGTATTACGCTGTTGCCCGTGCTGCTAATGAAGCTGGGCATGTCGAACAACAGAAGGGGGCGTGATGATCGTCAAGCTCAACACTGACCAGCTGGCGTGGCGGTGTCCTGAGGAGTGGCTGCCCTGGGCAAGTTCCGAGGATATCGAACCGGCTTCGACTATCGTTGGCCAGAAACGCGCAGTCGATGCGATCGCTTTCGGTCTCGGCATGAAAGGAATCGGCTACAACGTCTTCGTCACGGGCCTGTCCGGCACCGGACGCCTGACGACGATCAAGCGATTCCTTGATCAGCTGACGGATGGCAACACACCTCCGAATGATGTCTGCTACGTATATAACTTCCTCAAGCCTGAAGAGCCGAACGCTCTTTTTCTCGATGCAGGAGCTGGGCGGAGGCTGCGAGATGCCATGGAAGTGCTGCTGCGTGAACTCGCTGAGAATCTGCCGGCGATCTTCACCGAGAAGGGGTTCCGTGAGCGTGTCGACGCCGCGGTGGAAGGGCTTCGTCAAGAAGAGAAGAATCTCGTCGAGAGCTTCGAAGAAGAGGTGCGTGAAGCGGGATTTGCCCTCGTTCAAATCCAGACTGGGACCGTAGCGCGACCGGAGATTCTGCCGGTTGTTGACGAAAAGCCCGTGGCTGTTCAGGACCTCAAAGGGCTATTACAAGAGGGCAAGCTCACTGAAGATCGGCTTCAGGTGTTGGAGGAGCAGCACAAGGTTTTCTCTGAGCGACTTCATGAGATCTTCCAACATGTGACTGAGTTGAGACAGCAAGCGCGAGATCAGGTTGAGGACGTTCAGAAGGAGGCTATTCGGCCGTTCCTTGATCTCGTAGTCAAGCGAGTTCGAAGTGCCGTGGGCGACTCCAAAGTCGATCCTTACCTCGCCGAGGTGAGAGAGGATCTTGAGGATCATCTTCACGTCTTTGGGGAGCAGGGCGAGACTCCACCTGACGAGGATCCGTTCTTGCGATGGCGCGTCAACGTTGCAGTTGACAATGCAGACGCCACGGGCCATCCGGTGGTGATCGAGACCGAGCCGACATTCAGCAACCTATTCGGAACAGTCGAACGGATGGTAAACCGGGCCGGAGAAGCGGTCACAAACTTCATGCGCATTCGTGCAGGATCCCTATTGACGGCAAACGGTGGCTACTTGGTGGTCAATGCCGACGATATGTTGCAGGATTCGCGAGTCTGGCCGGCCCTGAAACGTGCTTTGAAGTACGAACGGGTTCAGATTCAGTCATACGAGAGTGTCATGCTGGGAGTGGCGGCTCTCAAGCCGAAGCCGATACCGCTCAAAGTCAAAGTCGTGCTGATCGGTAACCGTTCGATCTACGATGCCCTGTATCGATACGACTCGGACTTCCCCAAAGTCTTCAAAGTACTGGCGGACTTCGACACGGTAATGAAGGCCAACGAGGGGAACGTGGGCGATGTCCTGTCAGTACTCCGAAAGGTGAGTGTTGCTGAGGACCTCGTGCCTCTTTCTCGAAGTGGCATGGCTGCCATCATAGAAGAGGCAGTGCGGATGGGGCGTTGGCGGCGCCGCCTCTCGAGTCGATTCTCGGATCTTTCTGACCTATTGCGCGAGGCGTCCTTCCTGGCTGAACGCTCCAGTGCAGAAGCCATCACCGATGAGCATGTACGCGGAGCACAGGCTGCCTACAGGTATCGTCATGGCCTAAGCGAGGACCGGACACACGAGCTGATCGAAGAAGGCGTGTATCGCATCGAGACGGACGGATCTGAGGTTGGACAGGTCAATGGACTTGCGGTCTATGATCTGGGCCATCATCGTTACGGCAAACCGTCGCGAATTTCCGCCCGGATCGGTCTTGGCCGAGAGGGCATCATCAACGTAGAACGTCAGGCCGGTCTCTCGGGACCGACTCATGACAAAGGTATTCAGATTCTGACAGGGTTTCTGCGAGGGACGTTCGCCCGCAAGGTGCCGTTGTCGATGAGCTGCTCGATCACCTTCGAGCAGAACTATGGTGGAATCGATGGAGATTCAGCTTCCTCCACCGAAATCTATGCCATCATCTCGGCCTTGTCTGATGTGCCACTCAGACAGGGCGTGGCGGTGACCGGATCGGTCGACCAAAACGGTCGTGTGCAGTCAATCGGGGGCGCGAATCAGAAAGTCGAGGGTTTCTTCCGGGTCTGCAACGCACGTGGTCTGACGGGGGATCAAGGCGTCATGATTCCGGCAAGCAACGTTGCCGATTTGCAGCTCGCGGATGACGTGGTTGAAGCCGTGCAAGAGGGTCGTTTCAACGTTTGGTCGGTTGACTCCATCCAGGACGGAATCGAATTGCTCACCGGTGAGTCCGCTGGAAGTTGGAGCGACGACGAAGGATGGGAAACCGACAGCATCTATGGGCGATGCCAGTCGCGGTTGGAAGAAATGGCACGACTGTTGCGAAGTGCTGGAAAAGAAGAAAAGAACGGCGATGACGACTCCGACAGTTCCGAGGAAAACGTTGAGCCCAAGCCCGAGACGGATGAGGACGAAAAGGAGCAGAAGGAATAGACTCTCTCGTGGGAGTTCTTTCCGCGAAACCAGAATTCGTTGCCTCAACCTGGTTTGTGCGCCCATTCATCGCGTGTCGGTCGCCTGTTCTGAGACATAAGCTTCCCTGTGTGGTAGTACTTGGCAAACGCATAAAGAAGGGATAGACTGGCGGGAACGTGGCTCTCGGCGAGTTGACTATTAACTGGTGGGGTGCCACAATCGCCGCGCTCCGTTCAAATACGAGGGCGTGGCTGATGCAACTAGGAGGGCTCGGGGAAGATGGCTCGTCGCCTTAATACGATTATTGTCGTCCCCCACAGTAAGGCCAAGTTCTATAAGTTCTCGTTTTCATCACTCACCATGACTCTTGCCGCAAGCGGCGTTGTGCTTGCAGTTCTCCTCTCGATCCTGGCAATTGCTTATACCGGCAGTGCAGTCCACAGACGCGCTGAACTGCAGCGTCTGAAGGCAGAAAACCGTGACCTCGATCAGGTCAATGGACAGCTCGAAAGAACAATTAGCGAAGTTCAAGGGCGTCTTGACGAATTTGAGGAAAGAACGACTCGTCTGGCTCTTGCTGCCGGTCTCGAAACGGAGTCGGAGCAAGGAGCTAACTACGGATCCCAGACAGAACGAGTCGGTCGCGGTGGGCCGTACGATCGGCTGCCGGATTCGCCTGATAGTTTGCGGGCTCAAAAAAATTGGATCCAGAGTTGGCTCGACATGGTCGAGACTGAACTTGAAAACAAAGATCTTCACCTGGCAAGTACGCCGACGATTGCTCCGGTTATGGGAATCGCCACTGACGGATATGGACGTCGCAAGGATCCATTCACGGGTCACCAGGCCTTCCATAGGGGATTGGATATCTCTGCTCGTCGAGGGACTCCAGTGGTGTCGCCTGCAGACGGTGTCGTGGTATTTGCTGGACGTGATGGCGGCTTAGGAAAAGTGATTCGCGTTTCTCACGGTTTCGGATTCAAAACTACCTATGGTCATCTCGACCGCATCCTCGTAGAATCCGGTGATGAAGTGCGCCGAGGCGAGCAGATTGGGCTGCTTGGCAGTACGGGGCGCTCTACCGGGCCACACTTGCATTACGAAGTTCACGTGGATGGACGAGCTGTCAACCCGCTGTATCACATCTTGAACGCGTTCTAGTCCGGGCCAGAGTTCAGTCTAAGGTCGGAAGGGATCGCACCGACGTCGGGATTCTTCCCGACACTGTGCCATAGGAAATGCAATGAACCTGTTCGAAAAAGCCATTGAAGCTGTAATCGGCAGCAAGCATGATCGGGACTTCAAGCGGATGCGTCCCATGGTCGATGCCATCAACGCCATGGAGACCGAGATCAAACCGCTCGACGACGCCCAGCTGCAGAGCCGTTTTAACCAGATTCGCGAACGCGTCGTGGAAGCTACGGCCGATCTGCCAGATGATCCGCCGGAGCGGTCGCGGTATGTGCAGTCAGTTCTCGACAAGGAGTTGACCGAGGTCTTTGCCATCGTCCGCGAAGTCGGGAAACGCGTTCTCGGCATGCGTCACTTCGACGTTCAGATGATGGGTGGAATCGTGCTTCACGAGGGACGCATCTCCGAGATGCGCACCGGTGAGGGTAAGACTCTGGTTGCCACGCTGTCGGTGACGCTCAATGCGATGACCGGCCGCGGCGTCCACGTTGTGACGGTGAATGACTACCTCGCACGGCGTGATGCCGAGTGGATGGGTCAGATCTATCAATTCCTAGGGTTCACAGTCGGTTGTATTCAAAATCAGATGACCGACGCAGACCGAAAGCATGTCTACGGCTGCGACATCACCTACGGAACCAACAACGAGTTCGGGTTCGACTATCTCCGAGACAACATGAAGTTCGAGATGGAGCGTTGGGTCCAGCGTGGGCACGTGTATGCCATCGTTGACGAGGTGGACTCGATTCTTGTCGATGAAGCGCGAACGCCGCTCATCATTTCGGGGCCGTCCGAGGTTTCGGTTCAGCTCTACTACAAAGTTGATGCCATCATCCCGAAACTCGAAAAGGGCGAAGAGATAGAAGATCGGCACGGTAACAAAGAAGTTACCGGCGACTACCTCATCGACGAGAAGGCACAAACCGCAGCTCTGACCGATCAAGGTATGGCGTGTGCTGAGAAGCTGCTCAGCGTCGAGAACCTCTATGATCCATCGAATATCGACACCCTTCACGCCGTCAACCAAGCCCTTCGAGCGCACTCCCTCTTCCGTCGCGACAAGGAGTACATCGTCAACGAAGGTGAGGTCGTCATCGTCGACGAGTTCACTGGACGCCTTATGGCAGGCCGGCGATGGTCTGATGGGCTACACCAGGCGGTGGAAGCCAAGGAGAAGGTGAAAATCCAGTCTGAGAATCAGACGCTCGCCACTGTCACACTACAGAACTACTTCCGGATGTACGACAAGCTTGCCGGTATGACGGGGACCGCGGAAACCGAAGCGGAAGAGTTCGAGAAAATCTACGGTCTCGACGTGTCGGTCATCCCAACCAATCAGCCGATGGTCAGAATCGATGAACCGGATGTCGTCTACAAGACCGAGAAAGAGAAGTTTCGGGCTGTCATCGAAGAAATCATCGATTGTCATAAGCGGGGCCAGCCGGTACTCGTTGGAACCGTGTCGATCGAATCATCGGAGCGTCTCGCAAAGCAGCTACAGCGCCGCAAGATCAAGCATGTTGTGCTCAATGCCAAATATCACGAACGCGAGGCCGACATCATCGCCCAGGCAGGTCGCCTCGGTGCTGTGACCATCGCCACAAACATGGCGGGCCGTGGCACGGACATCGTGCTGGGAGGCAGTCCCGAAGGACTTGCCGAAATGGAGACCGGCGCAGACGTAGAGAATGACGAGCGCGAAAGTATTCTCGCTAGTCATCGCGAGACATGCGCCAAAGAGAAAGAGAATGTTCTCGCTGCCGGTGGTTTACACATCATAGGTACCGAGAGGCATGAGTCTCGTCGCATCGACAATCAGTTGCGCGGCCGTTCCGGTCGCCAAGGCGATCCTGGAAGATCGAGGTTCTTCCTCTCGCTGGAAGATGATCTCATGCGCATCTTTGCATCAGACTGGGTGCGCAAAATCATGGACCGTTTGGGAATGGAGGAAGACATTCCGATCGAGTCCAAGATGGTGAGTAAATCGATCGAACGCGCCCAGAAGCAAGTGGAAGGACGCAACTTCGAGATCAGAAAGCACCTGCTCGAGTACGACGACGTGATGAACAAACAGCGGGTCGCGGTGTACGGACTGCGACGACAGATTCTCGACGGGTCCGAGGGTCGCAACTACATCATCCGAATCGTCGATGAGATCGTTGAGATGTTGATTGATCGCCATTGCAACGAAGAACTTGACCCGGAGGATTGGTCGGTCAGCACTCTCGAAGTGGAGTACGGTCGATACTTTGGACTGCCGGTTTCGGGGCTTGAAATCGATTGGGAGACGATCAACCTAGCGGAGCTGCAACAGCGTCTCGTCGATGGTGCAAAGGAATACTACGAAAATCGAGTCGAGCAATTCGGTGAGGAACAGTTCGGCAAGCTCGAAAGATGGGTATTGCTGGATTCGGTCGATCGCCAGTGGAAGGACCATTTGCTGGGTCTTGACCATCTGCGCGAAGGGATCGGTCTTCGTGCATATGGACAGCGTAACCCGCTGGTCGAATACAAGCGTGAATCGTTCGAACTGTTCGAGGGAATGTGGGAGCGCATCGAAGATCAGGTTGTCGGTTTCCTCTATCACGCCGAACCTGTTGATGAATCGAAATTGCAGCGGCGAGGGGTGTCGACAACCATGTCTCACCCGGACGCTGACGGTCTTGCAGAATCTCACGCTCAGCAGGAGAAAGCAGCGAATACGCCGGTGGGTGGACCGTCTAAGCCGACAACAGTGCGCCGGACTCAGCCCAAGGTGGGCCGTAACGATCCGTGTCCATGTGGATCAGGAAAGAAATACAAGCGCTGCTGCGGCGCAGAATCCGCGGCGGGAGGATCGCGATGAGCCAGGGACAGATACCGACCGGATTGACATTTGACGACGTGCTCCTGGTGCCGGCGCGATCTGAAGTTCACCCGAACCTCGTTGACATTTCGTCCGATCTCATCCGTGATCGACTGCGGCTGAAGCTACCGATCGTGTCGGCAGCCATGGACACAGTGACCGAGAGCAACATGGCGATAGCCATGGCGCAGCAGGGTGGTCTGGGCGTCATTCACAAGAACATGACCATCGAACAGCAGGTGTCCGAGGTGGACAAGGTCAAGCGTTCCGAGTCCGGCATGATTGTCGACCCGGTGACGATTCACCCAGAACAGAGTGTGTCCCAAGCGCTTGAGGTGATGGCGAAGTTCAGGATCTCCGGCCTGCCAGTTGTCGACGAGAAAGGACAACTCAAGGGCATCTTGACCAACCGTGACCTCCGCTTCTGCACCGAGTACGATCGCCCTCTTTCCGACTTTATGACGGCACGTGATCTGGTGACGGCGCAGGTGGGGACGACTCTCGACGAAGCCAAGGCGTTGCTGCATAAGCACCGTATCGAGAAACTTCTGATTGTCGATGAAGAGGGTGGTCTCAAGGGCCTCATCACCGTCAAGGACATCAAGAAGGCGATTCAATACCCAAACGCCTGCAAGGATGAAATCGGACGTCTGCGTGTCGCCGCCGCGATCGGTGTGGGGGAGGACCTGACCGAGCGGAGTGCGGCGCTGATCGAGCGGCACGTCGATATACTGTGCCTCGACAGTTCACATGCGCATTCGCGGGGCGTCATGAACGCTGTCGCGCAGTTCCGCAAGGAATTTGAAAGCGTTCCGTTGATCGTTGGCAACATCGCGACGGCTGACGCGGCAAGAGAACTGATAGAACTCGGGGCTGACTGTCTCAAAGTCGGTATCGGCCCCGGATCGATCTGTACCACGCGCGTTGTCACCGGCGGTGGAATGCCGCAAGTCACAGCAATCCGTGAGTGCTCGGAGGTGACGCAAGAGAAAGGGATTCCACTGATCGCCGATGGTGGCATTCGTTTCTCAGGAGATATCGCCAAAGCGCTAGCAGCGGGTGCTGATGTCGTGATGGTTGGCTCGCTGTTCGCCGGGGTCGATGAGTCGCCAGGAGAGCAGATCCTCTACCAGGGCAGAACTTTCAAAGCGTATCGCGGAATGGGCTCGCTCGGCGCCATGAAAGAGGCTCACGGTTCAGCCGATCGCTACTTCCAGGAAGGCGAAGAGCAAGGCAAGCTTGTGCCTGAAGGCATCGAGGGAATGGTGCCGTTCAAGGGGCCGCTTTCCGATCAGTTGACCCAGCTTGTCGGTGGCGTGCGTGCCGGGATGGGCCTGTCAGGTTGCGCCAGTGTGAGAGAGCTTCATGAAAAGGCGCAATTCGTGCAAGTCACCGCCGCTGGCTTGAAAGAATCACACGCCCACGACGTAGTCATCACCAAGGAAGCACCGAACTATCGCGTCGATCGGTAGGTCGCATCTGGCTGTTGGAGGAAAGCGATCTTAGAGAATCGCGATTTGCTTCCAGCAGGTGTTTCGCTGGCACGAACTAGTAATCGATGGGCAACTGGTATACCCAACACAGCCAAAGCCACATCTTGTGTTTGATGAGAATAGGCGCGTCCAGCAGCTGATTCTCCAGACTCGCGCGCAAAGCTCTTTGAAGGGGCCCAGATTTGCCGCGGGTGCCGAAAATCCCGTCTGTAGCGGTGGTAGAGCGATGTCGCGATCCTTCACCGTCATATTATCTAGTCATAACCTTCCCCACTAAAAAACCTCTCAACTAGGAACGAGCGACCGCTGTTGCTGGTGTTCTGCAAGTGAGACGCATGTTCGAAGTGATGAGGCTTTACCCGTGGGCAGTTGCCAGCTGTTCCAAGAAGCTGGCACTGACTGCGAGTTCCACCTGGTGTAGGGCAACCCAGTGTTTGGTGCCGTTATTGAAGAAGTAGTAACACTGAGGGTTTGTGTCAGGAGAGAGGGAGGAGGCTTTGATCTATTGCGATTCTCCTGAGCTTACTCCAGGAATCAGCGCCGAGGTCATTGGGAGAACTCCTGAGGAACTCGATGTTCATGGAGGCTAGATGCGAGTCTCGCGACTCAGATTCAAGGAGGGAACATTGCGAAGAATCGGATTTGTATTTGTGGCAATTGCGATCGGCGTGCTCTTGGCTGTGCCGGCGATGGCGCAAAACCCGACCGGGACGCTCAGCGGCCGTGTGACCTACGACGGGACCGCCATGGCGGGGGTTACTGTACAGGTGGCGTCACCAAACCTGCAGGGCACGAGGACGGCGTTTTCTTCAGCCGGAGGCGACTATATTCTGCGCTTTCTGCCGGCTGGAGAATACACGGTCACCTTCTCTCTCGAGAGCTTTCACACGCTCACTCGTGAGCTGAAGATCTCGGCAGCACAGTCCAGGCGTCTTGACGCCGCTATGATCCTCGACACCTTTGCCGAGGAAATCGAAGTCATTGCCTCGTACGAGACCATCTCGGACTCGGTTGAGGCACAGGCAACATTTACGCAAGAACTGGTGGAGAAACTACCCGTGGCGAGGACCATAAACCAAGCGGTGCTGCTTGCGCCGGGCGCCAACAGCACGGGACCGAACGGCAGAATCAGCATCTCAGGTGCACAGTCGTTCGAGAATCTCTTCCTGATCAACGGCGTGGTGGTGAACGAAAACCTGCGTGGCCAGCCGTTGAGCCTTTACATCGAGGACGCGATCCAGGAGACCACGACCGCGACCTCCGGTGTCTCAGCCGAGTACGGTCGATTCCAAGGCGGAGTGGTCAACATGCTGACCAAGTCGGGTGGTAACGAGTTTTCGGGTTCGTTGCGGGTGAACCTCACCAATGACGACTGGGTGAGTGCGAATAACGATCTCGCGCCCGAGCGGATCGATGACATCAACACGAGCTATGAAGCGACCTTCGGTGGACGCCTTCTGAGGGACAAGCTTTGGTTCTTCCTCGCCGGGCGAGATGAGTCCTCCTCAGAGACTCGTACAACGGATCAAACCCTCATACCCTATCCGTACACAGAGTCCGAAAAGCGTGCCGAGTTGAAGCTTACATGGTCGATCAATCAGAATCATCGACTCATCGGCGCCTACAGTGAGATCGACAGAAAGCAGACCAACGCGGACTTCGGCGATATCATGGACCTCGCCTCGCTGAACCCGAATCGTGCTGACCCGCAGGACATCACGTCGCTGAACTATACCGGCGTTCTCTCTGACAGTTTCTTTGTCGAAGCTCAGTGGTCCGAGCGTAACTACATCATCGGAATAGGATCCGGGGGATATGATCGCTCCGTCATCGGTGGCACCCTGCTTCGGGACAGATCGCGAGGCAGCGACCGCTATCATACGCCGACTTTCTGCGCTGCGCCCGAGTGCGGCGATGAGCAACGGGACAACGAGAATATGCTTCTCAAGGGCTCGTGGTTCCTGACGACGGAGAGTGCCGGGACGCATGACTTCGTTTTCGGCTATGACACCTTCAATGACATTCGCAAGGTCAACAACTATCAGCAGGCGAGTCCGTTCCGCATCTACGTCTCCGACACCATCATTCTCGACGATGCTTCGGTGCCGGGCGGGAAATCTCTCTACCCAGTGCTCGCGCCATACAAGAGCAGTCTACGCCCGGACGGAATCAGGCGCGGAGGCTATTCGTACTATCAACCGATCTACGAAGTGTCCGAGGGTACGAATTTCCGAACGAATTCTTTCTTTGTCAACGATACCTGGCGTCTTGGAAATCACTGGACCTTCAACCTTGGGTTGCGCTACGACCAAAACGACGGCAAGGATTCATTGGGCGCCAAGGTCTCAGATGATAGCCGTCTCAGCCCGCGCTTAGGTGCTGCATGGGATGCCAAGGGCAATGGAGACCTGATCTTCAACGCTTCGTACGCACACTATGTCGGTGCGCTCGCCAACGGTGTAGCCAACGACGGTTCGGCTGGCGGCAGCCCTGCGTCCATCCGCTCGCGATACAATGGTCCTTGCCTGAACTGTGAGGCCTATCTCACGGGTGATTACTCAAACCTGTTGACCCAGGAAGAGGTGATTGCAGCCTGGTATCAATGGTGGCTTGACAACGGTGGTTACGAAGACCCTCCGGATAACTACTACAACAGCATCCCCGGCGTCACACCGCAGATCCTGGAGTCTCTTGCCTCACCCTACACTGAGGAATTCGCCCTTGGCGTAACCAAGAGGCTCGGCACCCGGGGCATGGTTCGCGTCGACCTCGTGCACCGCGAGGGCAAGTCCTTCTATATCAATCGCAACGAACCTGGGCGCACCGCTGAGCATGAAGTGATCGGTACTGTGGACCTCACTACGATCGAGAACGATGATGGGTTCTACAGTCGCAAGTACAACGGCTTGCACACCAACTTCCAGTACCGGATCGGCGACCGATGGGACATCGGCGCCACCTGGACATTGTCCCGTTCGCGCGGGAACCTCAATGGTGAGGGCTCCAGTGGAGGTCCTTCCCAAGGAACTTTCTTCCAGTACAACGAGTTCAAGCAAGCCTCCTGGAGCGCACCCACAGGTGATCTTTCCAACGATGCCAGACACAAGGTGCGTGCCTGGGCGGTGTGGGAGGCCATCTCCACATCGCGTCACAACCTCAGCATCAGCTGGCTTGAGAACTATTGGTCGGGAGACAACTACTCGGCCTATGAGGATGTCAATGTCGAGGATTACATGGACAACCCCGGCTATGAGACTCCGCCGGATGACCTCAACTACTACTTCTCGGATCGTGGGGAGTACCACTGGGACAACGTTCATCGTTCTGACCTGTCACTCAACTACTCCTTCAAGTTTGAGGCTCTAGGTGCCGGGGTTGAGATCTTCATTCAGCCTGAAATTCTCAACGTCTTCAACGAAGGGGCCCAGGATGATGGCGAAAACACGGTTGACGTCATCGGTGACTTCAATCCCTTCACGGAGAGCCCCGTTGAAGGTGTGCACTGGGAGAAAGCATCGGACTTTGGGCAACCAAGTAGCGAGAATGATTTTCAAATGCCGCGGACCTATCGTTTTTCGGTGGGTATTCGGTTTTAGAAGACAGAACACATAGCTTCTGTGGCCGCCCCGGCTCCACGCCGGGGCGGCGTCTTTCGAAATGGTGTGCACGTATAAGGTAGTCAAAAGATGAAGAGAGAAGGTTGCTTTATGGAGCATGGATCCGGCATCGGCCTAACGGCGGATCGTGGTGCTGCCGGAGCAACTCCTGGTTCAACTCCTTCTTCGTTGCCCCGAGCTTCCCAGCAGACTAAGATTGTCAGTAGCCCCCGCTGGGCAGAGTCAATCAGGGCAAGCCGTGTGAAACGCATTTTCACTGAATATGTGAGGTCATTCGCCGGAGGAAAGGCGCAACCTGACGAGGAAGAGTTTCGACGGGCGTGGGCAGCTCTTCGTTCTGTTCTTGTGGCAGAGCTTCGAAATCGTGGTCTGTGGACATGTCCTCCGAGCTATCTCGGAATACTAGAGGGGGGCACGTGGCAGGAGAACCAACACGACGGCACTATGTGGCGCCAGGACGCTTTGGAAGACTTGCTGACTGAGTGCTATGTCTTTGTGTTCGTGACCCGTTTTGGGAGCCTTCAGCGTCAGTTAGTTGTAAAGGAAAACATCGACGGCCTGGTGCTGCTGAGCGTTCGGAATTTTCTGTTCGAACGACAGAAGAAGTTCGACCCGCTGGGCTATCGGATTTTCGGACTCCTCCGGTCTGCGATTCGTGATGCTCTGAAACTCGGCAAACTCGCAGTACTCGAGGGTGATCCTGCAATCCGGAATGACACCGTACTTGGCTTTAACTCTACCCAACAGTTGCAGCCCGTATCGCCGAAAATGCTGGACGTCATCACCGAGGAGTGGAATGACGATCTTCTGCCAGACATGATCGCTGCCTGGGGCAAAGGTCAACGAAAGGTGGTCGAAAGGCTGTGTCGCCGCCTCGACCTGCTGCGCGAAAGAAACGTCCATGCGTTCAGGTTTAAGGACATCGTAGATCCGCTGAAACGAAACGCACGTGCGAAGTGGAATTCTATCCTGAGCCAGGAGTTCGGCTATGCCGAGGGGCAGGATAGTGCGAACGTCAGAGTTCTCGACCTGAATCGAACCGAGCCGGTCAGTGACTTTATTGAGCGCCAGTCGTTTTTGAGTTTGGTCGCAGCCGTCCGAAAGGTACTCTCAACATACCAGGCTACTCCGACGACGAAAAGGCAACTCGGAGACTTGCTTGATCTCCTCATTAGTTTTGCTGTCGCAAGCGATGAGGTCGCGGGTCGAACCAAAATTCCAATTCCACGAGGTGGGGAGCGCAGATCTTCAGCGCCGTCGAATCGAGAGATAGCAGCCATGCTAGGTATCTCGAGAAACAGACTCCCTCGACTCTTTGAGATCCTAGGTCAGCTCATTGATCAAGCGCGATCGGGACAATCTGTGGAAGGCGACGTTATATCTAAGGATGAGAGCCCGCAGGACTTGGCCACTCAGAGGAAGACAGTGCAATGAACGAAGACAGAACCCACGAATGCCTGATACAGCTGACAGCTCAAGCCGCTACGCAGCATGAAGGGATGCAGCGGGAGGTTGCAGAAGACGGGGCGCATGAACCCATGCCTGGCGATCTCTACGTGTTCCTGGAAACTGCCGATCTTCCTGTGGAGTGGATGGTCGTGGAATTAAGGGGCGACGATTCTCAGAAAGTACGTGTTGTACCCACCGATTCTAATCCGTTGATGGGTCCGGCAGACAAGAGTGTTCCGGAAGATGATCCTAGCGGACCGCTCAGCGTTCGATCAGGATTCGGTGTATGGCTCCCTGGGAGCGCATTGAGTCACGAGCAACGGGTCGGCAGAGTCGACAGAGCTTGGGTCGATCGCCACCTCCCATTGGCCTTGATTGATGAGCCCACGATGGACCCGGCCGTGGCGACGGAGTATCTAGTCGACCCTGAGCTGAACGATTGGATCGAATCAGTGCCTGCAAAGGCCCAAGCATTACTCAGCTCCCAGTCGCTGAGCCCACCTCAAGACAAGACCCAAATGGTGCCGCTGCACGCTCGATCCTTCATG